>AFXB01000010.1:0-300000 GCA_000238815.2 SAR116 cluster alpha proteobacterium HIMB100 | reverse complement strand
AGCTGATGACGACACAGCTGCAGAACCAAGATCCGTTTGCACCAATGGAAAATGCGGATTTCATTGCCCAGATGGCACAGTTTTCAACTGTGACAGGGATCACTGATATGGGTCAGTCCTTAAAAGGAATCTCTAACCAGCTGTCTGAATTCCGGATTGCCACTGCGACGAATATGCTGGGGAATTCGGTTCTGGTACCAGGTACGCAAGCTCATCCTGACGGGGATGGCAGCGTGCATGGGGTGATTGACCTGCCCGCGGCGTCTGGCACGACGAATGTAGTGTTCACGTCTCAGAACGGGGATATCCTGCATGTTGAAGAATTAGGCGCACAACCGGCTGGCCTGGCTGGCTTTGCGTGGGATGATATTCCGCAGGATGTTCTGGACAATAATGAATACATCAATGTTGAAGCTTTTGCTGATCAGGGCGCGGGGCTTGAAGGGGTGTCCACATCTGTCTTTGGCGAGGTGTTGGCCGCTTCGACCAGTTCAGCAGACGGCGTCATGCTGGATGTGAAAGGTTATGGCGACATTAATGTGAATGAAGTTGTGCGCTTCCGTCATAATTAAGGTTGTTAAAACTTCTGGCACATAAGTTGCTCTATCTACCCCTGATGATGATGCATATGTCCTGAACTGAACCGGCTTTAGGACAGCAAACAAAAAAAGACCCGAGCGTCTCTTGGAGAACTAAAACATGTCATTTTATACCGCACTTACCGGATTGAATGGTTCACAGGCTGATATCTCTGCAACCTCTAATAATATCGCTAACGTTGGCACCACAGGCTTTAAAAGAAGTGTGGCTGAATTCGGCGATATTTTTGCAACATCACCTTTGCAGAATTCGTCATCATCAATCGGCTCTGGGACGATTTTGAAGGGGATTAAGCAGCAGTTCACCCAAGGTAACATCTCGTCATCACTGAACGCACTTGACCTGGCGATTTCCGGTCAGGGCTTTTTTGCACTGAAGCCGTCACTGACTTCAGCACAGACCGTCTATACCCGAAATGGTTCGCTGAATGTGGATAATGATCGCTATGTAGTGGATTCAGCTGGCCAGTATCTGTTAACCTATCCTGTTAACGATGATGGTTCGGTGACAGCAAAAGACCTGCAGAGCGCGGTTCCGCTGCAATTGCCTGTCACCTCTGGTGATCCGCGGGCAACCAGCAATATCTCTCTTGGGGTCAATGTCCCGGCGGGTGCTGATGTGGTCACCGACAGGCCTGAATTCGAAAATGGCTATACCTTTGATCCTGCAGACCCCAATACCTTTACCAATTCGACATCAATCACGATCTTTGATGATTTGGGTAACCCAACGATCGCGACAATGTATTTCATTAAGACCCAGTCAGCATCCGCAACAGATGCGACCAACAAATATGATACCCGTCTGGTGATCAATGATACGGTTATTGAACCTGATCTGGTCTCTGCTGTGGACGATAATGGCCGCCAGCTTTACATTGACCGGTTCGGCCGTCAAACAACAGATGTGCCTGATGATAACTATTTCTTAGAAGGTAAGGGCTCAAAGCTGTATAAGCTTGATGATCAGCAAGAGCTGATCCCCTCACAGCCGGCGAAATTGAGAGGTGAGCAAGCCGAATTTGATTTTGGTGAGGAAGGTGACCGGTTGGTTGAGATTGTCACCGACCCGACGCAGTTCAAAGCTACACGCGAGAGTGGTGATGGCAACAGCCGGGTTTATTGGGGAAAAAATTTCCTGACTGTAAATGTCGATAACGGGGATCAGCCTGTGAATATCGATATCCGTCCAGGCAAATATAACGCCACACAATTGGCAGCTGAAGTTGAACGGGCCATTAACGAAGCTTATGGCGATGACAGTAAAGTCCAGATTGTCCAGAATGTGGACGACACATTGAACATCAATCTGTTCAAACTGAATCAGGATGGCTCATCAACAGGTCTGACAACACCAATTGAAGTTGACCTTCTGGCAGACAGCTTTGTGTCTGATGTAGAGAATATTACGCTATCTGGCGCCTCACCTGACTTCACCAGAGAACAGTTCCTGGCTCACACGCAAGCCAGAATTAACGAATCCTTGAACCGATACGCTGTTGATGCCACTGACACGGTCGACAATGCCAGTGCACTTGGCGTGTCCACAGATTTGTTCGCCCGCGCAAGAGGCGATGAGATGGAAGCGGTTTTTGAAAAGACCCAGATTGTGAAATTTGACCATACAACGTCAAATGCAACAAATACGGCAGGAATTACCGGTACCTCACTGACAAACAGCGAGAAATACATGGTCTATTCCATGTATGCAAACCGGCCGTCTCTGAGCGTGTATGACAACCAGCAGCAGGTAGCAACCACAGGGGCGGGCACAAATTCTGTGGTTTACAACTCTAACCAGAATACCTTGCGGGTGTATTTTGCGGACACAGCAACACCAGCTGATACATCAGCATTGATGGGCGGCTTTGCGGCAAATAATAAGATTCGCCTTGCCGGTGATTTCACGATTGCTGGTGAATTGGCAGATTCAGACATCATCAATGGCCGTGAATTTACCATCAATAATGTCGCTTCAGGCGAAACAGCCGGGGCAAACTATATTGAAATCAACACAACAGGCCTTGATTTCCCTGATGATGACTTCACGCTGGCAGAAACAGACCTCTATGTTATGAGTGATGAATCTGAGACAGTTGAAGCATTCTTTGAAGGTTCTGAGAATGTCTATGACGGCGCCAAAGATAATTTTAACAGCCAGCATATTGTCCTGCGTGAAAAAAGTGCTGACGGAAAGCATTTTTACACCAACAAAAACATCAATGACCTGAACGAAATCACGACCTTCAATCCGCCGCTGCCAGCTGGCGTGGTTCCGGCAACAGCCAACGGAACAATCACAGTTCCGGCGAGCAGCATTTCAACTTCAGGTACCGGAGTAGACGCCACTGTTGAGTTAACCGTAGCTGCTGGCGTAATCACCGGTGTCACGATCACAAATGCGGGAAGAGGCTATGCGGCTACCGATACACTGACACTGTCCGGTAACATATTCTCTGCCTTTGGCGGCGCGTCACCAGCGAACGATCTAACGCTGACAATTGATACGGTCTCAGCATCCAATAAAGGCATTTTCTCAGACTATTCTGCTGAATTTACGCTTACACAGGCTGTTGGTACTGATCCAACAATGGATTCATTAGAAGTTTTAGGGATCACAGACGGCACCAACGCTGTGGTTAATACAACTACAGACTGGGTGGATGAAAAAGATCCGCCTATCCAGGTAAAATATGATGCGGTGAATCAGCGTCTGCAATTCACTGTTGAGCGAAACATTCTCGGCACAGGTACAAATTCAAACTTCAATTCTTTCAACATCTATGGTGCTGATTCAGCTGAAGATACGAATAACCTTGGCATTCCTGCAAAAGGGGATGCCGAAGAAGTCCTGATCCGCGGGGGTGAGGTCCTTTCTGCAGAAGCGTTTGTTGCAGATGGTGAAGAAATTCAGCTGAATGACAAACGTTATGGGGTCAAGGTGAATTATAATTCTGATACCCGTTCCTTCACCTTTGCCAGCGGCACAACTGGTGAGCGGATTGACGCCAACAAAGCGTTGGGCGTCACCACTGATCAGTCGGCTTCAAATATTCAGGTTGGCCGCTACACACTGAGCACAACAGATGGTTCAGTCACAGACACAACCGCACTGGATACAGGCGATAACCATCTGATGGGTGTTGGCGGGACAAAGGCAGATACAAACTTTACCGCTGCCAAAGGCCTGGCGTCATCAGCAGCGCAAGCTGTTGGCGGCATTGCTAATGACGATTTGACCGAAGTCTTCCGTCTGTCCAGTGTTGATGGTGACAACCGGTTCAACGTATCTGTGAACGGCATCAATGGTGTTGTTGAGGTGCCTTCAGGCTTTTATGTCGGCTCGACCCTTGCTGAAGCTCTTGAAAAGCGTATCAATCAGATTATGGATCCAAATACAGGCGCGACTGTTGGCGGGGTAACTGTCCGTTATTCAAGTGAAAATAATAATTTTGTTTTCACAACAGGAACAACAGGAAGTGATTCAACCATCAAGGTGAAAGGCGCGGCGCGTCTTGGCTTGGATGAAGTGCCTTTGGGTGTGGGTTCTGTGCCTGAAATTTACAATATTGTTCAGGCTGAAAATGAAGATGGCGCAAAGCTTTTTGTGAATGCACAAGGTGAAGTTGTCACCACAGCTCCAGACCCGATGGTTGATGATTATTATCCATTATATATTGATGAAGGCGAGCTGACCTTTGATAAAACAGGTAAGCTGCTCAGCCCGAAAAATGTGGTCAGCTATGAGTCAACCGAAGGGGTGTCCGTAGACATCGATATTAATTTCAGTGCCTCAACGCAATTTGCTCAGCCCTTCTCAGTGCTGTCTATTGACCAAGATGGATTCACATCCGGTCGCCTTGACGGGCTTGAAATTGATGCGTCTGGTACGGTGCGGGCGAACTATACAAATGGTCAAAATAATCCTTTGGGTAAAATTGTTCTGGCCAACTTTAATAACCAGAACGGCCTGAAGCAAATTGGTAACGCGACATATGTAGCGACCGCGGTTTCTGGTAACGCCCAGGTTGGTGAAGCTGGGGCTGAGGGCTTTGGTACTGTCCTGTCAGGGTCTCTTGAACGGTCCAACGTCGATATTACTGAAGAGCTTGTGAATCTGATTACCGCTCAGCGGAACTTCCAGGCCTCAGCAAAAGCGATTGAGACCACAACAACGCTGACTCAGACAATTATTCAGATCAGAGGCTAAGCTGAACTGAGTTTTGGGATCAGATGAACAGGCCGGACAAAGGATACCTCAGATATGGATAAGATGATCCACATGTCACTGCACACGCTGGATATCGCTCTGCGCAAGCAGGCGATCAGCGCGCAGAATATGTCTAATATGAATGTGACAGGCTTCCGGCGTGATGTGTATGACAGCTTTGGATCACTTTATCTTCAGGCTGAAGATCAGCTGGACTCGCGTGTATTTGCGATCACCACAGGCAGTGGCACTTTTGATGAAAAACAAGGCCGTATGCGGTCAACCCAATTGCAGACCGATTTGGCGATCGATGGTCCGGGCTATTTCGTGACAAAACGTGAGGGCATGGATGTATCACTGACACGCCGGGGGGATATGTCTGTATCTATGGAAGGCAATCTGGTGAATGGGAACGGGGCGGTTATTCTGTCAGAAACGCTGCAGCCTATTCAGGTGCCCCCCTTCCGCAAGCTGATTGTGGCTGAAGATGGCAAATTATTGATCGAGCCGATGAATGGTGAGCCAGGCGTCACCCAGCTGGTTGGGTCTATCGGCCTTGTGTCTGGTGAAGGGGTTCAGCTGCGCAAAGATGATGATGGTGAAATCCGCCCGGCAGACGGGTCTGGAATTGTCACTGATCAGAATGTGAATGTGAAACAAGGCTATATTGAAGAAAGTAACGTCAATGTGATTGACGAGCTTGTTGCCTCTATGGGTTATCAGCGCAGTTATGAGATGAATATGAAGCTGATCAAAATGGCTTCTGACCTTGATCAAGGAACAGCCTCCTTATTGAGGATGCCAAACAGTTAATTCAGTTTGGCGGCAAAGTCTTACTTTTATCCGTATATATTTTGTTCTGAACACCGTCAGAAATCTGACGTTTGTGAACTGGCACAAGGCTTGCATGACCTCTGTGGCGGGCAATTTCCCGCGCCTAACACAGTATATGAGGTCTTTCGATGTCAACCTATGCGATGCATGTGGCCAAAACCGGCCTGAATTCACAGCAGACGAAAATGCAGGTTATCGCCAATAATCTGGCGAACGTGAACACTACAGGCTTTAAAAGCGATCGGGCGAATTTCGAAACCCTGCTTTATCAGATTATTCGTCCCTCTGGTGAACAGACATCTGAAGATACCAATTTAGCGTCTGGCTTTTCAATTGGTGCCGGTACCCGGCTGCTGAATACCAGCAAACAACATTCCCAAGGCAGCATCATTGCAACAGATAATGCGCTTGATATTGCGATTGAAGGGTCAGGTTTTTTTCAGGTTTTGATGCCGGATGGCCGTATTGGTTATACCCGTAACGGGACCTTTGCACGTTCTGCAGACGGCACGCTGACTACCCAGTCAGGTTATGTTGTCCAGCCTGAGATTCAAATTCCTGAAGGGGTTACCCAAATTAACATCTCTCAGGATGGTCTTGTCTCGGTTCAGGTTGCCGGGGCTGTTGAGGCTGATGAGATTGGTCAGCTCACTTTGGCTGACTTTGCCAATCGCCAGGGCTTAGAGCCGATTGGCGAGAGTTTCCTTGTTGAAACCCCTTCCAGTGGTCCGCCTGTGGTCGCCAACCCCTTTGAAGAAGGGTTCGGCAAGCTTTTGCAAGGCTCATTAGAAGGTTCAAATGTAAATGTGGTCCAGCAGCTGGTTGATATGATCGAAACCCAGCGCGCCTATGAGGTGAGCTCAAAATCGATCACATCTGTTGATGAGATGATGCGTTTCATCGCACAGAATCTGTAATTTTCTCTTCTGATAGGGACGCTGCTATCTGATGTTTACACGCATGTCTTCTTCTGTTTTGGCCCTTGGCCTGTGCTGTGGTTTGTCTGCCTGCTCAACATATGTTGAGGATACGGCGAGTGCGGCATTTGAGCCAGTGTTTCCGACTGTTGAATTGGCCTCTGAAAATACCGATAAATCAGGTGCGATTTATCAACAGGGCCAGTCTGGTTTGTTTTCAGCAGACCGGCGTGCGCGCAAGGTTGGTGATATTCTGACCGTTGATTTTAACGAGGTATTTGCCGCAACAAAGGCCCAATCAGCAGCAGCGTCAAAATCAGATTCCTTTGAGCTTGGCCTGCCTGTTGGGCTGCCTAATCTGCTTACCGGCGGCCTGGCAAATGGTGCTGCCGGCAACAGCCTGACCAGCAGTACAGAACAATCATTTAGCGGATCTGGAAATGCGGCCCAGTCAAATTCACTGACGGGTCGTTTGTCTGTAACTGTGGTTCGCATTTTTGAAAACGGGAATATGGGTATTTTGGGGCAGAAAGAACTGACCTTGAATAATGGCAAGGAATATATCCGGGTCAGCGGCATTGTCCGTCCAGAGGATATTTCAGCAGGCAATACCGTGCCGTCCAACCGTCTGGCAGATGCGCAAATCAGCTATACCGGCGCAGGCACAGTTGCAGATTCATCCAAGCCAGGCTGGCTCAGCCGGGCTATACGGACCATTTCACCCTTCTAGGGCGGCAGATAAAGGATAACCAGAACAATGAAACCGGTTTCCATATTTTTAGCTAAGCTGACAGCTGTGATGCTGATGCTGCTCTCAACGCATATAGCGCAGGCAGACAGGCTGAAGGACTTAACCTCAATCGCTGGTGTGCGGGCAAACCAGCTGGTTGGATATGGTCTTGTTGTTGGTCTGCCGGGAACAGGCGACGGCAGCTCCACCTTGACGCTGCAGTCCATGAAGTCCCTCATCAGCCAGTTTGGCGTGACCACAGGGTCAGTTCTTGATTTGAACGGCAAAAATTCAGCTGCTGTGATTGTGACAGCTGAACTGCCTGCCTTTGCAAAGCCTGGCCAGCGGCTTGATGTCACCGTATCGACTGTCGGCCAGTCAAAATCTTTACGTGGCGGTACCTTGTTAATGACCCCGTTACTTGGCGCAGACGGCGAAACCTATGCAGTTGCACAAGGCAATCTTTTGGTTGGCGGGCTTGGTGTTGAGGGTGCAGACGGCTCTTCGCTGATTGTAAATGTACCGACAGTTGGCCGGATCCCTGGCGGGGGTACCGTGGAACGTCTGATTGAAACAGGTTTTCTGGATACAGATAATTTGATCTTAAACCTGCATCAGGGCGACTTTTCGATCACGAATCAGGTGGCCGAAGCCATTAATGATGTGTTTGGCGGCGGTATCGCTGTGCCTCTGGATTCGCGGTCTGTAAAGGTGCGCGCACCTATGGACCCATCGCAGAAAGTATCGTTCATTTCCATGCTCGAAAATATCGAAATTGAACCAGAACGCCAGTCAGCCAAGGTGGTCGTGAATGCGCGTACAGGTACGGTTGTGATCGGCGGAGATGTGCGCGTTACGCCTGCTGCTGTCACGCATGGCTCATTGACTGTAAGGGTAGATGAAAACCCAACCGTGACCCAGCAGAACGCTGTTGCTGCTGCAGATGGGGCTGTTGTTGCTGCTCCTGGTGAAGCTGTGGAAACGCCAGATACAGATATCACGGTTGACCAGGAGCCTGCCCGGGCCTTCATGTTCGACCCAGGTGTCGAGCTGTCTGAAATTGTAGAGGCGATTAATGCTGTAGGGACCAGCCCGGCAGATTTGGTCGCCATTCTGGAAGCCCTTCGTGAAGCTGGCTCTTTGCGAGCTGAACTGGTGATCATTTAAAGCAGAAGAAGAGGAGGAAATATAGCTATGGAAATCATGCATAAAATTGACCCGCTTCTGGCCGCGAATCTGACCAAGACGCCAGATACGAGCGCCGATCTGCGCGAGGTCGCTGAGCAGTTTGAGGCGATTTTCATCAATCAGTTTCTGGCACAGTCACGCAAGACCAAACTGGCTGATGACTTGTTCGGCAACAAAGGGACAGAAACATATAACTCGCTTCTGGATCAGGAACGTGCCCAGCAATTGGCAAATTCTGTGGATCTGGGGATTGCTGATGCGCTGGTTCGCCAGCTTGGCGGCAATCAGGGTGCGGAGTAAAAGATGAGCAGCCTGTTTGATGTCGGCAAATCTGCACTGAATTCTTACCGCCAGTCACTGGCGGTAACCGGGCAGAATATCGCCAATATCAATACCGAAGGATATAAGCGTCGCGAGGCCAACCTGGAAGAGGTTACCGGCTCACAAGGCGGTGTTACAAGCCTGCCTGACCAAACCGGCCTTGGCGTTCGTGTAACAGATATTAACCGCTCGTTTGATCAGTATCTTTTGGATCGGGCACGCACAGCAACATCAAGTTTCCAAAAGCTGGATGTGTTTGTTGATCAGCTCAAAGAACTTGAAAATATGCTGTTGCCGGATAAAGGAAATCTCGGCGCGCAAATTGCCAGCTTCTTTGACAGTCTGCGCGAAGTCGCTGCCTCACCAAGTGACATTGCCCCACGGGCGGTTGCGGTTGAACAGGGAAAGTCACTTGCTGCTGGCTTTAATAATTATGCGACCCAGCTGAATCAGCTGCTGTCGAATACTGAATCTGTGATGGGCGAGACCATTGATACGGTTAATCTGCTCAGCACCCAGCTGGCGGATATCAATGGCCGGATTATGGCTGCTGGCCAGTCAGGCCAGTCTCCCAATTCAATTTATGATCTGCGGGATAAAGCTGTGACTGATCTGGCAAAATTGACAGATTTGACAGTCAGTTACAGTGGCCGCGGTATTGTCACGGTCAAGCTTGGCTCGTCTGGTGTAGGCCCGACAATTGTAGAGGGCAAAAACGCCATGCAAGTCGGGGTCCGCAATACAGGTAGCAGCTTGCAGCCTGTGGTGAGATCAGGTGGTGATGATATTGCTACCAACCAAATTACAGCTGGTATGGCAGGTGGGCTGATTGATGCGCACAAAGCGGTATCAGAGGCGTTAACAGAAATTGATCATCTGGCTGCGCTGATGAGTCAGGAAATGAACAACCAGCATCGCCAGGGCATCACCCTTGATGGTGAGCCGGGTGGAAACATGTTTGCTAATAAAACCCTGAGCTTATCTACAGGGGTAGCAAACAGAAGTGATGTAAGTGGTGAGGTTCTGGTCACAAACCCAGAAAAATTACCTCTATCGTCTCTCACCGCGACCTATTCAAAAGATGATGATATCTGGACCCTGTCTGGTGAGGGACTTGACAGACCGATACGGGGATCACGTCAAATAGCTGGCCCCGGTTTTACATTAACTGTAAATGGCGAAGCTGCTGCTGGTGACACACTGCATTTATCTGCTGTCACAGGGGCGGCCTCAGCAATGCGGTTTATTATTGATAAGCCCCAGCAACTGGCCGCAGCGTCAGATTTGTTGGTGATCTCAGATGCTGATAATTTATCTGAGGCAGAAATTGATGTTGAGGTTGTTACGCCTCAGGCCAAACTATCGCTGCCAAAGCTTGATCAGGTTCTGAAAAACTCATCTTCTCCGATCGAAGCTTCTGAATTTATGCGGGACGGTCTTGTTGCGGAAATCCCTGCCGGCTCTGGGCCAGTGTCACTGACCTCTCTTACCCGGCAGGCGACAGCAAAATTCCAGGTGTCCAGCCTAGAATTACCTAATCTCACGCAACTCAGTTTCAAGCTGGACAATACCACGCCAGCCGGGCCGTTTACGTTCAATGTAAATTATAATACAGCCTTTCCTTCAGCAACAGCAGACAGCCGCTGGGCAGATACAAAAGAGCTGGCAGACATGCTCAATAAAGGCGTTCTAACAGATGCCAGCAATAACTCCTTGGTGGATTATGGCTTATATGCCAGTGGGGCAAACGGGTCTTTGACACTTACCTCATCAAAAGGGGATTTTGATAATTCAGACGCCTTTGTCCCCAAACTGTCCTTTGGAAGCGGGACAATCAGGGCGACGGTAAAGGATTCAGTTGCGGCATCTGATTTACAGATTTTCACCCGAGAAGGGCGCCATATTGCCGGAACCGTTCTGACCAACACACAGCTGGCAGAGCTGATGACAGCGGAAAATGGCTTTGCTGAACAGGCGGTGTATACAGGCAATTATCTGAATCAGACTGAACCTGCCTACCGGGGGATGAAGATAGACATTGATCGGGCATCCGGGATGCACAGCCTGACCATCGGGGCAGATGGTACAGGCGCATCTGCAGTTGGCAAATTTGGTGGTATGCCCCTCAGCCCTGCAGCTGATCAGACGGTGAATATATCATTAAGTAACGGGGTCAGCGCGTCGGTCGATCTGAAATCAGGTGATGCAGCAAGTGACGTGGCCGAGCTGTTAAATGACAAGCTCCAGCATCTGGGTATCACAGCCCGGGCCAATATGCGTGTGGAATTATCAGATCTGACAGCCACAGGAACGGTCGCCTTCAAAATTGAAGGGGATAACGATACCCCTATTGCCATTTCGGCAAGTGTTGTGCCGTCTGATCTGACCAATTTGGTGACGGCTCTGAATGACCAGTCAAGCCGGACCGGCATTACAGCGCATTTATCCAGCAATAAGAAACGCGTTATTTTGGAAAAGGCTGATGGTAAAGATATTTTCCTGTCTGACTATGCCTCAACCGCTCCACAGATAACCAGCAAGATTGTCGATGCGAAAGGCAGAGAGGCTGCACCAGCCCTGAGGCTTGGCGGAGAAGGAAATACCAAAGATCATGCACGTTTTTCTGGTCTGGTTGAAATTGATTCAGCAAACAGCTTTTCGCTGACTACTGGTGCTGGTGTTGTATCAAACAGTATGTCTGATACAACCCGTAATGGCTTGATCAGCATTTCTTCAAATCAGGCGGCAGACAAAAAGACCATTCAATATAGTGTGAATAGCGCGGCTGATATGAATGACTCATCCTATGATGGTCAACGCGCAGTTGCAGCCGCAGGCCGTTATGGTCTCACCTTGCCAACCAGTGACAGCTCAGTTTCTTTTTCAGCTGAGGTGACATCTGGCAGCGCAAATCAGCTTACCCAAGCGTCCATTCAGAAAAACCTTGTCGATGCGCTGCGCCAACAAGCCCCTCTGGCCAGCTTGTCTGGCGGTGATGCCGCTGCTAAGCCACAAAGTGTTATCTACAGCTTTTCCGGGCCAACAGTTATTGATCCTACACCTGGAACAGGGGATTCGCTCAGCCTGACAGTTGCAGGCACGAACCTTACCGTGGATATGTCAGACGGTGATGGTCTGGGTACTGCTGTCACAACCGCCCAGCTCTTGACTGAGGCAGCCGCCCGTCTGGTGAATAACGCTGATTTAGGCGTTACTGCAACAGCCTATTCTGATCCGGTGGATATTGCGCGGGTTGATTATTTTGCGCCAGGTACCGGTGCGGGCACATTGGGCGATGCTCTTGCTGCGGCTGTGTCTGGGGACAAATTTAAATTCGATAATGGAACCATTGATATTGAAATGACGATCCCAGCTGGGGTGAATGCTGGTGATTTCTCGCTTGCTGATCTGGTTCAGGAATTTGAATCAAGAGCGCCCGCAGATAGTTATAAATTTGAAGTCGAAGGCGGCGAGTTAAAGATAACGGATGAAACCCCCGGCGCGAATACCGAAACCTATACATTGGCCCATCGTGTAGGGGGCAGCTATGGTCCAGCCTTAACTTTTGGCGTTGCAACAGGAACAAATGTGACAGGTGTAACAGCCGCACCGGTTTATAAGCTGAAGATTGAAGCCAATACGGATGGTCAGAGCTTTGCAATGGGGGCGGTTAATTTCGTTGATGCCAGCGCGCAATCGACCTTGGCATTGTCTGACTCTGTAACCGCGAAATCCATGCCCGCAGATGGGCAGGGGGTGTATGTCGATTTTGCCGGTGAGACGTATCACATCACAATGCAGGATGGCGAGCTGCAGATAAGCGGGGGTGAACAGGGGCGTTTGACTGCTTATTTTGACGACCAGAAAAAGCTGCAGATTATTGGCGGCGGTACCTTATCTGGTGATAAGATCAAAGTCACAAGCGACAGTCAAATCTCAGGCAATAGTGATAACGCTGCTTTATTTGGCCTGGCCACAACAAAAATGCGGTTCGCCAGCACAGCGCTGATGTCTGGATCATCAATGGATGATCTGAACCTGACCATCAATGATGTGAATTATACCATATCTATGGGCCCGTCCGGCGGGGTGACCCCGTCACCGTCTCTGCCAACCGGCGTGTCTGTGACATCAACTGTTACGTCAACAACCGAAGGCCGTGTGGTGATCGAATATGATCCGGCCGTTCACACCCTGACCTTTGATAAACCTCAGAACGCGTTGGGGATGAAGACAGCGGACCTGCGCTTGACATTGGATGGGCAAGGTATCTCTGTTGAAAGTTTGACAGGCGATGTTGTTGATGTGAACGCAACAGCCAGCAGCCTGGCCAGCCAGACCATCAGTATAATGGATGTTGCCGCAGAAGATTTGCTTGTCTTCACAACAGGCAGTGGGGCAAGGGCGGTAAATGCTGTCTATGACCAGATTGCAACAGAATCAGATAGCTTTATCGCCTCTGTTCTTGACCGGGGCGGGCTGACGGTCAAAGCGGTGTCGGATGATGCCATGCGGTATGAAATCCTGGACAGCCAGACAGGTCATTCGATTGCCACACGTGTTGTGGATGACGAAAATGGCTTCATCTTTGATGGGTATCAGATGAACCTTAAAGGCAAAACAGCCTTGAATGATCAGTTCACCTTGCAGCGGACTGAAAATGGGGCAGGGGATGCCCGTAATCTGAATGCCATGATTGCCCAGCAATCAAAAGATATGAACGGGACAGCGTCAGGCGGGTTTTCGTCGATTTTTTCAACCATAGTGGCAACAGTTGGCGCTTCAGTCAGGTCAAATGAACAGGCTTTGGACGGGGCGGAGGCCACAAAAGAAGCAGCGATCGAATCTGAAGCTGAATTTTCCGGGGTGAATCTGGATAGTGAAGCTGCTGCCCTGATTGAATTCCAACAAGCCTATCAGGCGTCAGCACGGGTGCTGTCAACAGCAAGAGAGCTGTTCCAGACCTTGATTGATGTCGTCTAACGGAGGTGGTGATGCAGGTAAGTACAAAATTATTCAATGACCAGCAGGTGCGCCAGTTTGGCAAGCTCACCGAAGATATCCAGCAAAAGCAGGAAAAAATATCTTCTGGCAAAGCTATTTTGCGGGCATCAGATGATCCGGTTGTAGCGGCCAATCTGTCTGCTGCCAAAGAACAGGAACAGCTGTTAAGCAGGTTTGAAGAAAATTCTTATAAAGCGCAGCTGCGCCTGGATGCCAGTGATAAAACCATTAATGAAGCGATGTCAGTAATGACAAGAATCGCTGAATTGGCCACACAGGCCCGCAGCCCTGTGTTTGACGGTTTCAGCCGAAAAGCCATTTTGACTGAGGTGCAAGCCCTTCGCGAAACGCTGGTTGATTTGGCCAATACCAAAGATGCAAACGGTGAAAGTCTGTTTTCTGGATATAAGACAGATAAACAAGCCTATGTCCGTAGCCCTGATGGCAGCGTTCATTATAATGGTGATCGCGGTGTGCATACAGTTCAGGTTTCTGAAAATGTGAATGTGGCAACAGGCCTTGATGGCGAGACTGTCTTTGGCCGTGTGGAAACCCAGAACGGGCGCAGAAGTGTCTTTGAAATTGTCGATGGCGTTATGGCATCCATCGATCCGCTCAGGGAAATTAATGAAATTGCCACTGCTGACCGCAGGGCAGAAATTGCCCTGAAACTTCCGCGCCAGAATCAGGACTGGTCGTTCAGCCTGACCGGCAGCCTCGGCTCTGTTCAAATAGAAGCAACATTGGCCGAAGGTTCAGAAGAAAAACTGGCTGAAGCGATTAACGCGAAATCAGATCAGACCGGTATTACAGCTGAATTTGATCCGAAAACCAGCAAGATCACACTTGTTGAAGAAAGTTCGTCTACCATTGTGGTGCAGGATATTCATATTGAAGGCCAGGAGATCGCAAATAAGGATGCTGATTATCATCTGGAATTCACCACTATTGATGAATATGGCAAGAAGGTCGGCGGGACCCGAATTCTGACAGATGAAGATCAGCTTCTGGGCAGCGGTATTGAAAATCTGCTGGCGTCAATCGATCATTTATCTATCCAGCAGGCGGTTGTTGGGGCGCAGATGACAAAAGCAGATATTCAGGCAGATGTGATTCAGTCTCGCAAGCTGGCGGTGACAAAGGACATATCTGCGATGGGGGATGCGGATTTGGCGAAACTGGTGACAGAGCTGCAGGCGCAACTGACAAACCGTGATGCCGCTCAGCAAGCCTTCGCCAAAATCGGTCAGCAGAGTTTGTTTGATTACATCCGGTAATTTCTTCTACTTTTTCTTTGTGGATATCCACAGCAGAACGGGCAGGGTTCAGTCTCTGTCCGTTCTTTTTTTATACAGCTCGCTGTTTGTCAAAAAATTGTCAGAAAACTGACAGGATTTGGCCGTGCTGAGCAGCCTGAATAGGCGATCTGTCAAAAAATCAATAAATTCATATGGCTGCTGGCGGTTTCTGAGTCATCATCTGCAGTTTGGCATGGCAATTGCAACATCTCCCTTGTGTCAAACTAATTGTGGAAGAAAGCACAATGCAAAACCTGTTCTTCGAAACGGCCTGGGGTAAAGACCCGGGAGTGTCAGTCAGAAAGGCTAAGGCCGGCCCACCAGCTAGCTTAGGTTTTGACGATATGACTAGATTAATTGGCGAAGCGGCGTGCGGTTGGCACGGCATTTGCAACAACGCAGGGTGTCCAACTTTTGTGGATTGGCGAGCGATATGAGCAAGATTAATACAAATATGGCCGGGGTTACGACCCTATACCATCTTAAGAATAAAGAAGAAGGTATGAACAAAGCACTCGAACGTATTTCGTCAGGATTACGTTTGAATCATGCGGTAGACGATGCAGCTGGTGCGTCTATTGTCAACCGGATGACATCCCAGATTAAAGGTCTGGAAGCAGCGATACGAAATGCTGCGGATGCCATCTCGCTGACACAGACGGCAGAAGGTGCAATTGAAGAGGTGACACAAATCCTGCACAGGATGCGTGAGTTGTCTGTTCAATCTGCAAACGGCGTCTATACGGGGCAAGACCGACAAGCTATCCAAAATGAGGTAGGTGCGCTTCAGGAAGAACTCCACAGAATCGCGGAAAGTTCGACCTTTAATGGCGTGAAGATGCTCAATGGTAGCTTCCTGGACACCACATTCCAGGTTGGGTTCCAGCCAAATGATACGGCAACCTTGTCTATTGAAGATGTTAAGCCCACCGGCCTTGGCGAATACATCTTGAAGACATCTGTTCAGAATGCTGAGAACTATCTTATTGACGAAACGTCCCCGGAAGCTGTTGGTACAGCGACCAGCCATATTGAAAATAATGGCTCGCATGTCAGTGTGGACATCTTTGAAAATGAAGTCATCTCAATCCATACAATCAACCAGACTGTGTCTGACAACCCAGTTACTGGTATTGCGACTGACCTTCTGAAAGCGTTTGTAACAGCTGATACAGGCACAACGGGCGCATTCAGCCTCGAAGCTGCTGATGGTCAGACTGGCTCGACGGTTGATGTAGATAAATTTGACATCAACAGCGCAACAGGCGAGATCCGTCTTCCGTCAACCGTGACTGAACTGGATTTTGAAGATAACGCCAGTGCGGCAGGAAATAATAATTTCCAATTCAAGGTGGTCTACACAAACTCTGATGGTGTGAAATTCTCTGAAAACATGACTATTTCGGTCAAGAACCAGATGAATGAAACCGGCATCTCCAATATCACAATTAAATCTGCTACAGCAGACAACTCTCCAAACACGGTCCTGAAGATTTCAGATTTGTCACCAGATCTGCTGAACCAGGCGAAAGCTTTGGGCATGACTGTCAATGCTGACGGCACGATGAATGCTGATAATTTCACAGGTTCATTTTCTGTGACAACAGCACTGACCGGTGCAAGTGTAAATACAGAAACTGGTGATTTGATCCTGCGGACAGCAGGCAACAGAACACCACGTATTGCTGAAGGTACACCAACACAGCAGGTTGAGTTTGAGCTACGTGATGCTGATGGCGACCAGGTATATGAAGAAACAGTGAACCTGACTGTAACTGACGCCAGTACTGAATTTGCAACAACTGACCAGCTTTCAGTAGGCGACCCTACAGCAGTTACAGCACGGGCGAATACAACAAATGTGTCTTTGAGAACAAATACAGCAGCCTCTACAGCTGTCGCTCTTGTCGAAGAATCGGATTTATTGCCAGCTGGTACAGCGGGGTCATCACTTGGTTTCGATGGAGACACTACATTCTTCATGGCGTCTACAACCGGTGTCGCTCTTCAGGATAACTTGGATGGCACATTCGACCTGGAGATTACAACCGACAATACCGGGACGAATGTTGTTGTAGGTACAACATCTGTTACGATTGAGGCTAGAGACACGACAACAAACAGCGTAACAGCTGGGCCAATCGCAGGTTCAACCGCGACGACTGGTACTTCAACAGGTGTTATCACTGCCCAAGAGAGTGGCGGCGCGAACTTTACGTTCACACAAGCAGATACCTCAAATACCAGTGCCATCTCAGCACTCTCTGCTGTGGCTGCAGGTGATAGATTAACGAGGATAAAGGCGCCCGGTATAACAGGTGCATCCCTTGCTCCGGTTGCAAACTCGTTTGATTTTACAACAACAATAACAAGAACTCCGGCAGGTATTAACCTTGGAACACAAGTTATTGAAATCGAGTACCTTGATAACTCAACTTCAACAGTTTTATATACCGAAACAGTCACACTGACGGTCAACCCATTTGTTCAGCACACGTTTACAGCAAATATCATTGCTACAGACGGTACTGGTGAAGGTGCGGTAGATGGTGAAGTCGACGTTGTCTCTAAGACTGATAATGATAATGTGACGCCTGCAAACGTTCTGAACGAGGATTCCTCTGTTGCATCTGGCGACATTGCCGCGGCGTCAAATATTACTCTGCGGACCAACCAGCCCACCGGGACTGCTGCGTTTACCTTTGATGAAACGCGGACAAATATGACTTCGGCCAGTGCTGTAAGTACTATTCCAGCTGCTAACCGTAGATTTGCTATTGGTGGAACGCCGCCAGAGGGAATTACATTGACGGATAATCTCGATGGTACGTTTGATGTGTCAATGGCTGTTGATAACAATGGCGAGTTTGTCCCGATAGATTTAACGTCTTTCACTATCGAAGTGTTTAACAGCACGGCTCCAACAACCGTGGTGTTCACCGAAACTTACACGATGACCATGGTCGATATGAAAGGTCACGTCACAAAGACTTCAGGAAATGAGCAGACAAATGGTGAAATTGATATCGCTATGACTGCTGTTGAAGGCGGAAAGACAAAAATCCCGGTAAATAGACATTCTGAAGCTTTGGCCTCATTTAAAGAGAATTTCACAGGCGGAACATTCTCTCTGTCAGGAACAGACGCTGAGTTGTTCCGGATTGATGATGAGACAGGTGAAGTGACTTCACGCTCATATCTGGATAACGAAAATCCGACTGATGACGGTGCAGGAAATGTATATGATTTCAACATCATATATACCCAAGGGAACAATTCCTTTACCGACAAAGTCAGCCTGACAATCACAAATGACGATCGTGATGACGTCGTCACCCAGGCCGCGGGCCGTCCTCTTGTCGGGCAAAGCGCGATTGATGCTGCCAGCCTGGTGAGTGAAGAAGAAGACCTCACCATCTATGGTAACGTCGGCACGGCTGTGATTGATGTGAATGGCGGCGAGTCAGCTTATGACATTGTTCAGTCCATCAATGCGGCACAGGGTGAAACAGGGGTGTATGCGAACGCACAAACACGTGTAAACCTCAGCTTCCCGGATCAGTTTGAGGCTGTTTCAGATGCGGTCTCGTTCAAGCTGAAAGGCGTCAATGAAGACCCTATCCTGGTCTCAGGTTCAGTTAGCTTCGGTGTTGACGGCGGACGGGATGCAAATGTTCGCGCTCTTGCTGATGCCATCAACGGTGTGTCTGGTAAAACAGGCATCACGGCCAAGGTATCGTCGAACGGGGCCATGATCCATATGTTCTCAAATGACGGTTATGACATTGTTGTCGAGAATTTCACCATGTCGGTGGTGAATATCCCGATGCAGGTTTCGGCAACCAATGATAAGCTGGAATCCGTGGGTGATATGCAGCTACTCAGAAAAGGTACGAATGAGACAGACACCTTCAGATCAACAGGTGAGATTACATTCCATTCACCTTATGTGTTCTCAGTAGAGGCAGGCAGAACCGGTATTGACGGCGGCGGCTTGTTCCAGCTGACGCCTGGTGCGGCAGACCTGGTCTCTGTGTCAGAGCTTGACGTTCTCACCGTTGAGAATTCCAAGAAGATGCTGACAGCTGTTGATGCGGCACTGGTCAGAATTGACCTTGAACGTTCAGATCTTGGTGCGACAATGTCCCGGATGGAACATACCATCAATAACCTGTCGAACATCGTTGTGAACACCAAAGCAGCACGTTCACGTATTCAGGATGCAGATATTGCTGAAGAAACAACTGAGATGACAAAAGCTCAGGTTCTCTCTCAGGCAGCTCAGGCGATGCTTGCTCAGGCAAATAGAACCTCTCAGTCCATCCTGTCTCTGCTACAGGGCTAAAAACTGGATTAGACAAATAAAAAAGGGCGCTCGGTTGAGCGCCCTTTTCTTTTGTTTCTGTTCAGTCTTACTGCAGCAGCGCCAGAACGCCCTGCTTTGACTGGTTGGCTTGCGCCAGCATTGATGTTGCTGCCTGAGCCAGAATTTGCTGCTTGGACAATTCGCTTGTTTCTGCTGCAAAGTCTGCGTCAATGATACGACCTTTTGATGTTTCGGTCAGCATCGAAGCCATGGACAGGTTGTCAATGTTGTGCTCCAGTCGGTTCTGAATCGCGCCCAGTTTCGCTTGTGAAGCTGAAATCTGGTTAATCGCGCTATCCAGAATGCCGATGGCAGATGACGCGCCGCCTTGAGTTGACAAGTTCACATCAGCAATATGCTGGACATCATCGGTAGTGTTATTGGTAAGGTTTAGAGTTACCTTATCAGTAAATGTTTCACCGTTCTTGTCTGTGTAAACTACGTCGAAGGTGTAAGAGGTCTTAGTTCCATCAGCATCCATGTTGACTTTGTTTTCAACAAGGCCAGAGTTTGCGTTGATTTCGAAGCTCTCTTTATCAGCCCCAGCTAGCGAGAAAGTGCCGCCAGTTTGACCGGTAGTTGTCATGTAGTTGTTCATTGACGATGACATAGCATCTGTTCCGAACTTTACTACAGCCGCCTCTGCCACAGTAATGGTGTTTTTGGCTTCTGACACTTCAGATGATGCCTGTACGCCAAAGTTCCCATTTAGCTGTGTTGTAGCAGTGCCGGTTGATGTAGCTGTGCGTGTTGACGAGGAGTTTACCGCACCATCAAAGGCGTTTGTATTTTCACCCTCTTGCTGAGTTGCAGCAGCATTATCGAGGGAGGTACCACCCATGAAGCCTCTAGCTTGGTCAGCACCAGTACCTACCACAGTATCGCGGAGATGACGGAAATTGGTAGCTGTAAAGGCGTAGTCCGTGCCGGCATTGTCCGCTTCAATTTGGATGTCGGTAGTGTTAATCACTGTCGCTGTGAACAGGTTGGAAAACGCGGTATTGTTGTTCAAAGCTGCCACGATGCCTGCCGCACCAGCTGTACCACCGTTTATATCAGCGACATAATCGACGTCATTAATGGTGATACCGACATGTGAATTGGTAGTAAACGTAGCCGCAGCAGCTGTTTCACCAGCAGCACCACCGATTACAATTGTCTCGGCAACCGCATCGTTAGCAGCGGTAGTTGTTCCAATTGAACCTACAGAAGTAGTTGTTGATGTGCTGTCATCTATCCACTGAAAGCTGTTAGCTGTTATTGTATGAGCAGCTGTTGTTTTTGTAGAGTCAGTGGTGATTGTCAGCTTATCGTTGTTTGTGCCGAAGGTTACATCAGCTGCACCTGCGTTTGCTGTATTCAAAGCAGCGGCCAGGTCAGCGACGGAGAAGTTGTTTGAACCTGAAACACCAGTGATTGCAGCTGTTGTAATCACATTTGAATCTACAGTGATTCTGAACTGGTCACCATTTGCGGCCGAGTTCAAAATGCCTGAGATACCACTTACTTCCGAAACCTGATTTACACGGTCTTCCGCAGCCACAGCAGCTGTCGCAGTACCGACAGCCATTGCTGTTTCGTCTGCACCTGTCACCTCAGCTTTACGAACTCTGATATCGCTGATTTCAGTGCCGGTATGGTTACCAACTGCATCGTCATAAACGAAATCAAGGTTTGCACCGTCTGCCACGAAACGTCCACGGGCAGGTGTAGCTTCGAGTGCGTTCTTTGAATTCAAAGCATCAGCAATGCCCGCGATTGTATCACCGGCTGTGGTGGATGTTTTGGTCGCAGTTAATGTAACGCCGTCAACTGTTACCTGGTATTCTGAACCGTAATCAAGGTCAGCAAGAACAATGTGTGTTGTGTCTCTCGCGAGATTATCAATTTCTTCATTCTGGTTAGAAACATCAAGCGTTACACTCTCAGTGAACTTGTCGCCAGTTGATGATGTGTAAATAACATCGAATGTATACTGGTTTCCTGTTGTACCAGAACCACCAGCATCAACTGTGCTTGCGTTGCCATCAGCTTCAAAGCTGAGAGCTGCAGTCACAACACCATTCGCATCAATGTTAAGGTCAGAAGCGTCAGCGCCCCCTAAAGACCATGTGCCTCCATAACTATCACCAGACACAAAAGACTGAAGGTTTGTTGAAAGCGCTCCATCGGTAGCGACTACCGCTTGATGAGTGTTTACAGCTCTGAATGAGACATTAGCAGATTCGTTGACGGTCAATGTAGAGGCAGCCGATTTAATCTGTTGGTTTGTACCCTCTGCCTGGATATTAAGCGTCACATCTTCAACATAAACGTTTGACCCTTGGGTGTACGTCACAGTCATGCTCTTAGTGTTAAGGTCACTGTTTGTTGTAGAGTATGAAACACCTGAGTTGTTTGTAATTTGACCAGAAGAATCGATTTGAAAGCCATCTGCAGTTGATGTGCTGTCAAGTGTGTAAGTTCCCCCAGAGTTAGCGGCTGCAAAAGCAGTTAACCCGGTGCTAAGCGCACTAGATTTGATAGTAACAGTATCTGCGTCCTTCAGGTTGATTGTTGTGCGCGACTTCGAATTAACATCGGCTGACTGGTTGTTTGTGGCAACTGATGAAGTTCCCGCAAGGTTTGCTCCACCAAGAGAATCAGTATTCATCCGATCGATAGCAACATTGATAATCTCTGGATTTGTGTTACCTGCACGAATGTCTTGAGAATATGTGCCATCCAGGATTTTTACTTCGTTGAATGCCGCATTGTTGGCAATCTTGTCAATTTCGGCCAACAAAGCAGTAACTTCCAATTGAGCGTTTGCACGGTCTGAGTCAGTGTAAACGCCGTTATTCATTTGAACTGCCAGTTCGCGCATGCGGATGGCCATGTTGTTGACTTCACCCATGGCTGCTTCAGCAGTCTGTACAAGTGAAATGCCGTCTTGCGAGTTCCGAATAGCCATGTTCATACCGCGAAGCTGGCTTTCCATTTTGTTTGCAACAGCTAGACCAGCTGCGTCGTCCGCTGCAGAGTTAATCCGCAGACCAGACGAAAGTCTTTCCATCGCTGTTTCTGTGCTTGCTGTAGCTTTAACTGCGTAAGTCCGCGCTGTCAAAGCACCTACGTTAGTATTAATAACAGTCATCTTAAAACTCCATAATGCTGTTCTGACACGCCAGACTTTCGCCTGAACCCACTAAGAACAACGTCATGAAAAAAATATTGTTAATTTTTTTTAAAATTTTTTGATCAAAATCTGGTCAGTTAACTGATTTCGATATAATGCAATCAAAAATCTGGAGATTGCTGTAAAGTTTCGTCTCTCAATTGAAACTCTATCTTAAAAGCTGCATCAGCATTTGCTTTGAGGAGTTTGCTTGCGCCAGCATGGATGTTGATGCTTGGTTGAGAATTTGGTGTTTGGCCAATTTACTCGATATATCTGCGAAATCTGCATCTACAATTCTGCTTTTGGAAGCAGCTGTATTCAATCCAGCCATCCCTAAGTAATCGATTGCATGCTCCAGCCTGTTTTGCGCTGCGCCCATTTCGGCCTCCTGCGCTGCCATCTGATTAATCGCTCTATCTAGGATTGTTATGGCGTTTGTAGCTCCTTCGGCTGTGCTTATATCCACGTCTGCAACTGAATCCTTCACTGTATTCTGCAGTGGATCTCGATTGAGCGTTAACTGATTGGAAAATGTTTTACCGTTTTTTCCGGTATAATGAATATCTATTGTATAATCATCTTTTGGAGTCGACTTAAATAAGGCAGTTGTTCTCAACGTACCGTCAAAGCTGTCAATTTTGAAGAAACCTTTATCTTCACCGGAAATTTCAAAAGCACCGAATGGGTTCGTACTCGTGAACGTTTTGAATTCAGGAGCGTAATCGTCAACTTTCAAAGAAATAGTGAAATTATCTTGAAAGTTGATTGAAGAATGGACCGCAGATAACTCACTTTGGTTGTTAGTGGCTTTTGAGAGGGTAACGGCAGATGTTTTCGCCCCATCTGTATTATTTCCGTTTGCTGAATTATCTCTTCCACTAGCTGAAGAGTTTATCGCACCATCGAAGGCGTTTGTGTTTTCACCCTCTTGCTGAGTTGCAGCAGTGTTGTCGAGGGAGGTGCCGCCCATGAAGCCCTTTGCTTGGTCAGCGCTTGACCCTACTACGGTGTCCTGTAGCGCTCTTAATTGGGTGACAGTAAATGCATATTCTTCACCCTCATTTTTTGCTGCAATTTCTAGATCACGAACATTAACTACGGTGGCGGTATACAAACTAAAGAAGTCAGTATTTGCATTCAACGCAGCGGCCATACCTACAACGCCGTCAGTGCCGCCGTTTATGTCGGCTGTATAGTCTACATCATTGATGGTTATGCCTACGAACGAGTCTTTTGTAAACGTAGCCGCAGCAGCAGCTTCACCAGTATCACCGCCGATGACAACGGTCTCAGCAACTGAGTCGTTAGCTGCTGTAGCAGTGCCAATCGAACCTACAGGAGTAGTTGTTGACGTGCTGTCATCTATCCACTGAAAGCTGTTAGCTGTTATTGTATGAGCAGCTGTTGTTTTTGTAGAGTCAGTGGTGATTGTCAGCTTATCGTTGTTTGTGCCGAAGGTTACATCAGCTGCACCTGCGTTTGCTGTATTCAAAGCAGCGGCCAGGTCAGCGAAGGAGAAGTTGTTTGAACCTGAAACACCAGTGATTGCAGCTGTTGTAATCACATTTGAATCTACAGTGATTCTGAACTGGTCACCATTTGCGGCCGAGTTCAAAATGCCTGAGATACCACTTACTTCCGAAATCTGATTTACACGGTCTTCGGCTGCTACTGCAACAGTACCTGTAACACCTGTGGCCATTGCTGTTTCGCCTGCAGCAGTCACCTCAGCTTTACGAACTCTGATATCGCTGATTTCAGTGCCGGTATGGTTACCAACTGCATCGTCATAAACGAAATCAAGGTTTGCACCGTCTGCCACGAAACGTCCACGGGCAGGTGTAGCTTCGAGTGCGTTCTTTGAATTCAACGCATCAGCAATGCTTGCAATTGTGTCACCAGCTGTGGTGGATGTTTTGGTTGCAGTTAATGTAACGCCATCGACTGTTACCTGGTATTCTGAACCGTAATCAAGGTCGGCAAGAACAATGTTAGTCGTATCCCTTGTCAGGTTGTCGATTTCCTCATTCTGGTTAGAAACATCAAGCGTTACACTCTCAGTGAACTTGTCGCCGGTTGATGATGTGTAAATAACATCGAACGTATACTGGTTTCCTGTTGTACCGGAACCACTAGCATCAACTGTGCTTGCGTTGCCATCAGCTTCAAAGCTGAGAGCTGCAGTCACAACACCATTCGCATCAATGTTAAGGTCAGAAGCGTCAGCGCCCCCTAAAGACCATGTGCCTCCATAACTATCACCAGACGCAAAAGACTGAAGAGCGTTTGAGAGCGCGCCGTCTGTAACATTTAAGGAGTCAACTGATCTAAACGAAACATTTGCGCTTTCAGAAACTGATAGTGTTGATTGAGAGGTTTTTGAAACAGCTGCAGTTTCATTTTGTTTCACATCAAGATTTATTTTTGTCTCAAAAAACTCTGAGCCAGCCGTAGCTCTTACGGAGAAGTTATAATTATTGCTATTTGGATTTGACGCATCAAAAATAAAGGTGCTAGCACTCACTGTTCCAGCCTGGTCTATGGTGAATTTAGACGAGACGTCTTGTGTTACCTGAAAAGACACATTGTTGTTATTTGCGACAAAGTTCTGAAAGCTGGGGCCCATCTGGTTCAGATTAATCTCGATAGCTGGAGCTTCAATTACAGAAACTGAAATGGTTTCCTGGCTTTGCGAATGTTGACTGGAGTTTATTTTTGTACCAAAGGCTTTCAGACCAGCCTCTTTGCCCAACTCTTCTGCTCTTTGTGAGATGATAGATAATCCAAAAACTTCTTCGTTAGAAACGCCAGTACGAAAGGATTGTTCGTAAGACCCGTCAAGAAGATAGACTTGGTTGAACTGCAAGTTTTCTGAAATTTTATCAATTTCTTCTTTCAACAATTGGACTTCTGCTTGAGCGTTGTTTCTGTCCTGGTCAGTGTAGATGCCGTTTGCCATTTGCACTGACACTTCACGAATACGCACCAGCATCGAGTTAACTTTATTCATGCCTGACCCGGCTGTTTGGATGAGCGAAACCCCGTTGGAAGCATTCTGTATCGCCATATTTGTCGAGCGAAGTTGAGCCTCGAGTTTGTATGCGACGGCTAAGCCAGCAGCGTCGTCCGATCCTGAGTTCACGCGCTTTCCTGAAGACAATTTCTCTAAACTGCCTTCGATCTCCGAACTGCTATTTGTTGCGTACGTCCGTGCGGTAATTGCACCCACGTTCGTGTTGATTACAGTCATTTAATCCTCTTACCGAACATGAGAATTTTTCATCCACCATGCCACTATCCGAGAGGAATGAACGACAGCACATTGTAAATTTAAACTCAAAAATTAAAAATAAATTTATTAAAACTTTCCAAACTCTGGTCGTAATACACGCCCATTTTTGCGTTGTGTTAGGCATCAGATCAGCCGTGTTATTTTCGAGCACTTGTATTTTTGAGGCAAACAGATTAAACAACGTCGTCAGACGGGTGCCCGGCAGACCAGGCTCGCTTGGCCTGAGCGATGGAGTGGAAAATTGTTTTGTCCAGCGTGGATATTTGATGCGGCTGTCTCACAAACAGCACATGAATTTCTGAAGGGTGATATTCATATCAACCCGATCGCAGCGAAATACGCCAAAGGTCTGTCTGAAAAATATAATGAAGTGTCAGCAGATGAACTCGCTGTCTCTGCTGAGGCCTT
Organism: SAR116 cluster alpha proteobacterium HIMB100; assembly: GCA_000238815.2. Classification (NCBI taxonomy): domain Bacteria; kingdom Pseudomonadati; phylum Pseudomonadota; class Alphaproteobacteria; order Puniceispirillales (SeqCode); species SAR116 cluster alpha proteobacterium HIMB100. The sequence continues at coordinate 273,673 of AFXB01000010.1, read as the reverse complement.
TATCAGGACACTGGATGAGGTTGATGCTGGTGCAGAGGCAAGCGAGCTGCTTCGCGGCTTTTGTTATTTCAGGGTGATGCATGACACCCAACTGACAAAACGCAACTTAAAGCCATTATTTGGCAATGTTGAAAATGGTGATAAGACACAGAATTATTCGAGCGGGTCTGCGGTAAAGCGGTTCAAAGCCTATTTGTTTGCATGGCGTTCAGGTGCGGCGGTTGTGGCAGAAACCGGATGGCAGCTGGGGCAGGTCTCACAAGTGCCTGTGTTAAGCGAGCTTGCTGCTAAACCGGTCAATGTGCTGGATTTGTTGTAAGCGCCTTAGAATTTGGATTGCGTTATAAAGGCTGTTAGCCATTCAGTCCGGCTTTCCAGGATTCCATGAAATTATCCAGAAGCTCGCCTGTCTTCTTAAAGCTGGTAACAGACGATTCCATCGATGCGAATTGCTCTGTATAGCGGGTGCGTTCACCTTCCATCCGCTCAGTCAACTCCTCCAGCTTATCGTTATAATCTGTGATGTCATCGTTGTAAGAGCTGATTTTGGTGTCAATCTGGTTATTTGAAACCAGCAAGTCATTTGAAAAGTCTTTTAATATATCAAGCAGGCTTTTGCCGATATGCACAGTGGTGTCTTCGCCGTTACCCAGAAGGGTCAGCGCCAAGCCACGTGCATCACCGGTAGTGATTTTATATTTACCACCCTCAAGTGACATCGCATCACCATCCAGATCGGCGGTTGTATCCGGATTAATGTTGAAGGTATAATTTCCGGCTTGCCACAGTGACCCTGAAATTTCAGCCTGGACCAGGTTACTGTCGGTCACCGCACGCGTGTTCATCAGAGCAGAAAATGCATCTGGATTGGCTTCAAAGAATGAATTGAAGGTCAGCTCATTGATGCTCAATGTCCCGTCAAGTTCGGTCATCACACCAAAATTGGACATAAAGATATCATCAGCCTGAAAGCCGGGTATCGGCTTTGTGGTCATTGATTTCAGCGTATTCAGATAGGATTTTATCAGCGGGTCACCAGCTAGAGGACCAGCATTATCCTCGCCAGCTGTTCCTCTGAACGTCACATCCTTAAACTTCTGGATCAGGAAATTTAGCTCAGCGACGAATAACTCAAGGGCTGTCAGCGCAGTTGTGGCATTATAATCAGCCGATACGGTTACTGGGCTTGTTGTCACTTTATTAAGCGTCAAGGACACACCATTCAGCAGATCCTCAATCTCGTTTGTGTCTCGGCTGATGTCGACACCATCAAGCGTAAATTCCGCATCCTGTCCTGAGATCACCTGATAGGCGGCATCTGCAGCATAGTTTTCTGGATCAAAATTCAGACTGGCATCTCTTTGGCTGTCCACACCGGTCACATTGGTGCCAGACGCGACCCCAAAGGTAAGCGCAGCACCATAGGTCCCGCCAGGGCCATGGCTGAGGGACCAGCTTTCTGTATTCGCTCCGGCTGTTTCGTCAGTGACTTTTAATTCACCTGACACAACTTCAATCTTATAGCTGTTTGCGGGCGCTTCGGCCTCAAAGGCCGCTGCCAAATCATCGATTGTGTAGCTTCCGGCAGTAATGCCAGCAGGAAGCGTAACTTCAATATCTGACGTGCCATTACTGAATTTGAACTTGTCTCCGCTCACAGCTGTGCTCAGCGCATCGCCTAATGTGCCTGCACCTGTGCCAGGGGCATAATAATCCACCCGCGCCACATCGCCTGTCGCGCTAATCCGCATCTGGTTGTCTTCACCAGTTTTGCTTACCAGCGTCATGGCATAATTATTATCTGCCAGCCGGACAATATTGGCGGTAACCCCCATATCTTCATTATTGATCGCCGAAGCCAGATCAGCGAGTGTGTTCGCTGGCGGGGTTAACGTAATATTGGTTGTTGTATTGCCGGTCCGCGCTGTAAATGTTTGCGCAGGGGGCGGAGAGGGGTTTGTGGCCCAGGTGCCGAAATCAAAATCAAAACTGTCTGAGGCCAACACCTGAGAGGCAGATGTAAATCCCTGAAAAGATACGGTATGTGAAGCTGCCAGCTGGCTCACTTCCATCTTGTGTGTAAAGGGCTGGACAGCGATTTTGCCATTATCTTCTATAGAAATGACATCATCGTCAGTTGATCCAACGGCCAGGCCTGTATTTCCGGCCAGAAGATCAAGGTTATTGTCAAATGTTTTGACGTCGCTCTTGATTTCCCCAAGTGATGAAATCGAAACTGTTTTCTCATCAATTTTTTCATTCAGGAAGGTTTCACGCGGCACACGTTCAGCATCGACGATTGCGTCGACGATTTGTGTCACATTTAGACCGCTTCCCACATTGAGAGCGCTGAGATAATCAACAGCCATAACGTTCTACCGGGTCTTCCTAATCAGCCACCAAAGGGTTTCATTCCCCCTAACCCTGCAAATATCATACCAAATGCGAAGCTTGGATATATGGTGAGTAAACGTATGGTTTGCGCATCCTTTTACCGTCTGCTGGTGTGGATTTTACTCTTTCGTAATATTTGATAGTGTTAATTTAGTCATAAATCATAAATAAAGTGAAAAATGCGGGCAGGAACTGGTAACGCAAACTTCATCACGTCAATTGGCATCACGATTGCCAGCTCTCTTTTCATTGGGGCTGTTATCGCGGTGCTGGCCAATGGGTTTGTGAATGGCATTAGTCTCTTGTTTGAACTTCACCAGACGAAGATGTCTGAGGAGGTGGCAGGGCATAACTGGTTTGTTCAGTTCAGCATTAACATCTGTGTTCTGGGTCTTGCCTTGGTGGGTGTAACCAAGCTCAAAGCGCTGCTCAGAGGAGACAGCTGGCAAGGTCCGGCTGATATTATTCTTGCCAGCCATACAGATCATGCGGCGGTTGACCTTAAAAAAGGGGTGGTGGCAAGTATCGCCAGCTTTTTATCTTTGTCTTCTGGGGCGTCACTGGGGCAATATGGTCCTATCGTTCATCTTGGTGGTGTGGTGGGCAGTTGGGCAAGACAGACCCGGTTTGCCCCAAAATGGGGTGCCGATATCTGGCTGGGCTGCGGTGTTGCTGCGGCTATTTCCGCAGCGTTTCATGCACCGATTGCAGGCATAATTTTTGCGCATGAGGCGATACTCAGGCATTTTTCAGCAAAGGCAGCTGCACCCATATCCATTTCTGCGATTTCGGCTTCTGCACTTTCAGCCTGGCTGTTTGGTGGTGACCGCCTGCTGGTGATGTCTGCTGAATCTGTGGATATTCTGCCTCATTTGCCGTTACTGCTCTTAGGCGGGGTGATATTTGCACTGGTGGCCATTTCAATCATGAAGATGAATTTTTTATGTATCGCTCATCAAGATAGGCTTGGGCCTGTGTCGCGCGGGGCGGTTGTGGTTGTGCTGTTGGCGTTGCTGGGGACAGCTCTGCCTGATGTGCTTGGCCTTGGCCTTGATACCCTAAAACAGCTGATCGCTCAGGACCTTATCGTAACAGCTGTTCTGCTGTTGTTCTGTTTCAAGTTTGTTGCGGTGCTATTGTCTGTATATGGCGGATTTGTTGGTGGGTATTTTTCTCCGGCTCTTTACCTGGGGGCTGCGGCCGGAAGCTTGTTGAATGGGGTGTATGCCGCCATTGGTATGGGTATAGCTGGCCCACTTCTGATCATCAGCGGCATGGCAGCGGTATCAGCTTGTGTCATCGGTGCACCTGTTGCTGTTGTCGTTCTGGTTCTGGAGCTGACCATGTCATATGATTTTGCTGTAGGGGCCATGATTTGCATCGTTACCGCAAGCTTTATTGCCCATCTAAGCTATGGGCATTCCCTGTTTGATAAACAGCTGCAAAACCGCGATATAGATTTGTCTGCAGGCCGAGTGGCGTTAAGTTTGTCTGCCCAGAAAGTCAGCGATATCATGCATCAGGGTTTTGCGTTTGCAGCACCGGATTGTTCAGCCCAACAGGCGCTTGCGTGCCTGCAGAAACATCACAAATCCGAAATTTATCTCGTCAATAAGGACCGACGATATAGGGGCAAGGTTCTGGGCATTCAGCTGGATGACCAAACTACGGCCCCTGCTAGTGCTTTGATTGACAAGAACAGGCTCAGTTTCACACCTGACCTGTCTTTGTTGACAGCAATTGAACAGGCTGCTGATTTTGTTGGTGAAAGCATTCCTGTAGTCACATCAGACGGTATTCTCGCCGGGGTGGTGACAGAAGCTGATTTATTTGCCGCATTTTTGCAGACACAAAAAAATATCACTGCCATCGAACATGGCTGAAGCGTTCAGGCCAGAATATCGACCTGATTACGAAAGCGAGGTGCTTCGGAAAACATGTTTGAAATCCGCTCTGCTTTAAGCGCGGCCTGATTTTGTATGTAAATCGGCGCAGAGGCTGCGCGTGCAGCAAGAAAACTCTCTGTAACGACGGCTGAGGGGGCCTGTCGTGCTGAGCGGATCTGGCTCAGCTGCATGCCCGACATTGCTGCAGAAATATGCGGGGCAGACATTAAAGCTTCTACCCCTAGTGACGTTTGTCTATCTGTTGGCACACCACTTGCAGTGACAGCTGAGGTTGCCTGTGGCGACACGTTATGGGGCTGAGAGTCGATTGACCGTGTCAGCCGTGTAATCGGTGTGTCGTGAACCATGGGTAGCGTCATAACTAAAGTGTAGCAACGTCAGTGTCTGAATTCAAGTTTTGGTCCCGAAGGTGGAATTATGAATTACGGTAAGATTACACAAGCCTATCAAGAAGCCGAAAAGCAGGCCATCCAGGAGACAGACGACCCGCATCTCATTATTCTCACCATGTTTAATGAGCTGATCAAATCAATGAATTTATTCGCGAAGAATGCTGATTTGAAGGCTGGCGGAGAGCTGGAGGTAAAATCAAAGCATTTCGCAAGGTCGTTGTCGATTATCTATGCTCTGCAAACCAGTATAGATTTTGAAAAAGGTGGCGATATAGCGAACAATCTGTTTCAGCTGTATGAATTTGCGCGCCAGCAGTTGCTGGCTGATCTGAAGGCCGGCAAGGCAAAAGGGACCAATGACGCGATAAAATTTATCGCTGAAATCCGTGACTCATGGGAAGAAATGGGTAAGCAGAATGTTGGACATGGCTGAAATCAGAGATCAATTCTCTGAGCTCAACGGCCATATTGCGACAGCGATTTCTAACAAAGATTTTAATCGCGCTGTAACACTTGACCGAGCTCGCCAGGATATCTTGCGCGATCTGTGCCTGATGGATACATCCGGCATTGATGAAAGCTTCTTTGCCTTTATTGAGCAATGCGCCAAAGATAATGCAGAGCTGATCAAAACGATTGAAAAAGAGATGGAAGAAATGACCTTCCGCCAGAGCCGCACGCGTAAGGCCCAGGTTGCTTACAGCCATTAATGACTGTTTTTTTGTTTTAGCTGGCGGCTTAGTCTGCGGAAGTTTGGCTGACCGGCTTTTCGATCATAAATTTTTTCATTTTTTCGATCAAAGTGGTTCGGCGCAGCTTCAGGCAGTCTGCGGCAGCTGAAATCATCCCATCTGATTTTTGCAAGGCTGCTTCGATCAGCACGATTTCCACATCCTGCAGATGACGGCGCAAATCAATATTGTCAAAGAATGAAAACCAATCCTGATAATGCGATGGATGGGGCAGCGGCATATCGCTTCCCTCAGACGCTTTATCTGTCTCATGAGTGACCGGATCCAGGTCAGAAGTGATCGCCCATAAGGCATCTTGTTCCTCAACAGGATCAGGAACCTTGATCCGCAACAGATTATTTTTCACATCTGCCTGTTCAATTTGCCGCCCCGGGAACAACAGACAGGCCCGTTCCAGAACATTACGTAATTCGCGCACATTGCCTGGCCAGGGATAGCGCATCATTTCGGCAAACGCCCCTTGGGTAAAGATAGGCAAGGCGACCTTGTCTGTGGTGTGACCATTGGCCATCATCGCTTCAATCAGGGCCGGGATATCCACCGCGCGCCCTGCCAGAGCGGGCATTGTGACCGGAAACACATTAATCCGGTAAAATAAATCTGCCCTGAATTTGCCCGCATCGATATCAGCTTCGATATTCTGATGCGTGGCACAGACCAGCCGGAAGTCTACCTCAACATCTGTGCCGCCACCGACACGCTGGATGGTGCGGTTTTCCAACGCCCGTAACAGCTTCGCCTGCAGGGCAAGCGGCATATCCCCAATTTCATCCAGAAATAACGTGCCGCCAGATGCCATTTCGAAACGGCCTGCCCGGGTCTTATCTGCACCTGTAAAGGCCCCTTTTTCATGGCCGAACAACTCGCTTTCCAGCAATTCTGACGGAATGGCCGAGCAATTTACGGAAATCAGCTTGCCTTTTCGCCCGGATAATTTGTGTATTGCACGGGCGACAAGCTCTTTGCCGGTTCCGGTTTCACCTTGAACAAGAATAGTGCTTGCAGACGGGGCAGCTAATTCAATCAGCCGCTTAACCTCTCGCATTGGTGCAGACTGCCCAACCAGAAGTTCATCAAGTCCGCTCATCAGCCTCTGGCCTCTTAAAATACGGGTCTGCCAATAGGGGTAAACCAAAAGAGAGTCAAAATTCTGGCTCTAATACTAAAGTCTAATTTAGAAATGTCAAAAAAATGAATGCAAAAATTTAATTTTAAAAAATTCAAGAAAAACAGTACTATAAAGCATTTTTGAGAAAAAATTTCAAATTGGCCCGCTTTTTGCCTTTCTCCGGTAGCACATTTTTCGGGAGTTAGAACCGTGGCAACAATAGTAATTGAAAAAACTGACCTTGTTGGTGCCGATCAGCTGGCAACCTTTCTGGATTGTCGTATGGCACAGGTCATATGGAATGAGGCCGCCGCTGCAACCTCTCAGGTTGACGCTTTTGTCTGCAGCCGCAGCTTTGCCGATAAATCAGGCGGGGTATCTGCGGTGGTGGATATCGCAAAGGGCCTGAAAGCAGGGCGGGTGCTGATCATCGGCCAGGATCAGGATGAGACCTTTTCCGTCACAACTGAAATGCGCGGAAATCTGATCCATTTAAATATGGCGGCAGCAGATACAACAGCTGCAGCACTCAGCGCTGAATGTCCGTCAAACTATTCTTTGCAGATGGCCTGTACATTGTTGCTGGATAGTGAATATGTTGCGGTTGCGGACAATAAGAGCCTTGAGCTGATGGCGCTGGCCCGCCGGGTCAGCAGGACAGATGTGACTGTATTTATCAATGGTCCGACCGGAACAGGTAAAGAGGTTCTGGCGCGTTTTATTCATAACCAATCAGGCCGGCGTGATGCGCCATTTGTGGCTGTGAATTGTGCAGCGATCCCAGAAAACATGCTTGAAGCGATTTTGTTTGGTCATGAAAAAGGCGCGTTCACAGGGGCGTCAACAGCCAATAAAGGAATTTTCCGCGCAGCTGATGGCGGTACCTTGCTGCTTGATGAAATCTCGGAAATGCCGCTGGGTCTGCAGGCAAAATTGCTGCGGGCGCTGCAGGAAAAAAAGGTCACCCCTCTGGGTAGCCAGCGAGAAGTTGATGTTGATGTGCGGGTGGTTGCAACTACCAACAGAAATATGATTGCCGAGGTGCGTGAAGGTCGGTTCCGTGAAGATTTATTCTATCGTCTGAATGTGTTCCCGCTGACTACACGTAATCTGTATGAACGAAAAGATGACATCATCGCGATCAGCACAATCTTGTTGAACCGTCACTGTATGGACACAAGAAATCTTCCGGCCTTGCATGCCAGCGCAGCTGAAACGCTGATGGCTTATGGCTGGCCGGGTAATGTGCGTGAACTTGAAAATGTTCTGCAGCGCGCGCTGGTCTTATGCGTAGATAACCAGATCACAGCTGAAGATATTATGGTTGACGGCGTGGTCGACAGCCAGCTGTCCGGGCGCAGCCTGACGACAGCAGAACAGCAGCCGGAATTGCGCATTTAACCAGCTGGTCAGCAGCAAAGAGCAGGATTGAACCATGATCGATAAAGTGTCCATGATGTCAACCCGGGTTCCCTTTATGAACACCGAGGCTAAATCCAGCCTGGCAACAGGTCTGGCAAACCAGCCAACACAGGCTTCTTTGCGGGCACAGCTGCTGGAAAAAGCGGATACGACGTTTACCCCTGATCGGGTGCAGACCAGCTTTCCAGGCCGGATGGTCGATGCGCTGAATTCTGTTGCTGATGCACAGAACCAAGCTGCGCGGATCACACGGGATTATGAATTAGGGCGCGAACAGGACCTGTCGAAAGTGATGATCAATCAGCAAGTTTCCTCATTGGGATTCCAGCTGACGTTGAACATCCGCAATAAGGTTATGACCGCCTACAAAGATATTATGAATATGCCGGTTTGACGCTTGAAAGCGTGACCGAATTTAGCTGAAGTGTGGAGAAACAGAAGATGGCCGATCTTGCAGCAAGCAGACCCACAGATTTAACTGGTGACCGTGGCGGGCTTCTGCCCAAAGCCGGGGATATGCTCAGCCAGTTCCGGACAGTATCTGAACAGCCTGCCTTCCGGCGGGCCTTACCCACAATTGTTGCTGTCATTGTCACCCTTATTGGGATGGCGGCCTATTTCCTGATGCAACAGCCCTCCCGCACGACCTTATATGCCTCTTTGCCGGAAACTGAAAAATCACGGGTACTGGACGCGCTGAAAAATGCGGGTGTGGATGTGGTTCTTGATCCGACCACAGGCGATGTCATGGTGCCCGCTTCTGATTATCATTCCTCACGGATTATGCTGGCCGCACAAGGCCTGCCTTCTGTGGTGCCAACCGGTTATGAAAATCTTGATTCCATTCAAATGGGGTCCAGCCGGTCAGTTGAATCAATGCGCCTGAAACAGGCTCAGGAACTAGAACTGGCACGTTCGGTTGCAGAAATCGAACATGTGCTTTCAGCGCGGGTTCATTTGGCCTTGCCTGAACGTGAAGTGTTTATCCGGCAGGAAAGCCAGCCTACAGCCTCTGTTTTTGTTCAGCTGGCCTCAGGGCGTGTTCTGGGCCGCTCACAAGTTGAAGCGATTATTCATCTGGTCTCCTCTTCTGTGCCGAAGCTGGCGAAAGAGGATGTGTCTGTTATTGATCATAATGGCAGCTTGTTGTCTAACCCAACCACACCAAATGGCCGCATTAATGATGCTGAATTTGAACATCGTGTGCGGATGGAAGAAACGTATCGTAACCGGATTATCTCTTTGCTGACCCCTATTGTCGGCCCTGGCAACATCAATGCTCAGGTCAATTTGGATATTGATTTCACCCGGTCTGAGGTTACTGAAGAAATTGTTGACCCTGATGGCAATGCGCTGCGGTCTGAACAGAATACAGAAGATCTGACCCGTGAAACGCCGGCCAAAGGGATTCCTGGTGCGGTGTCAAACACACCGCCACAGTCCCCGGATATTTCAACCACAAATACCACAATTGCCGGTGAAGAAAACCTGCGGTCAAAATCTTCCAGCGAAGTGAAGAATTACGAGGTGAGCCGGACCGTATCAAATACAATGAAGCCGTCTCATCGGATTCAGAAAATTAACGCTGCTGTTCTGGTGCGTGAACAGATCATCATTGACCCGGAAACAGGTGCGGAAACATCTGTGCCGCTGTCTGAGGATATGATGCGTAAAATTGAAGCTCTGGTCAGCGATGCGATCGGGATTGATGTGAACCGTGGGGACAGCCTGACTGTGTCCAGCTCTGCTTTCATCAACCAGCTTGAAGGTGTTCAGGCCCCCTGGTATGAAGAGCCATGGTTCCGCTCAGCCATTAACCAGTTTGCCATTATTCTTATCCTGGGCATTGTTATTCTGGGGATTATCCGTCCATTGCTGAACCGTATCCTGGTTCCTGCTGCTGTTGCCTCCTCTGGTATGGGTGCTGGTGACGAGGACGTCGATCTTGACCAGATTGAGGTTGGTGAGGGAGAGAGCCTTGAAGATATCAAGGCCAAGCTGAAGCCAAAGAAACAGGCAATCTCTGCAGAAATGCTGGATACTGCAAACACCTATGATGACAAGGTGGCTGTTATTCGGATGATTGTCTCTGATGAAGCTGGCCGTGTCTCTAACGTGTTCAAGAGCATGATGCAGCGCGATATGGAACTGTAGGCAGAAACCTATCTGCAGACTTAACAATCGATGTGGCAAAGACTACTATTTTTAAAGGGAAAGTGAAAAATGGCAGTGGCAGCAGAAGCGATGAGCGAAGATAACAGAACGCAGTTTGAACGTCTGACGGGAACACAGAAATCAGCTATTCTGATGATGCTGTTAGGTGAGGATGAAGCATCTGAGATCATCCGTAACCTATCGCCGAAAGAGGTTCAGCATTTGGGTACAGCCATGTATTCTGTGCAAGGCTTGGATCAGGAAACAGTCAATGCGGTTCTGGATGAATTTCTGGCGATTATCAAAGCCCAGACCAGCCTGGGAATGGGTGCAGGCAATTATATCCGCAATGTGATGAACAAGGCGCTTGGTGAAGATAAAGCCCAGTCTGTATTAAGCCGGATTGCACCCTCTACGTCTGCACGGCCGATTGAAATTCTGGACTGGATGGATGCCCGCTCAATCGCTGAGCTGATTATTGACGAACATCCCCAGATTATTGCGCTGATCATCTCTTATCTGGATTCAGGTCAGGCTGCTGATGTTCTGGGTCTGCTGCCAGATGGGATGCAGCCCGAAATTGTCCGCCGGATAGCAACCCTTCAGACCGTTGGCCCAGATGCGCTGGTCGAGCTGGAAACAGTTATGCAGTCCAAATTCAAGGCGAACACCTCACTGCGAGCAGCGAAAGTTGGCGGTGTGGATGCGGCGGCGCGGATTATGAACTTCACCAAACAGAATATGGAACAGCGCATCATGAAGGATATTTCGCGTAATGATCGCGAATTGATGCAGGCCATTCAGGAAAGCATGTTTGTGTTTGATAATCTGATAATGTCTGATGACCGTTCGTTGCAGACCCTGCTGCGGTCTGTGGATAACGAGCTGCTGGTTCTGGCGCTCAAAGGTGCAGATGAGCCGCTTCGCGAAAAGCTGTTCTCGTGTATGTCAAAGCGGGCAGCGGCCAATATCATGGATGAAATGGAAGCCCTTGGTCCGGTGCGCCTGACAGAGGTGCAGACAGCGCAGAAAGAAATCATCAATGTGGCGCGCCGCATGTCTGATGAAGGAACCATCGTTCTGGCTGGCCGTGGCGGCGATGATTTTGTGTAACAAACCCGCCTGAACAGAACAGGATTGATGCAGGGATAATCAGAATATGGCAACCGCAACCGCAGACAGGCTGGAAGATACCATCGCCGGGGATGACTATGGTCAGGCCCTTGGTGAAGGCGAAATCACGCGTATTCTGAAAACCGTCCAGGCCGCTCAGTTCAAAAAATCTGAAACCTTTACTGCAGAAGATACCGCTTTCAAGCCGCGTTCTCTGGTTGAAATTGCCTTTGCCGCTGAGCAGAAACGCCAGCAAGAAGAGCAGGCGGCGCGAGCCGCTGAGCAGGCTGCCGCGGCGGCGGCAGCTGAACAGGCGGCAACAACAGCAGCAGCTGAAGCTGGCCTTTCTGAACATCTGCCAGCTGGTCCTGCCGATAATGTTCAGCCTGACAGTACTGGCCCCATCCCACAGGATATTCCGCCACAACAGACAGACGCACAAGCGGCGTTTGAGCCAGCCGCTGCTGCAACCGCGGATATCGAAGCAGAGCTGATGCAGGCCAAGGCGCAACAAGCCGAGGAAGAGGCCCGTCGTCAGCGCGAATTAGACGATCAGGCATTGCGTCAGGAAGCTGAAGAACAAGGGTATAAGCGCGGATTTGAAGCTGGGCTTGAGGCTGCGCGGACCGCAGAACCGACCGCAGAAGAATTGGCGCTGCAAGCTGAAAAAGAAGCAGAAAAACAGGCAATCGTGGCCAAATTTCATGATGCCATCGCGGCTTTGGCCAGCCCGCAGGCCTTGGACAGCTCAGCCTTAAGCAAAGCAATAAATGATGCCGTGCTTCAGCTGGCTGCTGAACGGGCGGGCCAGGTGATACAGGAAAATCCGGAAGGGTTCCTGCGCCGTATCCGGCAGCTGGTTGACCGCGTTAAATCTGCCTCCCAACAGGTTGAGGTGTTTGTGAATCATGCAGACCTGGATGTGTTGAACAGATGGATGCAGGATCACACCGTCCCGTCTGGCTGGCAGTTTACAGCTGATGCCCAGCTGGACCATGGTGATATCCGCTTGCTGCTGGGCGGGATTGAAATTACCGATATTCTGAATCCGGTCTCAGTCACGCCTGAAGAAAACCCGTCCGCACCAGTGGCTGACGCTGCTGCTGAGGCGCTGGTTGATAAACAGGAAGATACATCTGTATCTGAACCTGAATCAGCCGATATCCCGTCAGAGGATAAGATTCAGCCAGAGGCTGAGAGTGACAAAAGCAGTGAAGCCGAACAGCTCACCGCTGAAGCTGATATGGATAAGGCTGATGCTCCTCTCTCAGAACAGATATCTGCGCCTGCTGCTGAAGCGGCTTCAGACAGTGCTGGTGAACAGACAGATGATCAAAGCCTGGAGCGAGACAGCGAATGAGCCTGTTAACCCAACATCTCGTCACTGCTGCGCAACAAACAGCAACACCAGCTCAGCCCAGCTTTTCTGGCCGCGTCAGCAGATTTGACGGGCATATGATCGAATGTGACGGCTTTCCGGCGACCATTGGCACATTATGCCAGATTGAAACACAGGATGGCGGACATATTATTGCTGAGGTAATCGGCTTCCAGAATAATAACAATTTATTATGTGTCCATGAAACCGGAGCACGGATCAGTGTCGGGGCCAGAGTAACTGTCCATGATGATGGTTATATGATCGCTGTTGGTGACGGGCTGCTTGGCCGGGTATTTGACAGCTTAGGCAACAGCCTTGATGGCCGTCCCGTCCCACAGATGGCGGAAAGCTGGCCTCTGGATGGGGTAAAAATCAACCCGTTGGCCCGTAAACCTGTGGATACCTGTCTTGATGTGGGGGTGCGGGTCATTAACTCATTGCTGACAGTCGGGCAGGGCCAGCGTCTGGGGATCATTGCCGGTTCTGGTGTTGGGAAGTCTGTTTTGCTTAGTATGATGACGCGCTACACCGAAGCTGATGTGGTTGTGGTTGGGCTGATTGGCGAGCGTGGCCGTGAGGTGGGTGATTTTGTAAAGACCGTATTTAGTGCAGAGACCAGAGGCCGGACAGTCGTGGTGGCTGAACCTGCGGACAGATCACCTTTGCTGCGGATACGGGCAGCAAACCGGGCAACGGCGATTGCCGAATATTTTCGGGATAAAGGCAAAAATGTTCTGCTGATTATGGACTCGCTGACCAGGGTGGCACATGCCCGCCGTGAAATTGGTCTGGCTTTGGGGGAGCAGCCAACCTCGAAAGGCTATCCACCATCTGTTGTCTCGCTGATCCCCTCATTGATTGAACGCTCTGGCACAGGCCTTGACGGGCAGGGGGCCATCACGTCGTTTTACACCGTTCTGGCGGATGGTGATGATACCAATGATCCGGTGGTGGATACGGCCAGGGCCATTTTGGATGGCCATATTTTACTGTCCCGCCAGCAAACACAGATGGGGATTTATCCGGCTGTGGATGTGCCCGCTTCAGTCAGCCGGGTTATGAATGAAATCGTGACGTCTCAGCAAACTGAAAGTGCGGTGATGTTCCGGCGTCTGGTCTCTCTTTATCTTGAAAACCGTGATTTGATTTTGATGGGGGGATACAGCCCGGGTCAGGATCCGGATCTGGATCTGGCGGTTCAGCTTTGGCCTCAACTGATGGGGCATATTCAGCAGCGTTATGACGAAAAATCGCCGTTTGATGCATCTGTTGCCAATCTTCAAGGCCTGTTCGGGGGCGGTGCAAAATGAGCCCCGAAGACAAGATGAAGCGGGCCTCCATTTTCAGGAAGATGGCACTTCGGGATAAGCTGGAAGCCTCTCGCAAGCGCCAGTCTCTTGGCCTGTTACGAGATGAGCTGGCTAAAAATGAAGATGTTCGCGGCCAGCTGGAAAGGCTGGTAGATCAGGCCAGTACAGCTGACAAGGTGCAAACCGGAAGGGCACTTCATTCTCAATCTTGGTATAGTGTGCGTTTGCGCGACCAGCTAGAGCTGGTGACCAATCGGTGCACACATCTGGATAAAGAAGTCCAGATTATGCAGACTGATCTGGCCCGGGCTGAACAACGCCGGACAAAAAAACAGGAACGTGCTGACGAGCTGACAAGCCAGGCCAAAAAAGCGGTCCAGGAAAAGGCTGACGAGACCTTGGCTGAATTGCGTGCGCGCCCGGTAAAACACTGACACATCCTCACAATATGGCTTTTGGCATCTTACTTGCACATTTGCGTGTGACGAATTGCGTCTGCACGTAACAAAGACAGGTCTGGATTGATGTCAAAAATTATCTCAACATCAGGCGCACACCCTCCTTTGATGAAAGGGGCGGGGCCAGCTGGTGAAGGGACAGGCGATGGCGCATCAGCGCTATTGTTTGCAAGCTTGTTTGGCGGCATGAAGCTGGCCGAGGGCGCAGCTGAACCTGATGAGATGCAGCCTGAAACTGGAAATGCAGACCCGGCAATGACCATTGACCCGCATCTGGTGCAGATGCTGGCGGCAGCAGGTAAAGGCCGCCTGCAGGCTGACGCAGTGACAAAGGGCACAACTGCAGATGATGAGGCAGAAGATGCAGGCCTATCCAGTCTGACCGAACCCGAAGACAAGGCTGCGGAGGCAGGTCTGTTATCTGCACAAACACTTGCTTCAGACCAGAGGCTGGCGGGCAAGGGAACAGCACAAAACGCCGCGCTGGCGGCCATTGCTGAGGACTTAAAACAGGCCAGTGCACATAAAAATGCACAACAGACAGGACCGGCAGACGGGCTGTCTGATCAGGACCCTGAATTTATTGGCCCTCCTGCCCCGCGTGCCACAATCCCCTCAGCGACGCAGATGGCTGCACAAACAAATCAACGGTCTGAGCTGGCACAGGATATGGCACGTCTCAGGACCGCAGCCCAGCCCTCATCCCAGCTCTCGTCCCAGGCAGCAGCTCAGGCAGCATCTCACGCCGCAACAACTGATGAAGCCGATTTCCAGCTTGACGCAGGTCTGGATGGCGGTGTTGAAGAGCTGGCGATTGACGCTGCAAAGCTGAAAGCGGATCGTGGTTTTGACAGCTCTTTGCGGACTGTGTCTGGGTCGTCAACATCTGCTCCTGCGCATCAGGCTGAGCTGCCGGCTGGCCTGACTTCAGGGGGCGGACAGAACGGTTTCAGCCAGGGCGGTGGCCAGCAGTCAGGTACAGGGTCAGCCTTTACCGGCACGCTGTCAGCGGATAGCGCTGAACAATGGCTGGATATTCTGGATATGCAGGATGAAAACTGGACTGACCAGCTGGTGCGCCGGATTGACCGAGAGATGCGATCTGGTGGAAACGGACTTGATCTAGAGCTGAACCCGCGGAATCTGGGACGATTGCGGGTGAATCTGTCAGTGGCTCAGGACCAGACAAATGTTGTGCTGCGGACCGAAACAGGGGCGGCTGCACAGATGATCACAGATGCTGAAGGCCGGCTGTCCCAGATGCTGGAACAGGCTGGATTGAAATTAGGTCAGTTTGATGCGTTTTCTGGTGGCCAGGATCGCAGCTTTGGCCAGCATAAAGGTCAGCAGGGCCAAAGCGATAATCATGGCCAGCTTGCGGGCGCAGAGCCAGAAACTGAGCGTAACACAGGTGACACAGCCGCATCAGATGGGTTAGTAAATCTGACAGCATAACAGGCCTAATCATAAGCCTGATATGCAGATGTAATGGGTGCTGAAGATATGTTGGTGGCAAAGCGCCGGCAAACAAAGCCAAGGAGATGAAAAGATGGCAGATGAAGAAAATAATGAGCCAAAGAAAAAAGGCTTAATTCTGCGTATTCTGATGTTTTTTATCGCAGGTCTGGTCCTTATCGGGCTGGGGCTGGGTGGCGGTTATGTTCTGTTTGGGGGGACCCAGCCAGACCCGTCTGATGAAATTGAATCTATCATTGAAAAGAAAATGGCTGAAGCTGACGCTGAACGCGAAGCTGAACAGGAAGCAGCACTCAGCAATGAGAAAGTTGCCAAAGAGCTGCCAGAGATTGAAACCTTTGTCACAACCTATTTTGAATTTCCCGGGACCTTCACAACAAACCTGAAGGCGTCTCGTAAATTCCTGCAATTGGGCTTGGGTGTGTCCACACAATATGATGATGAGGTCATCACAAATGTGGAAGATCACCAGCTGGCATTGCGGTCCGAAATTCTGAATGTGATGAGCGAGTTTACAGAAGAAGATATTCAGGGCAAGCAAGGCCGGGAAACCCTGGCGCGTGCGCTGGCGGACGGCATTAACCAGAAGCTGATGCAGCTTGAGGATTTTGGCGGCATTGAAGAAGTTCACTTTACCTCTTTTGTTCTGCAGTAATCTTTTATAAGACAGAGATAAGTAAACAACAGACCTGAAGGTGATAGGTGCAAAACAGATGGCATCGAAAAAGCTGACAAGTGATGAGGTGAATGCGTTGATGGAAGGGCTGCAGGACAGCCCGCAAGCCATCAGCATTGATGTGTCCAGTTCTGAAGAGGTCCGTCCGTTCGCATTTGGTGAGGATGACCTCAGCCTGATGGGCGATTATTATGCCTTGCGTCAGGTGAATGAACGTTTTGCCCGCCAGGCACGGTCGGTGTTTCTGCCAATGTTGCGGATACAGCCCCGGATCACCTCATTTGCACCAGAGGTGAAAACCTTTGATGAATATTGTGCCAGCATCGATGCCTTTATGAATTTGAATATCTCTCGCATAGAAGAGCTGCGCGGCCCGGTATTATTGACCATTCCGCCAAAATTTATTTCTACTCTGACCGCATCATTTTATGGCGGCACAATCAATTCTGGCGGTGGCAACCGATCTGAATTTACCTCAACCGAGGAACGCGTGATTGAGCTGGTCTCAGATGGGTTAAATGATGCGCTGATGACCTCATGGCGCGATTTGATGCCGATTACGCTTGTTGAACAAGGCCGGGAGGTCAATACACAATTTGCCTCTGTTGTGGATGGTGCCGAACTGGTGATCATCTGCTCATTTGTGGTACAGCTGCCAGGAGCAGGCTCAGACACGATTGATGTAGTCTATCCTTTGCAGACGCTCAAGCCGATTGCCTCGCAATTGCGCTCGCGGGTGCAAACAGATGCCAGCCATGATAATATTTCGTGGCGGGAACAGATGGAAAAAGCGATTTTGAATATTCCGCTCAATATTTCGGCCCTCTTAGGTGAGCCGGTCATGTCAGTCGGCAATATGACCCGCCTGAAATCGGGTGATGTGGTGCCGATCAGGATTAATGACGGGGTAACCGTAAAAATTGAGGACAGACCCTTTTTCATTGGTGAAATCGGTGAAGTGGCGGGAAAGTCGGCAATCAGTTTGCAAAAGCGGATGTAAAGACAGACCAGCAGGCAAGCGCGCCTCTAATGCATGAAGGATGACAATCATGGCTGAAGAACAAGATATGAATGAACAACAGCAGGACCAAACCAGCACTGAATTCAGCGCGGCCACAGGCGGTGCGTCTGCTGAAAATCTGCGCGTTCTGGAAAATATTGAAGTCCAGCTGGCGGTTGAGGTCGGAAATACAGAAATTAAAATCAGGGACCTTTTGCGGCTGAATGAAGGTTCAGTTATTGAACTGGACAGGCTGGCGGGCGACCCGCTGGATATTCTAGTGAACGGGACCATGATCGCCAAAGGCGAAATTGTGATGGTTGGCGAGCGGTTCGGTGTCCGCTTTACTGAAATTGTCGATCCTGAAAAACGGGTGGAAAGCCTGTAAGGCGGTATCTGCCTGCGCCGTCAAGAAACTGACAACAGCATTTCCGCTGGTGTCAGAAAGACGGAAGTTTCAAATTTATTCAGAATAAACAACAGGTTAATTTTTAATCTGTTCTGACCTTTTGGCTGGCACGCTTTTTGCCTTTCTTCTCTGGTAAGCGCCCCGCAGATCATATTGCGGGTCCAGAATAACCAGATGAGCAAAAAGGGTGGTAAAAATGGCCACAGAAATTGTCAGCATGCAGCAGGTTATTATCACTGTTGTGTTTCTGTCCTGCCTGTTTGGCCTGTTGGTATTTTTGCGGATGAAGGGCGGGTTTATCCGGGCCAATCTGCAAAAAGGTCAGCGTATCAAAGTAATCGAAGAAACCGCCGTCAGCCCGTCTGAGCGGCTTCGCCTGATCAAGATTGATAATCTTGATTTTGTGATGCTGTCAGGCAAGAATATTCAGCCCTCTTTGGTTCCGTTACATGCGCAGCCAACCGGCGGTCTGGCCGCTGTGTCCTCTGTCTCATCTGCATCTGCATTCGCTGATCAGTATCAACAGGCGTTGCCGGAAGAAGACGCCCCGCTTGAGCTGACAACACCCGCTGTTGCTGCACCATCTGTTCAACAGACAGCACCACAGACCATGGGCCCGCAAGAGGTCGCCGCATTTGCCGCAAAGTTTAAAGGCTGGAGAAAAAACTGATGACCAAGCAGTCGCACCTCTCAAAACTGATGATGAATCTGGCGGTTTTGCTGGGCCTGTTTGGGCTGAGCCTTGCGGGTTTGGTTGGCACATCTGCCCCGGCGCTGGCGGCGGATAATCTGGCCGGGCTCACAGGCGGGCTGCCGGCGCTGACCTCAACCGAATATGGGAATGGGTCAACCTCTTACAGCCTGTCTCTCCAGATTTTGGCGCTGATGACCGCGCTGACCCTGCTGCCTTCTCTGGTTCTGGGGATGACATCGTTCACGCGGATTATCATTGTTCTGTCTATTCTGCGCCAGGCTATGGGCACACAACAGACACCGCCAAACCAGGTCCTGATTGCCATTGCTCTGTTCTTGTCGTTGTTCATCATGGCCCCGACCCTGACAACGGTTTATGAAGATGCAGCAGACCCTTATCTGAATGGTGATATTTCTGCAGATATTGCATTGACCAATGCATCCAATACCATGAAAGGCTTCCTGGTTAAGAATACCCGCAAAGATGACTTGAATATGTTTGCCGATATGGCCAATGAAACCGGCTTTGATAAGCCTGAAGATGTGCCGCTGACCATTTTGTTGCCGGCCTTCATCACTTCAGAGCTCAAAACCGCTTTCCAGATTGGTTTTCTGTTGTTTCTGCCATTTTTGGTGATCGACATGGTGATCGCCTCTGTTCTGATGTCTCTGGGGATGATGATGCTCAGTCCGATGCTGGTGTCCCTGCCGTTCAAGCTGTTGTTATTTGTGCTTGTTGATGGTTGGGCGATGACTGTGGGCTCGCTGGTGGCCACCTATACCGCGTGATGATTTTAAACAGCCCTGAATGAGAAAGACGATCTGATGTTTGATTTTGATATGAATGTTGAATTCCTGCGGATGGCCATGTGGCAGATCGTCATGATTTCCGGTCCGATTTTGGGTGTGGCATTGGCGATTGGTCTGCTGATCGGCATCATCCAGGCGGCCACCTCTATTAACGAGATGACGCTCAGCTTTGTGCCAAAAGTGGTGCTGGTGTTGCTGACATTTGGTCTGGCTGCCAATTACATGTTGGTCGGTCTGACTGATTATTTTGCCTTTATTTTTGACCAGATCACGCAGGTTGGCTAGTAAAGGTCCGGGGCTTATGCATCTTCCGCTTACATTACTGGACACTATGGGCGGCCTGCCCGGGCTGGAGCTGCAGTCGGTGATGTCTGTGCTGGCCCAGTTTTTTCTGGCCACTTTGCGGATTGGCGCGTTTTTGATTGCTGTTCCTGTTTTTGGCGCAGCAGCTGTACCGCTTCAGGTTCGTGTTATTCTGGCAGCTCTGCTGGGTGTGGTGGTGATGGGGTATGTCCCGGTGCCCACAGTGGAAAGCTTCAGTGAATTACGCATTCTTGGTGTGGTTGTGGTTGAACTAGTGGTCGGCTTGTCTGCAGGGCTGATTGTCACCATATGGTTTTCCGCCGCGGTTCTGGCCGGTGAAAAAATTGCCTCTTCAGCTGGTCTGGGTTTTGCTGCGCAAGTCGACCCGAATACCGGGGCCCAGACACCTGTGGTGTCAAAAATGCTGTCGATGTTTTTAACAGTGTTGTTTTTAGGCATGAACGGTCATTTGGTGGTGATCAGGACCATGCTGGAAAGCTACAGCTATCTGCCGATCGGTGCAATGCCTGCATTTGGGGTGCTGATCAAAGGCGGTATTTCGGCTGCCGGATCTATGTTTGTGGCAGCGTCGATTATCATGCTGCCAATTGCAATCACGATGTTGCTGATCAATCTGGCAATCGGGGTTATCACCCGTTCTGCCCCTCAACTGAACCTGTTCTCCTTTGGCTTTCCTATCTCCATGATGGCGGTGTTTGTGGTGTTATATATGTCTGTCGGGGTGATTTCTCTTGCGCTGAAAGATGTGGTCATCTCTACGATGGATAATCTTCAACTTGTGATGGGGGCAGTGACTTATGGCTGAAGAAAGTCAAGACGGTCAGGAAAAGACCGAAGACCCCTCCCAACGAAAACTCGAGAAATCCGCTGAAGACGGCAAAGTCCTTTCCTCAAAGGAAATGTTCGTCTTCACAACGATGTTTGCCGCCTTTGTGATGATGTTTGTTACGCCTATGTTTGCGCAAAAGGCTCTGGCCTACTGGTCTCGTCTGTTTCATTTCAACCGGCCGGATGATTTGATGACGATGATGGTTGAACGCTTCTCTGAACTGATTTTTGCGGTGGTGATCACCAGCCTTGTGGTCGGCATTCCGATGATGGTGATTGTGATTGGCACACAGGCGGCTGTCGGGGGGCTGAATTTTGCTCCAAAAGCGATGAGCTTCAAAGGTAACCGGTTGAGCCCAATCGAGGGGTTCAAACGTATGTTTGGCTCCAAAGGGCTGATGGAGCTTGTGAAATCCCTTCTGAAGGTGTTTTTGCTGTTTGGGATTGCCGCGGCTGTGATTTATGCGCGTTTGCCTGGCGTTCTGGAATTGCCGTCTCGTGACTTAGTCACAGCGACGGTAGCGTCTTTGCTGAATTTTCCGGTTGTTCTTGGGGCCTTGCTGGTGATCCTGGCGATCATCGCGATGATCGATTATTTCTGGCAGCGTCATGTGCATATTCAATCACTGCGGATGACCAAGCAAGAGGTCAAGGATGAATATAAGCAAACCGAAGGTTCACCAGAGGTCAAAGCCAAGATTCGGCGGATGCAGATGGAAACAGCGGCCAATGCGGGCCGTCAGCAGGCGGCGTTGGATGATGTGCCAAATGCAACTGCTGTGATCACCAACCCGACTCATTTTGCTGTGGCCTTGAAATATGAGGTTGGCTCATCAGAAGCACCGCGCATTCTGGCGATGGGCCGCGGAAATATGGCGCACCAGATTATTGACCGGGCGAAGGGGGCTGATGTGACTGTATTCCGTTCTCCGCTTCTGGCGCGTGCCTTATATTATACGGGCGAGATTGGGGCAGAAATTACCGAACAGCTCTATCAGGCGGTCGCGGTTGTGCTGGCTTATTTGTATCGAATAGACAAAGGAGAAGCGCTGGCTGAACCTGATGTGGACATCCCGGAAGATCTGCATTTCACTGAACATGGTCAGTCTATGAAAGAGGATCGCAACCAGAGAGGCGGATATGAAGCGTAAATCTCATGAACGCACAGTTGGCACCTTAATCAGCACTGTATGTTATTTTGTGCTGGCGGCCTTCTTTGCGCTTCAGGCAACAGATTATCTTGACGCGGGATACGGTTTGCGCGGCTGGGGACTGGGTGTATGTGCTCTGGCCTGTTTTGCAGGCGGTCTGCGCTATGTGATCCATGATCTGGTGGAAAAGCTGAGAGGCGGTTCATGAAAGGCCTGTCAAAATTCCGTATCAGCTGTCATGGGTGTCAGCATTTTTTCATCACCTATGACCCGAACCGGCCGTGGGGATGCCGTAAATTTGGCTTTAAGGGCAAAAACCTGCCTGCGCAGACAGTGTATGAGGCAACTGGCATACAATGTGCATATTATTCACCAAACCCGTCTATGAAGGCGTTGCGGGCAAAACCGCGGAAAAAGCGTCCGGGTGAAGTGGATATCACGGGATAAACGGGACAGGGCACAGGCGCTGTTCACAACACGTGGATAAGGATTGAGATCAATGTCTAGCGAACTGAATTCGGTACAGGAAAGCATAAAGCTGGCTCTGGATGCAGCAGATGCCGCAACCGACGTCACCTCTGAATACAGTCAGGTCAAACGTGAACATAAAAAGCTGGAGAGCAAAGTGTCTCAGATTCATAAATATACCACCATCACCTTTGTAACCGCAATGGCAGCGGCTGTGGCGGGAATTGGCTTTTCGGCGGTTTTATATTTCAAAACCTTGGGCGAGCTGCGCCTGATGACCAAGACCAACCGGGAAGGGCTGGTGGTATTTGCTGAAAATATTGACGAGCTGAATTCTGTTCTTGGTGACTTGAATGTGGCTCTTGAACAACAGGCTGAACTGGTTGCGCTGAACAAGGAATCTTCAGATAAAATGACGCAATTGATGCAGCTGATTGAGATGACCTCTCAGACACTGACAACTGAAATGCGGGCCTCAGCTGAAGCAATGGCAGCCTCTAATCAGGCTCTGTCTGAAAGCCTGTCAACCGAGGTGATCTCCAAGGCGATGGGCCAGAATAATCAGCTGGCCGTCAAGCTGGCCAGCATGGAAGCTGCGTTGGGCAAATCAATTAAGAATGTAGAAGGCAAGCTGGTCAATAATGCTGAAATTGGCGCGTTGTCTGCTGCCCAACAAAACACCTCTGCCCAGGTCGAGATGCTGGCAGGTCAGAATATGAAAATCCTGCGCCTGCTTGAGGTTCAGCAGGATAAGATCAGCTTTCCATAAGTACGTCCGAAATCTGACAGACACATAAGCAGAATAACAGGCTGAATTTATGGCTGAACCCGGCACCAATCCCCAGACAGATCCAGACCAGACCGACAAAGGACCGTCCTTTATTGCGATTGAGGCTGTCGGCCGGCTGTCACACGGGCGCGATTTGCGGCTGAAGGCAGGCGATGTATTTGTGGCTGTGGATGGCAATCCGATCACATGGGATATTGACCGTTTTGATCAAACCCTTGCCTCATATAATGATTTGCCGGCTTTATTCACGATTTTCCGCAAAGGTGAATTTTTCGAAGTCTTTGTCGATCAGCCGATAGGCTGCGGCTATCGTTATGCCTCTGATGAGGATGTGGCGCAGATTTTGGAAAAACAGCCTGAGCATGAAATTGGTCCGAAAGACACATATTTCCCGTTTGAAGCCCTGCGCGATATGCGCCGGCGTGTGCGACTGTACCGCACTGACTATTCTCCTTATGCAACGGTCGCACCTCTGTTCTGGCTGCTCTATCACCGTATGTGGGCCCCATTAGGGGTTGTTCTGGCGACCTATATTGTCTCAGGCTTTATCAATCTGGCCTTGTTCGGGCTGGTTTATGTGCTGTTATGTGTGTATTTTCATAAAGCCCAGACCGCGCTGATGCGGGGCTATTCTTTGTATCTGGAACATTATTTCTGGTTTATCTTTGCTGAACGGTCTACCCGTGAAGCCCAGGAACGCCTGCGCCGGTTTGATGAAAAATGCCGGTTTGCCTTCTCGCATGTCCCGGACCCCAAAATTGACGAGGCTGAAGAAGCACGCCTGGCAGCCCTGATTAAAGAAGCCAAAGCTGATCTGGATGCTGAAACCGATAGCGGTGCGCCAAAAACAGCTTAATACGGCTTAAGGCTGTCACATCCCTAGTTTCGATTTTCTCTCCTGAACAGAAACAACCAGCTGCTCAGCTTAGCTGATAGCGCGGTTGAAAATAGTGGTCATTATCTGTTTTCCTTTGCAAGGTAAGAATGAGTGGAAAAGCTTATTCTGACTAACCAAATATTAATCTGCCTGTGCTAGCCTGTTTGCTGATAATTCATCACAGGAGGGTGATATGCAAACTACTGAGATATCAGGCTAGGTGCAGAGCAGCAGTCAGATGTTGGCCGGATTGTTGGGCGGGATTAACGCCATTATAGCCTGGCTGATTGTATTGGGCGCAGCGTTTGCCGGAGTTGCCGCCCTCATCGCAGCTTCAGAAGCAGGCATGCTTGCCTTGCTTTCTGGCGTGGGACTGGTGGCGGTGGGTGTAGTCTTTGCCGCGCTGTTATGCGGGCTGGTGGCGATGGGTTATGTGATTATGGCACAGACGCAAGTTCAGTCAGTCATGTTACGTCAGATAGTGAACCAGCAAAAACGGCAGACAGAAATTTTGGAGGCCCAGATGAAACTGATGCGCCAGCCCTGATTTTTAACAGAGCGTAAAGGTGTTTTTGGATCAGCTGAGGGCTGACTCTGTTTTATCTTGTCAGCATCAGAACGGGTGAGGGGGCTTTTACAAATTCCCCCCACCTCATGCCTTTAGTAATTGATCTCAATCTCAATCCGGCGGTTTTTCGCACGGCCGACAGCTGTATCATTACTGTCCACAGGGCGGCTCTCGCCATAGCTGATGGCTTCCAGACGGTTATCTGTGATCACCCCGTCACCGGCAAGGGACTGCACCACTGATGCAGATCGTGCCGCGGCCAGATCCCAGTTATCACGGTAGCGCGAGCCAAAGATCAAAGGCACATTATCGGTATGGCCGGATACGGTAATCTCGCTGTCATTTTCGGCATTCACACCGGCGATGCGCTGCATAATCTCTATTGCCTCAGGGGTCAGGTCCGCAGATCCGGACGCAAAGGCCCCGCCTGCACCAACGGTGACAATCACCTTATCTTCATCCTGTTCAACCGCGACCAGCCCCTGGCCAATTTCCTGACGCAGGGCAATTTTCAGCTCATCTGCAGCCTTTTTCGCCTCATCCACAGATTGTTTCTGATTTTCGGCCTGGGCCTGGGCTTGCTGGGTTAATTCAGCTGTGGCCTGGGCCAGCTGGGCCAGCGTGCCTTCCAGCCCGCCAAACATCACTTCTTGATCTGATTTTCCGGCAGCTGATTTTGCCCGTTCAACCGCATTCAGGGTTTTCTGCAGCAATTGTGGCAAATCTTGTTCTTCAGCTTCTGTCGGGGTGAAATTCACCACCACCTTTTCCCCTAAGGTCTGCACCTCAATATCGCCTCTGGCAATGGCCTCTTCCAGGGCTTTGACCACATTATCTGCACTGTCTTCGGCATCACCATCACTGTCTTTGGTCTTGTTCTGGACCTCCAGCTCAGGCTGGTTGACCTGCGTGGTTTGCTGGGTCATCTCATTGGTGACAGACCGGCTCGGCGACGGGCTGAAATTCAAGGACAGCACAGTTGTGCCTTTTGGCTGTTCAACGATAGGTACGACTTTCTGTACCCCGAAAGCGTTCCGCAGCGAGCCAGAGATTTGTTTAAATTTCGGCACATTAAATTCGGCAAATGACAGAATCAGCACGAAGAACGCCATCAACAGCGTGGCCATATCCGCAAAAGTGGCCATCCATGCCGGTGCACCCACAGGGGGGCATTTCGGGCATTCTTCCTGTTCTTCTTCAATTTCCTGCGCTTGGGCTTCTGCCATTGTTTTCTGCCTTTATCTGAAGGGGGCGGGGGCTGGTCCGAAGGGAGAGTTTCAGACCGCTGTTACGCCATTTCCAGTTTTTCCTGCATCTTCGGCGCCAGGTTAGCGACCATTTGATCCTGAATATTGCGCGGCGATTCACTGCGGGCGATATTGCGCAGGCCTGTGACCACCATCTCACGATAGACCACCTCATATTCGGTATAGCCTTCCAGCTTATTTAACAGCGGCAAAAACAATACGTTGGCGATGATTGCGCCATACATTGTGGTCAGCAAGGCCACCGCCATCGCCGGGCCAATCGCTTTTGGATCAGACATATTGCCCAGCATCAGCACCAGACCAATCAGCGTGCCCACCATACCCATGGCCGGTGCGATATCGATCCAGGCTTTGACCGCATTTTGATTTACCTCATGGCGCTTTTTCATCGCCTTAATCTCTTTATTCAGCTGGGTGACCAGCTTGGCTTCATCTGCACCATCGACCAGCATCTGCAACCCTTTTTGGAAAAATTTGTCCGGTACTTCCTGGCCTTCCAGGGCCATCATGCCATCTTTGCGGGCAATGCCGGACAGCTCAACCATGCGCTCGATCAGCTCATCCATTTTTTTGATAGGGGGCATAAAGGCCTTTCCCATCGCTGCGAAATGGCCGAGAAAAATTGGCAGTGGAACGGCATATAAGACCAGAAAGGCTGTGCCGCCGAACACAATCAGGATAGACGGAATATCAACAAATGGAGCCAGCCCGCCGCCCGAAATCATCGCTCCGATGATCATGCCGACACCGCCAATCAACCCGATAAGAGACGCTATATCCATGAAGAATTCACCTGTTTGCTTATGTTATTCACAGCTGGCCGCATACACGACGCCACCGGAGATTTTGCAAGTTTGATACCAAAACCGGCTATCTGTCTGCTTTTTGACCGATGCCCGCTCAGTCTGCCTCATACTTTCTCGTCGCCTGAACAGTCTTTCCTGGCCGGGCATCTTCTGATTTAGACATGGTCAATATATCTTAATTTGCTTATATTTAAAATATGAACGGGACACTGACCTGTTAAGAGGATTAAATGAGGCGTTTTCGCTGCTGCTTATCTGGTTTTGTCTGTGTTGTTGGCCTGTGGCTGGCAATATTTGGAACAGGTTTGGCGCAAACCTCATCTGATGGCACTTATGTTGTGCGTGCCGATCGGGTGATCGATCTGCGTTCAGGGGTGGAATGGCTGCGCTGTTCTGTGGGGCAGCGCTATCAGGATGGTGCTTGTGTTGGCGAGGTGTTACGCCTGAACCAGGATGAAGCAGCCGAAGCTGTCCGTCTGGCGAATAGCGAATTGGGCGGCATATGGCGCCTGCCTACCCGTGAAGAACTTGAATATCTGGTCTGCACCAGCTGTGATGCCCCAAAGATTGACGAGACGGTGTTTCCCGGCACGGTGTCAGAGCCCTATTGGACCGGACAGAAAAACTGGATTTCACCGAAAAATCTCTGGTCAGTGAATTTTATGACCGGGCACAGCTATGGCCGTTTTTTTCCTTATCAGCGGCTGGCGGTACGGCTGGTGCGCGATCGCTAGCGGCTCTGTTTCTGGGCTGATTTGCGTTTATGTGCCCAAAATTTAGCAGCAAACAGGATAACCGGCAGGCCTGCAAACGCGTAACCAAACATGTGCGGCGTCAGTCCGGCCAGCCCGTCCAGCAGGTCACGTGCCAGAACTCCGAATACAATCACCCCTAAAATCATTGCCAGATAGACACGCAGGATCTGACAGCGTCTGCAGGGCTCGCGTTTAACGTCTGTGCGGGTGGAAAACATGGCGTTCTTGCTCCTGGCGTCAGCGGTTCTGACCTGATGATGAGGCCGACACAGCACAGATGTGCTGTCTGAATTCTGACATAAAACTTAACAAAACATTAACAACATTTTTTAACATATTGAAATACATGTATTTTACACGATAAAATTCTGACAGATGGGGCTGTCAAACGTTTATTTTGCAAATGGCATGCCGTCTGGCCAGTGTGGGTGGCGAGGAAGACATGAAGGGAGACATGTTATGCAATTATCACAGTCCATAAAGCTGCGTCAGAAGCAGTCACTGGTCATGACGCCGCAACTGCAACAGGCGATCAAGCTGCTGCAGATGACCAATCTGGAATTATCACAACATCTTCAGGAACAGATGTATGACAACCCGTTTCTTGAGGTGACCGGCGCAACCGAAACTGCCCTGAATGAGACCACAAAGCAAACGGCTGGTCCGGCTGACGCTGAAGCGCTGAACAAAAATCTGTCTGCTACTGAAGGTCAGAATGATGTGTCAGCTTTGCGGGAAAGCGCAGCATTAAGCGATGATCCGACCCAGCATCAGGAAGTTGAAAACAGATTTGATACCGCGCTTGTCGATATGCCCCGCGCATCCGGCCCCAGCCAGGGCTTTGCGGATGGCGATTTTGATTTGATCGATAATCTGTCTGCAGAAGATGGGTTTTATCCGATGCTGTTTAAACAGATGAACCTGACGTTTACAGATCCCACAGACCGCATCATTGCGACACATTTTATTAATGCGCTTGAACCAACGGGCTGGATCGGCACTACCGTAGAGGATATCGCTGCGGAAAGTGGCTGTTCAGAAACACAGGCAGAGGCTGTTCTGGCCGCACTGCAGGGGTTTGAACCCGCTGGTCTGTTTGCGCGCAACCTTGCAGAATGTTTGAAAATTCAGCTGATTGAATCTGAACAATATACACCTTTGTTTGGCCAGCTTCTGGATAATCTTGAACAATTAGGCCGGGGTGAAATCAAACAGTTATCACGCAAATTCAAATGCGAGCCTGAAGATATCGTTGATATGCTGGGTGTGATCCGCACCCTGAACCCAAAACCAGGTGAACATCTGGGGATTGAATTCCGGGAAATGCCGAGCCCAGACGTGATTGTGACGCGCAAAAAAGGCGGTTGGTCTGTTGAACTGAACCGGTCCACTCTGCCTGCGGTTCTGGTGAATGAACAATATGCCGAAATGATGGCGAACCAGAAACGTGCTGATCAGGCGGTACAGGACTATTCATCAGACAGCCTGACCAATGCCCGCTGGCTGAAACGGGCGGTTGAACAACGCAACCAGACCACATTGAAAATCAGCGCGGAAATCATCCGTCATCAGACTGACTTTTTGGATAAGGGCCTTGATTATCTGAAGCCGTTATCATTGCGTGATGTGGCCCAGGCGGTTGGCATGCATGAAAGCACTGTCAGCCGTGTGACCACAGGGCTGCTGATTTCCACACCAAGAGGCGGTATGCCGCTGAAATCTTTCTTCAGTGTGAATATTGCGTCACGTGATTCTGATGTGAATGCGTCTGCAGCATCTGTACGCAACATGGTGAAGAAAATTATCTCACAGGAAGTCCCGAATAAGCCACTCAGTGATGAAGCCATCTCAAAGATGATTTCTGAACAAGGTATTGATCTGGCCCGCCGGACCGTCGCCAAATATCGCGAGATGCTGAATATTCCCTCTTCATCTCAGCGCCGGATGCAGGCCCGCCTGTCTGAATTCCGGTAAAGCATATAGACCAAATTCTCCCAAAGACCGCAGTCAGTTCTGACTGCTCTTATACCCCGGCGGCGTGACCGTCGGGGTCTTTTTTTTTATCTGCTCTGACGCAGTGGATATCTGTGCGGCTTGTCCGCAACAGGCAAAACAAAAATGAAGAGGGGGGGTGAATTAACGCTTGGCCACCATAGCGGAGAGCTGGGCAGTCATTTCCCGCTCCTGATCGCTGATTTCATGTTCATGCAAATATAAGCCAAGCGGCACAACATTTTCAGATACAGGCATGTCATTCTGGTCAAACTCAACAAATTTGATTGCCATTTTTTCAGCAGAATATTTTTTTGGGTTCATGACATATATCCTTTGTTTGCAGCGATCTGCGGCACTGCAGATCTACAGATTAAACTGCAACCTGCGTGCCATAACATCATCTCAGCCAAAGATTAAACAGAACAGAACAGCAAAGAGCCGCGCGCAGCTCTATAAATCACCAGCCAACGCGCCTGTCAGCGTCAGCCTGTGCCCGAAAGAGAAGAAATCTTCAGGGTCTTTTGACTGGCCGTTGATTCTGATTTCATAATGCAAATGCATACCATCTGAACGGCCTGTATTGCCCATCGTGCCTAAAATATCCTGCGGCGTGACAAAGCTGCCTTTACTGACCTGAACAGAGGATAAATGGGCATAGACTGTCTCAATCCCGTGCGCATGTTCGATCCGTACAACCTTGCCAAACCCGCCATCACGTCCGGCGAATGTGACCACCCCGCTTGCCGAAGGGCGCAATTGGGCTTTCCAGGTTCCGGCCAGATCAACGCCATGATGAAACCGCCGCAGACCGGATTTTTTATTTGTGCGCATGCCGTAAGGGCTGGTCACATAATAATAGCGCAAGGGGGCATTCAGCGGGATCAGATGCAGAATTTCCCGCCAATTGTCGCGATGCATATAAAGCGCGGGCAAATGTTGTTCGTCAGGCTGTTTTGCGTTGTCCCAGGGCTGTGGAAGGCCATCAGGGGTGATACCCAGCTGGTTCAGCATCACCTCAATCCGGCCTACCTCAGCCAAAACATTGGCAAACCGGCGATGCATTTTGACCTGTTCAGACTGCAACGGCGGTCTGTTGATACCATCAAAGTGCACAAATTCAGGATCCATGGGCTCAGGCGCGGGCCGGGCCGCCGGGACCGCAATGCTTGCGGCGGCTATTACGGGTTCAGGGCTCTCATCTGGCTGTCGATCAAGCGGGTCCAGAATCAGCTCATCGGTTGGCTCATCAATATCGGTAAAGTTTGGCTGCCTGCGGGCGGCCAGCCTTGTTTGTGCCAGCGTTGTTTGTCCCAGCACTGTCTTTGCTTGTCCCGGCGGTTCATTCAGCTGCATCGCGGGCAAGGTTGGTGCGGGTTGTGATGTGCCTGACCTGATCTCATCGCCGGGCTTCAGCCCCTCCAGCAGCGCAGCCAGGCTGCTGCCGTCAAATGACAGCGAAAAGCTGTTTGCGGTCTGCACAGGCTGCTGATTATCCGTCCTCAGCGGCGACAGGCCGGCCAGCTGTGACAATGCCGGCACGGACGGCAGGGTGGTCATCCATGAAAAGACGGACATCGCTGGCGCAAACATGATAAGACAGATCAGGGCTGCCCCGCTGCCCAGGCTGGTCAGTACCATCCCTGGCCGCAACGCCAGCTCTACAGGGCCGCGCTCACTCAAAAACAGAAATCGGGTTTCATGCAGGAACAGGCGTTTCTGTGTGGTTGAAAACCGCATCTGCTGGCTGTCCGCATCGATAGCGGGCGGCAGTACAAACGCCAGTTTGCGGATCATCCACCTTATCATCACATGCCCTATTTCAGCAGTAAAATCGCCATTAACATCAGGTTAGACATCAGCTGCAGAATAATCAGCGTGATTAACAGACCGCTGGAATGCCGGTTTTTAATGTTCAGATTGAATGCGGGCATCGACATCGCTTTGGTCATTGCCTTATGCATGGCAATGCTGGTTTCTGACACACCCGTCTGAGGTGTTTGCGCAGGCACAGCCTCATTCTCAAGCGGCAGCTCCGGAGCGGCTTCACGCAGCTCTGCATCCTCAACCGAGAACTGCACATCTTCGCGCAGCTGCTCATCAGGCAGGCTGTAGCTGTGCTTCGACACAATTGCTTCAGACACTTCATTTCTGATCTTTTCGATCCGCTTGCGGATATCAATCACATCAACGACCATTGTCTTTTGCCTCTGTTATGCGGCCTGGCTGGCCCTGTCCTGTCACTGTCAACGTCTGAGATGCTGACAGCTTTACGGCTGTTATAGTGTTTATTGTTAATTTAGTTTAATCTATATCGAACAGCTGGCTCTTGTTGAGTCATTGTCCGCACCAAAGCTGGCGCGGAAAATAGTAACACATTGAAATATCAGGATTCCCAATGTTTGGAAAAAAGCCAGCTCAGACCACTGCCCAGCCGCATTCAGCTCATATTGGCCAGAATATTCAGATCAAAGGGCAGATTGATTCGCCTGAACATGTATTTCTGGCCGGGACCCTTGAAGGGGATATCAGCTGTGACCAGCTGACCATTTCATCCACAGGTAAAGTGACAGGGAAAATAACGGCAAAGGCAGCGGTGATTGACGGTCATGTTGATGGGGATATTCAGGTGGAACGGCTACAGATCAAATCTCGGGCGATTTTGAAAGGCAGTTTATCTTACCAGACGATTCAGGTGGATGAAGGGGCACAAATTGATGGTAATTTTGTCCAGACGGCAGCTGAATTGCGGCGCGATGTTGTCGCGCTTCCCCATACCGACAGATAACCGGCGGAACAGATGTCAGATACCGGCTCACCCAAATCCGTAATTGGCGCAGGGGCAACCTTTACCGGCAAGCTGGTCAGGGCCTCTGCGATAGACATCCATGGGGTGATGAATGCTGACCTTATTGCTGATCGCCTGCATCTTCACGAAGGCGGCCAGCTGAATGGCAATCTGGAGATCAAGCTGGGGGTGTTTGCCGGGGCGTATAAGGGCCGGATGAAGGCCGCCAGCGTCTGGATGATGCGCACGGCGCGAATTTTCGGTGAAATTGAATATCATGCTTTACAGATGGATCGTGGGGCGGCGCTGAATTGCCATATCCTGCATAACTGGACAGAACAGGATGACAAACCTGCGGATCCGGCGGCGGCCGTGCAGGACAGTTTTTTAACAGATATGCTGGCGCCAGAACGCAGCGATGGTCCGTCAGCGACAGACGATTGAGCTGGCAATGAGTGATTCAACTTTTATCGCAGCTGATCTGAAATTAACAGGCATGTTTCACGCGCCTGGCCAGACAGTGGTGATCGCAGGTCAGTTTGAAGGGGAGATGATTGCCGACACCGTTGAAATCGCGCAAGATGCCGTATTTGAAGGGCTGATCCGTGCCAGCACCATCACTGTTGGCGGGCGGTTTAATGGCGTTCTGGAAGCAGACAGCCTGACCATTTCTGAGGCCGCAATTGTCGCCGGAGAGCTGATCACCCATGCCCTGTCGGTTGATTCCGGGGCGGATATTTCCGGGACCGTCAGACGTAAGCCTGATCAGACAAACTCATCATCCAGCTGAGCCAGAATATCGTCACAAATCTCAGCAGTCTGAATACAATCTTCAAAAAAGGCCTGAGTTTGAGCCCGGCCATGAGTGCTGAATAACTGCATCGCTGCATATCGTCCAGCGGCCATCGCTACCGTATCCGGGCGGCGCTCACGGCGGGCAGCTTCTTCCAGCAGAGTATCAATCTGCGCGGTCAGCCGTTCAATATTTTGAGCATCCAAAAGCTTGTTTGCTGCTCGTTTCCGGCTGCGTCGTTCGGCTGCCGCTGTTGCCTTTTGTTGCGCTTTGTAGGCGGCAAGATCAATAACCATGCTCATCTGCTTTATGCTCTTTCTTCTTCTGATTTATCCGGGCAGCGCAACATCCGCCCTTTCACAAAATTCAGCCGTCCGGCATCAGTCGCCCGTGCGGTTTTATCCTGATAGATATCCAGCGGCACAATCACACTGGCTGCCAGCTGATGTGCCTGATTGCGCATCAGGATCAAGGCTTCTTCGTAAGTGCCATAATGATGCACCTCAACAATTCCTAATGTGCGGCATCCGGCCAGATAGGCATCTGATAAATTGGCAAAGCTGATGGCTTCAGACCCGGGCATCGCCTGCGGTCTGTTTGCGTCTATCTTTGCCATCCGCTTTTCTTCTTTATAGCGGTGCATTTCGGCCCATTCTTCAGCAGTTACAACCAGCAGGGATTCATCTCTGCCGTCAATGAAGAATTGACAGGCGGACAGCCCGAAAAGAACGGCCATAAGACTGGCTATTTGGATATATCTGCGCAGCATTGCTTATCACCCTTAGTCCGGGGGATGCCCCCCTTTTTATGTTCTGACATCTGTTTGTAAACCTTTGTCGAGGTCACAGCGCCCTGTCGCGGTCGCTCTGTCTCTGTTTTTGGTAAACGGCCTATGCGTCTATTTGTTTAACAGCCATCTGTTGCCGCTGTTTTCTCAGCGCTGCCCCTATACACAGAACAGTATGTGACGTTAAACTGGCGGTGTGAAAGTCCTGGGGGTGGTTGGACTGACGTATCTGGATCAGGGTCGGTATTAGGGTGAACATGTCTGTATCTTTATTGTTAATTAAGCGTCTCAGGCCAGGGATGTTCTGCGTTCTCTTCACGTGTTTTATGACGCTTTTTATGCTGTCCAATGCGGCCCACAGCGAAGGGCGGATTTATGAAGGGGCAGAAGAAAAGGCACATTGTTCTTTATGGGATAATTTGCGGCTGACATGGCCACAGACCATTTTAGGGCGCGAGCCGGCAAAATGCCGCCGCAAGGCCACACCGCCAACCCAGTTTTCCAATATTTGCCGGTTGCGCAGACAATATATTGACCCCGAAACAGGGTCACGCATGTGTGTCTATATGCGTCAGGGCCGCGGGTTAGATGATACGG
Organism: SAR116 cluster alpha proteobacterium HIMB100; assembly: GCA_000238815.2. NCBI lineage: Bacteria > Pseudomonadati > Pseudomonadota > Alphaproteobacteria > Puniceispirillales (SeqCode) > SAR116 cluster alpha proteobacterium HIMB100. Next base: position 239,426 of record AFXB01000010.1, on the reverse strand, counting down.
TGGTCAGCCTGTCGCCCTCATTGCAATGCCAGCGGACCTATACCTGCCGCAGCGACGACTGATCGCCCGAACGCCTATAAATAACGGGCCTTGTCGCGCAACACCACATTAAATGAAATGGACAGGCGCGGGACATCCACAAGATTCGGATGCACCAGATGATGCAGGAAAGCAGGCCATAAGAATAATTCACCTGCTTCAGGCAGACGTCTGAATTCAGGGTCAAACTGGCCATCACCGCGGACCGCGCCCATATTTGCCTGCGGGCGGGGGTCAAAGAAACTGATCGCACCAGGGTTCAAATCAGACCGGAACGTATCTGCCGCGCTTTGGTCAGGCACATTCAGATAATAGGTCCCGGACAGCCAGGCATGCGGGTGATTATGCAAATTATGGTAATCACCTCTGAAATTCACATTTGGCCAGGCCTGAATGGCCCAGTCCATCTCATAGGTGATGCCTGCCTCTTGTGCGTAATCCTGAATGGCCCTGTCGAAACATTGGCTCAGCCATAATACGGCTGGATTATCCTCTTCCATCAGATTCTGGTTCAGATAATCAGTTGTCATTTGCTCTTGTTCAGCATTTTTTTCCAGCACCAGTCCGCTCAGCATGGCATTGGCCTGTTCATGTCCGGGCAGGGTGACCGCCATGAACAAGGTCGGCCACAGACGGTGGAATTCAGGACTGCCAGGGGCAGGACGATGTGGGGGATTGGCCATCAGCACGCTTCCTTTATCTCTGCTCACGGTTGAAACTGGGGTGAGCTCTGTCCATGTTAGTAGCAGCAAAAGGCTGCTGTGGCATTATGGACCGTTGTGTTATTCCATGAATTGGCAGCATTATTTTGCCAGCTTTTGATTAGGGAGACAGAAATGGCGCTGTTTGATCACGTGGATGAGGGCGGGCTGCTGGAATATTCGGTTGTATTTAATGACCGGTCCTTGAACTCCATGTCAAAAACCTTCCAGGGGGTGATGCGGGATCTGTCTGTCGGGCTGAAATCAGCCTATAATGCAGAAGCCGCAATTCTGGTTCCGGGGGGCGGCACCTTTGGCATGGAGGCGATTGCCCGCCAGTTTGGCACAGATGCCAAATGTCTGGTGATCCGTAATGGCTGGTTTTCCTTTCGTTGGTCTGAAATTTTTGAAAAAGGCCGCATTGCGTCAGATACGAAGGTGTTATATGCCCGCCAGCAGGCAACCTCAGATGGCAGCAATACCCGCCAGCCTTTCGCACCGGCCCCTCTGTCTGAATTGCAACAGCAAATTGCTGACTACAGGCCGGATGTGGTTTGCGCCCCGCATGTGGAAACCTCTGCTGGCATGATCCTGCCCGATGACTATATCGCCGGTATTGCTGATGCAGCGCATAAAGCCGGCGCGATTTTTGTGCTGGATTGTGTGGCCTCTGGTGCGCTTTATGTGGATATGGCCGCGCTGGGGGTTGATGTGTTGCTGACCGCCCCGCAAAAAGGCTGGACAGCCAGCCCCTGTGCCGGGGTTGTGATGCTGGGCAAGGGCGGGATGGCTCGGATTGAGGCAACCACAAGCACATCTTATGCAGCAGATCTGAAAAAATGGCTGACCATTATGCAGGCTTATGAAAATGGCGGTCATGCCTATCACGCCACCATGCCGACAGACGGGCTGCGTCAGTTCCGTGACGCGCTTCATGAAACCCGTGATATTGGCTTTGACAAGGTGAAACAGGCCCAGATTGATTTGGGCGTGCGTATGCGCGCTCTGACTGAATCTTATGGATTTATGTCGGTGGCGGCTGAAGGCTTTAAAGCACCGTCTGTGATTGTGAACTTCACTGATGATCCTGACCTGAAGTCAGGCAAAAAGTTCATGCAGCAGGGCTTGCAGATTGCAGCAGGCGTTCCGCTGGAGGTAGGCGAGCCGGATGATTACATGTCCTTTCGCATCGGTCTGTTCGGGCTGGATAAGCTGATGAATATTGACCGCACCGTGGCCAGTTTCGAAGATGCGCTGAAAAAAATTACCGCCTGAACCGTTGCTTCGCCGGGGACTATTTATGCGTTCAGACCAGTGATGCGCCCAGGCCATTTATGCACCAGCACTGTCCACACGTTCAGCCGCGCTTTTGGTCGCACAAAGCGGGCAGGTCCATGATCGTCTGGTCGGGTCATCTGCCTCTTTCATTGTTGGCACGGTCCAGTAATAACCACATGCCCCGCAGGTCAGATGCCAGATGGTTTCTTTCGATACAGTGATGACTGGCGGCTTGTCGGTCATATTAAGCTATCCTTTACCTTTGTCGGCAGCGCGGTATCTGCCCTGCTGACATCCCCGTTGCTGTCCACCTTGCAGGTGAAACAGCTGCGGCTGCCTTCGTGACAGGCAGCCCCGGTCTGGTCGACAAGCACCAGGACTGTATCGCCGTCACAATCATATCGCAGCTCTATCAGTTTCTGGATATGGCCTGATGTATCGCCCTTGCGCCAGAAGCTGCGGCGGGAACGTGACCAGTAACAGACCCGCCCTGTGGCCAGCGTCTCAGCCAGGCTGTCTTTGTTCATCCAGGCCATCATTAATACCTCGCCTGTATCATATTGCTGAGCGATAGCGGGGATCAGGTCGTCAGCATTAAAGGTCAGCCCGTCTGGCAACAAAATCTTATCTGTCATAATGCGGTCTTTCTGCTGTGTGGCCGGAATGACGTGTTTAGGGTAATTTTCAGCGAAATTATCTGTATTTTTTTAAACAACATCTCTCTTAATAAGAGTAGAATAAACCCGTTTCAATTTATCATGCCCCTGAAAAGGATGCCAGCCCATGCCCTTGTCTATGCGTAAAAAAGTCTTCATCACCGCAGCCATCACCGGTTCTGGTGGCACTCAGGACAAAAGCCCGCATGTCCCGCGCAGCCCACAGCAAATCGCTGATGCGGCCATTGCTGCGGCAAAGGCTGGTGCGGCAGTGGTGCATTGCCATGTGCGTGACCCTGAAACAGGGGCCCCTGCACGTGATGTGGCCCTGTATCGCGAAGTCACAGACCGGGTCAGGGCAGCGGATGTGGATATGGTCCTCAATCTGACTGCGGGCATGGGCGGTGATCTGGTGACTGGCCCGCCTGATGCGCCTCTGCCCCTGAATGCGGCCGGAACCGACATGGCTTCTGCTGAAGACAGGGTGTCCCATGTCGCTGAATGCCGTCCGGAAATTTGCACGCTTGACTGCGGGACGATGAATTTTGCTGAAGCTGATTACGTGATGACCAATACACCCGGCATGTTGCGCGCGATGGCCGGGATGATGCGTGATCTGGGTGTGCGGCCGGAAATTGAAGCCTTTGATACAGGTCATTTGTGGCTGGCCAAACAGCTGGTCTCAGAAGGGCTGATCGAAGACCCGGTGATGGTTCAGCTCTGTATGGGGATTCCCTGGGGCGCGCCTGATGATCTGAATACGCTGATGGCCATGGTCAATAATCTACCGGACAGCTGGACCTTTTCGGCGTTTTCCATTGGCCGACATGAACTGCCTTATGTGGCGGCGGCGGTTCTGGCGGGCGGCAATGTGCGTGTGGGGCTCGAGGATAATCTGTATCTGGAACGCGGTGTTCTGGCCACCAATGACCAGCTGGTCACCAAGGCAGCTGAGATTATTGACCGGATGGGGGTTGGCCTGATGACCCCTGACGAGGTGCGGGCCGAGCTGCAGCTTGAAAAGCGCAGCCCTGCCTGAGCAGAAAAGGACAGACAAATATGAGAGATATGGCAAAAACAGCAGCGATTATTGGGGGCGGCGTTATCGGCGGCGGCTGGGCGGCCAGGTTCCTTTTGAATGGCTGGACGGTGCATATTTTTGACCCGGACCCTGATGCCCACCGCAAAATAGGTGAGGTTCTGGACAATGCCCGGGCCAGCCTGCCTTTGCTGGCCGATATTAGCTTGCCAGATGAAGGGCGGCTTGTCTTTTGCCAGACGCTGGAACAGGCCGTGTCTGGTGCGCACTGGATACAGGAATCTGTTCCTGAACGGCTGACTATCAAACATCAGGTCTTTGCAGATATTCAAGAGCATGCAGGTGAAGGCAGCGTGATTGCCTCTTCCACCTCTGGCTTTACCCCAACCCAGCTGCGTGAAGGGGCGGCCTGTGCAGAGCAGATTATTGTCGCACATCCCTACAACCCTGTGTATCTGCTTCCTGTGGTAGAGCTGGTGGGCGGTACAGAGAACAGCTATATTCTCAAAGCAAAGGATATGCTGGATGAAATCGGCATGAAGCCGGTGATAATTGCTGGCGAGATTGACGCACATATTGGCGATCGCCTGCTTGAGGCAGTCTGGCGAGAGGCGTTGTGGCTGGTCAATGACGGTATTGCGACCACCAAAGATATTGACGATATCATCACCCATGGTTTTGGTCTGCGCTGGGCCCAGATGGGCCTGTTTGAGACCTATCGTGTGGCTGGTGGTGAAGCGGGCATGCGTCATTTCATTGCGCAATTTGGCCCGGCTCTGGCTTGGCCCTGGACCAAGCTGATGGATGTGCCGGACCTGACTGACGAGCTGATTGACACCATCGCTAGCCAGTCTGATGCTCAATCAGGACATCTGACCATTCGTGAACTTGAACGGGCGCGTGACCGCAATCTGGTCGGGTTTTTGAAAGTATTGAAAGACCATCACTGGGCAGCAGGGTCTGTGCTGTCAGGCTGGGACGAGGCGCGCCGGACCCAGTTGCCGCCGACTTTGCCTGAACAACAGGTTCCCTATCGTGAACATAAAGCAGAAGTCCTGCCCTCCTGGATTGACTATAATGGTCATATGACTGAATTTCGCTATCTCCAGGTAATGAGCGAAGCCTCTGATGTGTTGCTGGAAGATTTGGGTCTTGATCGCGATTATCTGGACCAGGGCTACAGCGTCTATACGGTTGAAACGCATCTGCGGCATTTGGCGGAAGCCAAGCTGGGGGATGTGCTTTATGTCACCACACAAATTATCAGTGCTGATGAAAAACGTGTCAGGCTGTGGCATTCCTGCGTCACAGCAGCTGGTGTTGAGGTGGCAACAGCTGAACAGATGTGGCTTCATGTTGATATGAAGGCTGGCCGAACAGCACCGTTCCAGGCGCCAATGGCCAACCGTATCGAAGCGATGGCCAGGGCGCATGCAGTATTGCCGCTTCCTGAAGGGGCAGGCCGGTCAATCGGTACAAAATAAACACACAGCTTATCTGCCGCGCTGAGCCGCCAGCTGGCAGATAATCGCTGGCGGCCGCTCATGATACAGCGTCTGCCGCTGGCCGAAAAACTGGTGAGCGATTGTGAAATCATCAGGTACAACAGACATAAGCTCATCTTCAGCGAGCAGAAAATCGGGGTTTGACGGCTTGCCAAATGCTTCATTTCCCTGACCGAAGGTTTCATATAAAATCAGCCCGCCCGGCCTGACCAGCCCGAACATCTGTCCCAGTAACGGGCGGTGCAGATAATTGGTCACCAGGACCAGATCAAACTGAGCCTGTCCCAGAAGCGCAGCTAATACTGCGCCGTCCTGCTCCAAATCTGTGCAAACTGTCCTGACCGGCGCGTCTTTTGGCAGACCCGCCAGCATGGTCTCCAGATGACCGGTATTGATATCCGCTGCCGTGATCTGAACACAGGCCGGATAGCCGCGATCAAGAAGGGCTGTGACATGTCGTCCGGTCCCGCAGGCCAGATCAACCAGCTCTATCCTCTTCCGCTCCGGCTGCTGTGCCATCCATTGGTCAATCGCGCCAAGGATGAAGGCTGAAGGCGGTGCCGTGGATATTTTCATTTTTCACTATGTCCGGCGATAGGGGTAAACATCTGCTGGCCATTCAGCTGAAAGCTGGCAATCTGTTTCTGTCCAGCCTGATCGGTCAGCCAGTCGGCAAATTGTTTGGCCCCGTCATGATGAACTGTCGGGCAATGTGCAGGGCTGAGCGTTATAATGCTGTAGCGGTTGGCCAGCGCAGCCTCAGCACTCTGGAACAGGATCTTATGATCTGCTTTATTGGCAAAGGCGCGCCAGGTACTGATGTCGCTCAGTAAATAAGCCTGTAACTGCACCGCCAGATTAATGCTGGCGCCCATTCCCTGACCAGCCTCCAGATACCAGCTGCCGTCAGGCGCGCTGATATCAATGCCGGCTTCAGCCCATAAGGCACGTTCTGCCTGATGGGTGCCGCTGTCATCCCCGCGCGACAGAAACCGAACGCCTTTATCGGCGATAAGCTGAAATGCTTCGGTAACTGAAGATGCCTGTGAAACACCGGCCGGGTCATTTTGCGGGCCCAGCACAATAAAGCGGTTTTCCATGACCGGCAGACGGGACAGCCCATAACCCTGTGCCATAAAGGCCAGCTCATCTTCAGGGGCATGGGCCAGTACCGCATCTCCGTCACAATTTGCCGCATTTCGCAAGGCCTGACCTGATCCGACCGCCACCACACGGACCTCAATTCCGGTATCCTCACGGAAGCGGGGCAGAATATGATCATATAAGCCTGAATTCAGCGTTGATGTGGTGGATTGCAACAAAATATAAGGCTGCGCGGCCAGGCTGATCTGCACAGAACAGGTCCAGAGCAGAAAAGCAGTTTTTATCAGGCGGAACGCAGCCTTGCTCTGATAGGGCAGTTTCATGGCAATATTTAGTCTCAATACGCTGATGGTCGCGAACGCAGCTGTCTGGTCATGATGTGATATTCATAATCAGACAGGCCAGCATCTTAACGGCGAGGGCGGCATCGGCACAAGGGTTTCTTTTCACGCCTGTTAAGGGGGCAGTTGTGATGTCATCTATGTCCTCTAAGGCTGTTCGGCCAGACCGCTTTGCCGCAGACCAGGCCGTTCGGCCGGCCGGGATCCGCCTGAAATTGTTTGTGGGGCGGGCGACGGTAGGTCTGGGCCAGATCAATCTGCTGCAGCAGATTGGCAATACAGGCTCACTTACCCTGGCGGCTGCGGCGATGGCGATGCCAGAGGACCGGGCCTCAAGCCTGCTCAAACTGATGTCAGATGGCTTTGCAGCACCACTTGTCAGATCGGTTGGGAGTTCGGATAACGCCCTCGAGCTGACAGAGCTGGGGGCTGAGCTGATTTCACGGTATTACGAACAGGATCGCCAGATCCAGGCCCAGTCATCTGATCTGAAAGCCTGGCTGACAGACCATCAGGCGGTCTGATTACACGGAAATAGATAAACAACAAAGATGAAGATAAACATCTGATACGGAGATTATGAAAATGGACCTGCCACAGTGGCATCACCGCCCGCAAACCAAACAAAAAGGCGTTCTGGATCAGGACGCGTTCCTGCGCGTTGCCGATCAGTTTATTTCTCTTGCCAATGATCGAAACAAAAAAATTCTGGCAACAGAACTTCATTTTGCGTTGATGTATGCCGCCGCCCGTTACACCGGCCATGTGGGCAAAAATGTCGTTGATATTGACGATCAGGACGCCTGGATCACCCATATGACCGCACAGTTTCAGGATATGCTGCGTGAAAATATGGCTGACCCTGCGTTATGATCTGTTAACGGAGCCAGATAATGACACGCTCTTTGTTCCGCTTTACAAGCTTGCTCACCGGTCTTGTCCTGGGGATGACCAGCCTTGTCAGTGTGTCTGCTGTTCAGGCTGAACAAAGCGCGCTGCTGAAACAGGGCGAAAAGCTGGTCCGTCAGCATTGCACGCGTTGTCATGTGGTGGGTGATTTGAATAAATATGGCGGCATTGGTTCTACCCCCTCTTTCGGGGCGATTAAATCTTTGCCGGACTGGCAGGACAGGTTTGCCGCCTTCTGGTCCTTGTTGCCGCATCCCTCAGTGGTTCAGGTTGAGGGCATATCACCTGAACGCCCCAAAGATCTGCTGGCCACCACCAAACAGATTTTTCTCACTCCCGATGAAGTCGATGCGATCCTGACCTATGTCGATACTGTGCCGGTAAAAGATTTAGGCGGCACTGTGCGGTATCAATAACCAGCTGAAGATAGAAATGATTAAAAAGGGAACAAGACCATGTCAGACAGAAAACCAGATATGACCGAAATGAGCGCCAGCGAGGTGGCGATGCGCAAATTCCTGAAACAGCTGGGGGTGACCACGCATCAGCAGCTGGAAGAGGCCCTGCAGGCCCGTGTTCAGAGCGGCGCGCGCCCAGGCGACAAGATGGCGGTGACCGCAACCATTCACATCGCCAAACTTGAATTCAGCCACGAAATTCAGGCTGATCTGATTCTGCCAGAGGCAAAAGACAGCTGATGGCCGTGACAGCTGATCAGATTTTGGCGGCATTGTCTGCAGTTGAAGATCCGTCTCAGAACAGCGATATCGTCTCGCTTGGGCTGGTTCAGGGCATTCAGATAAAAGATAGTAACATCAGCTTCATGCTGGCGGTTCCGCCGCATCGCGGGCCGGCAATGGAGCCGATCCGGAAAGCTGCTGAACAGGCTGCCCTGGCCATCGAAGGAGTGACCAGTGCGACAGTCATCGTCACCGCTCATGAAAGCCGCGCGGCTGCGCAAACAGCATCGTCTTCTGAAGCGCAGGCTGGCCAGACCCGCGAAAAAATCCTGGAAAGCAAAGTCCGCCGGTTTGTTGCGGTGGCTTCTGGCAAAGGCGGGGTCGGCAAATCAACAACAGCCGTGAATCTGGCGCTTGCGCTCAAGCTGGAAGGGCTTCGTGTGGGGCTGCTTGATGCAGATGTGTATGGCCCGTCTCAGCCGCGTATGCTGGGGGTGTCTGGCAAGCCGCCTGCTGTCGGTGGCGAGATGGTGGCGCCACTTGAAAATTATGGCATTAAATTAATGTCTATGGGGCTGCTGGTCCCGGATGATACGGCGATGATTTGGCGCGGGCCGATGGTCCAGTCAGCTCTGACGCAAATGCTGAATGCGGTCGCTTGGGGCGAGCTGGATGTGATTGTCATTGACCTGCCTCCGGGCACAGGGGATATCCAGATATCGCTGGCCCAACAGGTCAATCTGGCAGGCGCAGTGATTGTCTCCACCCCCCAGGATATCGCCCTGCTGGATGTGGTCAAAGCCCTGACCATGTTTGAAAAGGCTGGTGTGCCGGTTCTGGGTATGGTCCAGAATATGGCCGTCTGGCACTGCCCTGACTGTGGCCGCACAGATCATATATTCGGTGAAGGCGGGGCTGCTGAAGAAGCCCGTCGCCGCGGTATTGATCTGTTAGGCGATATTCCGTTATCGATGGCGGTCAGGCAAGGCTCTGATTCAGGCATGCCGATTATCCTGTCTGAGCCGAACTCGCCGCATGCGGCTGCTTACAAACAGATTGCTGTCAGCCTGATTGAGCGGGCAGATCTGAAACCGGAGGGTACATCATGAGCCTGTATTATGAACCTGATCCCGCAGATGAAAGCACCCCGCCACAACTGCCGCCTCTGCTTCGTGCTGAAGCGGTTGACACAGGAGATGTTCAGGCCAAAGCAGTGGCCAAAGCAGCTGCTGGTGAGGTCGGGCTTGTCTGTTATGCGCCGTCAGGCCCCTTGCTTGATTTCGCGCTCACCCTGGCCCCGGAAGTGGATGCCGCAACCGCAGCACAGATGCATCATGCGCTGATGGTGGCGGTTGGTGATGCTGTTGGCGCACTGGCCCCGCCTGAGGTGGTGGTCACCTACCAGTTTCCCGGCACGATTTTGTTTAACCGCGGTGTTGCCGGAGCGATTCAGCTGGTCCAGGGTCCGCTGGCCGCAGACCAGACAATACCGGCCTGGATGGTGGTATCTGCCCGTCTGCGTCTGACCAGCCAGATGGATGATCTGCCGCTTGACTATCGGATGGCAAATACCTCTTTAGAAGAAGAAGGGGCGGGCTTTATTTCCCGCATTCGGTTGCTTGAGGCCTGCTGTCGTCATTTTCTGGTGTGGGTGCATAAATGGGAAGAAGAGGGCTTTCGGCCAGTACATGATATGTGGTCAAACCGCACCGAAAAACAGGTTGAGCTGCGCAGCGCTGACGGGCGTGTGGCAGACTGGCTGGGCCTTGATGAGGCCGGTTCAGGTCTGCTGAAACTTGATGGAGAGGCTTGTGCAGTGCCGGTGCTGAGCGCGGCTGATATATTTACTGTCCCTCAGCTTGATGCTGGCCCTCAGCTAAATGCTCGTCCGGGGGAGCAGAGCTGATGAAGCTGGCCCGCACCATCCGGTTTGATGCGTCTGATGAGCATGTCTTTGAGACAGCAGCAGAAGAGGGCCAATGGGCTCTGTCTGGCAGTTTTTCTTTTGCGCATCTGCGCGATGACCAGATTACCGGCAAGGTAAAGCAGGCCTTTGCCAATGGCTTTCTGGCTGTGCCCTCATTTGGCTATTCCACATTGGTCTCTGTGGCCAGGGCCAGTGATGAGGATATCAGCCAGCTGCGTGCAGCCCTTATTGACCATTTTATCACGGTTTATGGGGCCCCTGATGAAACCGCTGCTGGCCATGCGGCTGATGATGAAATTACCTTTATGTCAGAGATCTGTGCTGAACATAAAACCGGCACATTGCTTAGTCTGCAGCGCAGCCTGACAGATACCGGCATCAAAGAACAGTTCCGCGCACTTGCCAAGGCGGAGTCTTGTGCTGAACAACAGATTTGGCAAATTGTTGAAGAGGATGAAGAAGATGAACAGCACCCCTCCGGCGAACCGGCCTGATTTTTGGCTGACCTCAGGCTGGCATCTGTGCGACCGCAATGCGTCAGGCGGCCTGTTGCCATCTGCTGATTTTATGCTGGCTTATTTTCATCGTCCTGAGCTGGCCTTGGTTGACGAATCCTGTCCTGCGGAAATAGCTTTGCATGAACGGCTGACAGCTGATCCCTTTGCTGCTGTGACAGATGAAGATTTGGCCGCGCTGTCAGACCCTGATATTGCCCATAATTACCGTGCTGTGCTGGCGTTTCGTCGATTTATCGCTCAGCATGACACGCTGCAGCAGGCCTATATGGCGGTTGCAAAGGGCAGTACAATTTCTTTTCCGCCCCTGTTCATCGATCAGCTGGCACAGATTATTCTGCGGGACATTCTGAACGATGAAAGCGATCCGATGCAGGTGCGCGCAGCAGAACTCTTGTTCCGCAGCCAATCTGTCACCACTGACGATGGCCGCATCATGATCGCTGATCAGTCTGTTGTCCAGCTTCAGGCAGACCATCAGCGCAGCCTGCAGCAGACAGACCGTCCTGAAGAGGTCCAGATAGACATTCTTACCTCTGACAATAAACAGCTCTATTGGGAACGATCAGACCGGTTTGACACCTCAATTGATATTGCCTTTACCCAGCCGGGTCTGGATGCGCTGGCCCGGGTCCTGGAAAAATGGATCGCCCATTTCCTTGATTTGTCAGTGACCATCACTCCGCTGGTCAAAATTGAAGATGATAACTGGCGCTGGCATGTCGGACTGGACAGCAATTCAACCGGTATCCTGAATGATTTATATGCGGGCAAGACGGTCACTGAGCCCCGGCTGCGGGAAATCTTGTGCCTGTTCAAGCTCAGCATAGATAGCGGGCTGAAAGCCGATATGAACGGCCAGCCTGTCTATCTGGGTCTGGCGATGAATGCAGCGGGTATCGTTTCTGCCAAGCCACAAAATCTGCTGGCCAACCTGCCGCTCAGCGACGCGTAAGCTGCGCGTCTGCCCGGGCCTAATTCAAATAATCATCTGTGGTGCGCGGCTTTGGCCGCTCGCCGACATCTGCCATTTTTTCAGTCTGGCCGAACATAGCTTCAACCCGGCAATCCTCACACATTTTCAGCATGTCTGTGCGGCCTTCGGCCTGAAACATGCTGTGGCCGGATAATTTCGCGATCACATTTTCAATTGATTTCGTGGTCCCGAACGGTTTACCGCAACTGGTACAATGAAACGGCTCATCTTCTATGATCAGCTCTGTTGCCATCGCTTTGTCAGACAGGTTGAATTGCGGCACCAGCTGAATGACCTTTTCAGGGCAGGTGGCGACACAAATTCCGCATTGCAGACAGGCATCTTCCCTGAACAATAATTGCGGTGCGTCCGGGTTATCCTGCAGCGCGCCAGCCGGGCAGGCCCCGACACAAGACAGGCAGATGGTACAATTATCTGTATCCACCTCAACCCGTCCATAAGGCGCACCTGCGGGCAGCGCAATCACGTCTGTTGCGGCATCATTGGCTTTCGCCAGGCCGCGCAGGCCCATACGTGTCACCGCCCGCGGGCTTCCCATCGGCACATACGGGGCGGGTGTATAAGGCGCCGTCTTTTGTTTGCCCCACAGGGCCTGTTCAACCGCGTCAGGATCTGTGTCTTCCAGCAGCACAAAGCGGTTATCTGTATTGACACCAGCGCCAGCCAGCAACGCTTCTGCCAGTTCTGTTTGCTGGTGCAGGCTGGCATATTCTGCTGATTTGCGCGGATCCATCAGCACAAATACCCGGGCAAAGCCCAGCGTGACCGCCCCGGCCAGCAGATCATGCCCGACCCGGCCCACAGAATGCATCTCATAAGGGATCACGGTCTCTGGCAGGCCTTTGCCATAGCGGGCCAGCATTTCAATCATTTCTTTGCCCCACTGCCCGTCATGGACCAGCAGCATCGCATCTTTGCCGCCGGCCTCGGTATAATAGCGCTGCAGGTTTGCCAGGCTGTGCAGGCTGGAATCAAGGGGGGGGAAGGCGGTTTGTGCTGCCCCTGACGGACAGACAGCGCCGCACATGCCGCAGCCGCCACAAATTGCGGAATCGATCGCAACATGGTCGCCGGCAACTGTGATCGCTCCTGCCGGACACACATCCAGACAGCGGCTGCACCCCACCAGGCTGTTGCGGGAATGGGCACATAAATTCTCATCAAAATCCACATAAATCGGTTTTTCAAACTCACCGATCATTTCGGCGGCCTGTTGCTGAATCCGCAATAAGCCTGCGCTGTCATCTGCTGCACACCGCAAATAGCCATCACGTTTATCTGCTCCGGTGAATAAAGGCGTGCTGCCGCTCAGGTCAATCAGGATGTCGCATGTTGTCTCTACCCCGTCTGTTGCGGGGCCAAACACGCATGTTGAACGGCCCCATGGCTCAGCTTCGGCAAAGCCGTCAATGGTCAGGCTGAAGGCGGTGAAATGGCCGCTGGCCTTTGTGATCCGGCCTTGTATTAACTGCCCGGAAAATCCGCCTGCATTCAGCCCATCAGCCCCCTTATCCAGCATCACTGTCACACCCAGCTGTTCAGACAGAGCCTTGCCCAGCTCCAGGCCAGCCTCACCCCCGCCATAGATCAAACATCGCCCATGCGAGGTCAGCGCCATGGAACGCGCTGCTGTCACCAGGTCCGTTGCTGCGCGCAGTAATGCAGCGATTTTGGGCGTGGCTAATTTTGCAGCATCAGACCAGCCCGCCATCTCGCGGATATTCACGGTCTGCGGGGCGGGTTTGCCCAGCTCATCGGCGATATTTTCAAACGTTTTTGTCTCTTGTGTACAGGCCACCAGCAGCTGTTCATCTGCGGCCAGTCCCTGCAGTGCGTCTGCCAGCCTTTCCTGCTGGGCCCGGCAAAGGCTGCTAGCCACCGGCGTCTGATCAGCCTCTGCGGATATCCCGCATCCTGCAGCAATAGCTGTCCCATCAAGCGGCATGGTTTTGCCGCAATTACATAACATGATTTTGGTCTGTGAAATTTTCATCTGTTGTCTCTGGGCAGTGGCGCATGCTGTGCTGAAGATAAGGGGTGTATGATGCATCACAGTTTCGGTTTGCCCAACGCTGTTTTCCATAATGTGAGTATGGGTAAAAAAGACCTGTACAAAAGCTGGAAAAAAATACAAGGCCGCGCCAATCTGTGCAGAAGGGGCCTGTGGGGAAGAGGATGAAATGACAGATCAGATAACCGCGTCAACACGTCACGTTTTATATGGTGTGCGGGTGATCATTGAACGCCAGCCTGTTGATAATCCATGGATCAGCCATAGATGGGCAGTCCATGATCTGATCCCTCTTGACCTCAGCGCGGGGCTGGGCGTCTTACCTTCAGGTGATATTGCCTTGCGCCCTCTGCATGCCTCAGGCAGTGATCTGGATTTATATATGGCGGATATCCGCATTGATTTGCACCATGCCGAAGCTGAGGCTTATGCCGAAAATCTGCAATCATCTGATCCGGCGATTTATGTTGTCCTGCGCCAGTCTGATGATGTTGATGACGATGAAGATGAGGCAGCTGAAGACAGCGCAGATGTGCGCCTGTTTGATGTCAGCCTCTCACCTTATAATATCCAGGATTATGAAGATTGTGGCGAGGATCAGATCGAAAAACTGCCGCTTCAGGGGCCGATTGCCCAGTTTGTCGAAGCTTTTGTTGAACAGCATTTCACACCGGAAGTCTTTGTGAAGCGCAAGCGCGATAAAGCCCGCATTGATGCTGATACCCAGCGCGGCGGTGACAGACGTTTGGCCCGCCAGCGTCCCCACTAACCCCAACAGCCGGATAGCAGTGAAGATGAGCGAAACAGATCCAAAACCGTTCCTCAGCCGTTGGGCGAAGCGGAAAGCCGCTAGCCAGTCTGGCCAGAATGAACCAGAGGCTGCCGCACAGCCAGAGGACAGCATTGCTGCTGTCGCTGAAGAGACAGAGGAAGAAGCCGCGCTGTCAGATGAAGAGTTGCGTGCCTGCTATGAGCTGCCTGATCCAGAAGAATGTACCGAAGAAGAACAGCTGGATGGCTTTTTTGACGGCCATGTGCCTGACCGCCTGCGTCAGATGGCTATGCGGCGAATCTGGCGGCTGAACCCGCTGTTCCGATTTGCTGACGAAATGGTCGAATATGGTGAGGATTTCACCGATGCCGCCACCGTGATACCAAATATGCAAACCGCTTATAAAGTTGGCAAAGGCTATATGGATAAGCTGCTGGCCGAAGAGGAACAAGCCAAGGCGGCAGAGATGGCAGAACAGCTGCCAGAAGAACTGTCAGATGAACGGCCAGAAGAATCGCCAGAAAAGGGGCCGGAAGACAGCCCAGAACAGGATTTGTCTGATGAAGACAGCCCTGTGCAAGAGGCTGCTGGCACAGATCAGGGCGAATCAGCCCCGCAAACAGATTCAGCTGACACACCATCTGGTGCCGACAGAACAGCAGAACAGGCTGAATCACACCCTCAGCCAGACAAGCCTGATGTGCTGCCTGCCTCTGGACTTGCCCAGCCGGATAGCGCTGACACGCTGCTTGAGCCTGAAACGACCAGTCCGCCGACGAATCTGCCGCTGATTCGCCCAAAACGGATGGTGTTTACGAAAAATAGCGCCTGAACATCAGGTAAAACGAAATATTATGCTAACCCTGGCCCAATAAATCGGCATTTTTTCCATGTGGTGGAAGAAATGGGGCTGTCAGCGCTAGGCAAAGCGGTGAAACTGGGTTTAAGCTGAGAATCGGGGAGAATTTATGTTGGCAGATACAGCAACAAACACAGAAAGCACAACCGGCATAAGCGAAGAAGATGTGTTGCGTGCCCAGCTTTATGAGTTTTTAGCAACTTTGTTGCGCGTTGAGCCGTCAGACGATGTGCTGGCTCAGGTGACGGGCTTGTCTGGCGATGACAGCCCTATCGGTCAGGCCTCCGCCACTTTGGCGCATCTCGCCCGCCAGATGGATGCTGTCAATATCCGCTCAGAATATGTTGATTTGTTCATTGGTGTTGGGCGCGGTGAGCTGTTGCCCTATTGCTCTTACTATCTCACCGGATTTTTAAATGAAAAGCCGCTCGCCAATTTGCGCCAGGATATGGCTGCAATCGGCATTGTGCGGGCAGATGGTGTGAAAGACCCTGAAGATCACATCGCCAGCTTATGTGACATGATGGCCGGCCTGGTCCGGGGGCATTTCGGCCGCCCGTTCACTTTGGCTGAGCAAGCGTCATTTTTCAAAAAGCACATCGCGCCATGGGCGGGATTATTTTTCTCAGATTTGGAATCAGCGAAAAACGCTGTCTTTTTTGCGCCTGTCGGGTCTATCGGCAAGGCGTTCATGGATATCGAAAGCAAGTCTTTTGATATGGAGCTGTCCGGGTAGCGATTGGCCCTGGGCAAATGGCCCTGTTTATCCGGCTCCGGAGGTGCAGGGCGTCATTGTTGGAGGAAAAACAATGGACACAAAAAAGCAGGATGTTGGCCAAACTGGTCGTCGTGATTTCCTGAAGCTGTCTGCTCTTGGGGCAGCGGCGGCAGGGACTGTCATGGCAGCAGGGTCGGCAGCAGCCGAAGACGCAAAGCCTGTTTCTGGGTCAGGGTACCGGGAAACAGACCATGTAAAGACCTTTTACGAGACTGCGCGCTTCTAAGCGGGGCTCGATAAACAGGTTCAATTTGTCTTAACCAAGTTTGAGGAGGAAGACATGCTCAGGAAGAAGACGTCAGGGGTTGCGAATGGCCCCCTCGCATCATCTTTCATTGGCAAGGCAGCCGAGAAGGTTGTTGATCGTCGTGCGTTTCTGCGCGGCTCAGGTCTTGCCATTGGCGGTATTGCCGCAGCTTCTGCACTTGTCGGCGCGAATGTAAAGCCGGCCCAGGCAGCGGTTGCAGGTGGTGCAGCAGAGATCAAAAAGACTGTATGTACACATTGTTCTGTCGGCTGTACGGTTATGGCCGAAGTTCAGAACGGTGTCTGGACTGGCCAGGAGCCAGGCTGGGATAGCCCGATTAACCTCGGTGCGCATTGTGCAAAGGGCGCATCTGTGCGGGAAACAGCCAGTGGTGAGCGCCGTCTGAAGTACCCAATGAAGCTAGTTGGCGGAAAATGGACCCGGATGAGCTGGGATGATGCCATTAACGAAATCGGCGACAAGATGCTGGATATCCGTGGCAAGTCAGGCCCGGATTCAGTCTATTGGCTGGGATCAGCAAAGCATAATAATGAACAGGCTTATCTGTTCAGAAAGCTGTATGCCTATTGGGGGTCAAATAACGGTGACCACCAGGCCCGGATTTGTCACTCGACCACAGTTGCGGGTGTGGCAAACACCTGGGGCTATGGCGCGATGACCAATTCCTATAACGATATCCACAATTCACGTGCGATTTTCGTTATCGGGGGTAACCCTGCTGAAGCGCATCCAGTGTCACTGATGCACCTGATGAAGGCGAAAGAACAGAATAACGCGCCTCTGATTGTGTGTGACCCGCGCTTTACACGGACTGCAGCTCATGCTGATGAATATGTTCGGTTCCGCCCAGGCACAGATGTGGGCCTGATCTGGGGCATTATGTGGCATATTTTTGAAAATGGCTGGGAAGACAAGGAATTCATCCGTCAGCGTGTCTACGGCATGGAAGATGTGTTGGAAGAGGTCAAGAAATGGACACCAGAAGAGACCGAACGGGTCACCGGTGTTCCAGGTTCACAGCTGAAGCGTGTGGCCCAGACCATGGCCAATAATCGTCCGGGCACCTTTATTTGGTGTATGGGCGGCACACAGCACACAAACGGGAATAACAACACCCGTGCATATTGTGCGCTGCAGCTGGCTTTGGGCAATATGGGTACTGCCGGTGGCGGGGCCAATATTTTCCGCGGCCATGATAATGTGCAGGGCGCAACAGACTTCTGTGTTCTCTCGCATTCACTGCCTGGCTATTATGGCCTGTCAGCGGGCGCGTGGAAGCATTGGTCACGTGTCTGGAACGAGGATTATGAATGGCTGAAGGGCCGGTTTGACTCTATCAAAGGGGCAGACGGCAAAGAAAAGAGCCTGATGAACCTCAAAGGTATTCCTGTATCACGCTGGATTGATGGTGTTCTTGAAGATAAGGACAATATCGATCAGCCAGATAACGTGCGGGCAATGGTGTTCTGGGGTCATGCTCCGAACTCTCAGACTCGTATGAAGGAAATGAAGACAGCCATGGAAAAGCTGGATCTGATGGTCGTAATTGACCCTTATCCAACTGTATCTGCGGTTCTGTCTGACCGGACAGATGGTGTTTATCTGTTGCCGGCCACAACCCAGTTCGAAACATATGGTTCAGTGACCGCGTCAAACCGCTCTCTGCAGTGGCGTGAAAAGGTTATCGATCCATCTTTCGATTCACTGCCTGATCATACCATCATCTATAAGTTCGCGAAAAAGCTGGGCTTTGCTGATCGGATGTTCCGGAACATCTCTGTAAATGGTGATGAGCCATTAATCGAAGATGTCACACGTGAATTCAACAGCGGGATGTGGACAATCGGCTATACTGGCCAGTCTCCAGAGCGGCTGAAGCTGCACATGGAAAATCAGCATACCTTTGATCGCACAACACTTCAGGCGATTGGCGGACCTGCTGATGGTGACTATTATGGTCTGCCTTGGCCATGTTGGGGCACAGCAGAGATGGGCCATCCTGGCACACCATTGCTGTATGATACCTCAAAGCCTGTTGCAGAAGGTGGCTTGTGCTTCCGTGCCCGTTTTGGTGTGGAGCATGAAGGCAACAATCTGCTGGCTGAAGGGTCATATCCTGTCGGCTCAGAAATCAAGGATGGCTATCCTGAATTTAACATGGCCATGCTGAAAAAGCTGGGCTGGGACGGTGATCTGTCTGCTGATGAAAAATCAGCAATCGACGCCGTTGCAGGTGATAAGACAAACTGGAAGACCGACCTGTCAGGGGGTATCCAGCGGGTAGCGATCAAGCATGGTTGTGCACCGTTCGGGAACGCCAAGGCACGGGTGAAAGTCTGGACTTTCCCGGATCCAATCCCGCTGCATCGTGAGCCGCTATACACCAGCCGCCGCGATCTGGTTGAAGACTATCCGACCTACAGTGACCGCAAGGCCTATCGTCTGCCGACATTGTATAAGTCCATCCAGGATGTCGACCATTCCAAGGATTATCCGATTATCCTCACCTCTGGCCGCCTTGTTGAATATGAAGGTGGTGGTGATGAAACCCGGTCTAACCCTTGGCTGGCTGAACTTCAGCAGGACATGTTCGTTGAACTGAACCCGCGCGATGCCAATTCAAAGCGGATTCGGAACGGGGATATGGTCTGGGTCAACACACCAGAAGGTGCACGGATTAAGGTGATGGCTATGGTCACTGAACGTGTTGCTGCCGGTGTGGCGTTCCTGCCATTCCACTTTGGCGGACATATGGAAGGCAAAGACTTACGGTCCAAGTATCCGGAAGGGGCTGACCCTTACGTGCTTGGGGAAGCTGCGAACACAGCGATGACATATGGCTATGACTCAGTCACACAGATGCAGGAAACAAAATGCTCTCTGTGTAACATTGAGCTGGCGTAAAGGAGGTTTGATATGGCACGTATGAAATTCCTTTGTGATGCGGAACGTTGTATCGAATGTAACGCCTGTGTCACAGCGTGTAAGAACGAACATGAAGTCCCGTGGGGGGTGAACCGCCGTCGTGTGGTCACTATTCAGGACGGTCAGCCTGGTGAGAGATCTATCTCTGTTGCCTGTATGCACTGTTCTGATGCACCTTGTACGGCTGTTTGTCCGGTGGATTGTTTCTATCAGACTGAACAGGGTGTTGTTCTGCATTCTAAGGACTTATGTATTGGATGTGGCTATTGCTTCTATGCTTGTCCGTTCGGTGCGCCACAATACCCGCAGGCCGGGAATTATGGCTCACGCGGCAAGATGGACAAATGTACATTCTGTGCTGGCGGTCCGGAAGACGATATGTCCGAATCTGAATTCCAGAAATATGGACGCAATCGTCTGGCAGAAGGCAAATTGCCGATCTGTGCTGAGATGTGCTCAACAAAGGCGCTTCTGGCAGGTGACGGGGACCAGGTCTCTAACATCTTCCGCGAGCGTGTTGTGATGCGCGGTTTCGGCTCAGGGGCCTGGGGCTGGGGTACCGCCTATCAGGTGAAGGGCGGCTAAGCCACGGCCACTACACCACATTATGAAGGGGCGGGATCGGCATACAGATTTTGTATGACTGGCCTCGCCCCTCTTTATGAACAAGCGGGACACCCGTAACATCTTGTCGAAAGGCACTATTGATGAAACGCAAAACCATCAAATCATATGTAACAGCCGCTGTGTTAAGTCTGGGCCTTGTGGCCGGGCTGTCAGGCTGTAAAGAGTCTGAGCGGGATCGCATCTTAATGTATAAAAAAGGCACTTATCTTGGGCCTTCAGATCAGATGCTTGACGATGATGCTGTGCGAAAACTGCAAAGCCGCACACTCTATCAGACGGCAGCCTGAAGCGGGGCAAAACGGGGATAACAGGAGGAATTCTTATGAAACTGGTGAAGACAATTCGGGTCAGTCTGGCATCTGTGCTGGTGCTGGCGGCACTCGCACTCAGCGGTGCGATGCCTGTGGTGAATTCGGCAGATGCACAAACCAATGGCGAAGTCCCGGGTCAGGCGTTAGGGCTGAACTCTGATGCAGATCTGTGGCGGTTTATCCGTAACGGTAATGCCGGTGATACCCAGATGAAAGATCAACTGGCTGCGGTGATGATCCAATCAGAAGGTGATAATTGGCGGGCTGCCCGTAACGGGCCTGTATCTGTCTATGGTGCGACCGGGGTGATTGGCATCATTATTCTGTTGGCTGCATTTTACAGCTGGCGCGGCCGCATTACGATTGATGCCGGGCCGTCTGGCAAGACTATTGAACGGTTCGGGACAATTGACCGGTTTGCACATTGGCTGATGGCGGGCTCTTTTGTCATTCTGGCCTTAACCGGTCTTAATCTTCTTTATGGTCGCTATACCTTATTGCCCTTATTGGGGCCAGAGGCGTTTACGGCCATTACGATTGCCGGCAAATATGCGCATAATTATCTGTCTTTTGCCTTTATGGCGGGGCTGGCGCTGTCATTTGTGCTGTGGGTCCGTCATAATATTCCGTCAAAGATCGATCTGGAATGGCTGAAGGCTGGCGGCGGCATCTTTACCAAAGGGGTTCATCCGCCTGCCCGCAAATTCAACGCTGGACAGAAAATCATTTTCTGGGTGGTGATGCTGGGCGGCCTGTCTGTGTCTATGTCAGGCATTGCGTTGCTGTTCCCGTTCCAGACAGACATGTTTGCGAAAACATTTGGTCTGTTGAATGTGATTGGGTTTGATTTGCCGACATCGCTGACAGCCCTGCAGGAACAACAGCTGAATCAGCTGTGGCATGGCATTGTATCGTTGGTGCTGATGACCATCATTGTTGCGCATATCTATATCGGTTCTGTGGGTATGGAAGGTGCATTAGATGCCATGAATTCAGGAAAGGTCGACCGGAACTGGGCCAAGGAACACCATGGCTTATGGGTAAAGGAAGTTGACGCAGCGGCAAAGACAGGCACAGCCAAACCCGCTGAATAGACAAAAAGGAACGCGTCAAGTCCGGCAGGGCATAAAAATACCTGCCTGGCCTGACGTTCGGGACATGTTTGTTTCAGGAATATAATTTTGCCGTCTTCATCACAACTGTCTGATTTCCTCAGCTGCGCCCGCTATATGCGCAGGGTACTGGTATTTTGCGCGGCAGTGGGTCTGATGATGGGGGCCGGTTCTGCATCTGCCCTTGAACAATATACAGCGCACGGCGGACCGGTAAAACATCTGACTCTGTCACCAGACGGCGATCTGATGGTTTCAGCCAGCTTTGATTATTCAGCTGTTCTGTGGTCTGTGCCTGATATGGCTGATACCGCTACACTGATCGGTCATAATGCTGCTGTGAATGTAGCGGACTTTTCGCCTGATGGCCGCTGGCTGGTCACCGGCGGAGATGATAACCAGATATTGCTGTGGTCGGTTGCAGATATTGCCAGCAGGGGGGATCAAACAGGTCCTTTTGCGCTGAACAGCCATCAGGGAAAGATTGTCGATTTCGCCTTTTCGGCTGATGGCCGGTATCTGGCTTCGGCCAGCTGGGATGGGTTTATTGGCTTGTGGGACATGGCCCTTGCCCGCAATCAGCTGGACCAGCTGCCTTATATGCTGCGGGGGCATGACGGGCCGGTAAATCATGTCCAGTTTTCTGCAGATGGCACGCATCTTTACAGCGCAGGATATGATGGCCATATCCGGCACTGGCGGGTGTCGGACGGGATGTATCTGCGGTCTGTCATCCGCAATGGGTGGGGTGTGAATGTGATGCTGGCTGACGAAGCCCGCAATTTTCTGGCCTATGGATCAACAGACGGCGCCATGGTGATCGCTGCCCTGGACACGGGTGAAGATCTGTTGCGTATGGGTGAAGAACGGACACCTGTTCTGTCATTGGGCCTGAACCGTGCGGGTGACCAGCTGGCCTTTGGCGATGCCAAGGGCCGGATTAAAATTGTTGACCTGACCAGAACTGCGCTGTTGCGCGATTTTCGTGCTGCCAACGGGCCAATCTGGTCGGTGATGTTTATGCCGCAAAATGGCGACATGATGATCGCCAGCCTGGATGATTTTATCACCAAATGGCAGATTCATGATTTTCCGCCCCAGATATTAGACACGCCCGGCCCGGCCCGCCGGTTTAACCCCTCAACAGAACTCAGCAATGGTGAACGCCAGTTTGCGCGCAAATGTTCGGTTTGCCACACGCTCGTGCCTGATGGGGCGCGCCGTGCCGGGCCGACCTTATATAATCTGTTTGGCCGGCAAGCGGGCACGCTGCCGGGATATAATTATTCACAAGCGCTTTTGGATTCAGATATAATCTGGGCAGAAGACACCATTCACAGACTGTTTACCGATGGCCCTGATGTGGTGACGCCGGGAACAAAAATGCCTATTCAGCGGATGAAAAATGAAGCGGACAGATATGATCTGATCGCCTATCTGAAGCAAGCGACAAAACCAGTTGATTAAATTTACAGGAGAGAGTGTCATGAAAATCTTTTTACTCAGCTCAGCCATTGCGGTCGCGCTAGCTGTTGTGGCGTATTTTGTGCTGACATCAACCGGCATGGACACGGCAACAGTGATGTCAGGGGCGGCAGTCCGACTCTGATGCTCACCAGAACAAGCATGCGCACAGCCCTGGCCGTTCTGGCCGTGTTGTGGTTTGCACTTCCCCTGCGGGCAGATCATGGCCCGCACAGCTATCAGGCTGTCGCTGCATCTGTTATGCCGGTTCTGCCGACATGGCCGGGCTATAACCGGCCGGGATTTGGTGCACCGCCCGGGACCGCCCCTGAAGGGACCGGATTTGTGGTTGCCCGACCCGCCGGCCAGATGCAGGACAGCCATTATCTTCTGACCGCGGCGCATGTGGTGGACAGGGCGACACGTATTGAAGTGGTCAGCCCTCAGGGCCAGCGTGTGGATGTCCGGCTTCTGGCGTCTGATCCCGATACTGATCTTGCATTGCTGGAATTGCCCTTTTCTGCGCCTGCGGTTCAGCTGCACGCGCAAACACCGCTTGTTGGGGCGCATGTCTGTGCAGCGGGAAACAGCTTTGGTCTGGGGATCAGCCTGTCCTGTGGTGTGGTGTCTGCAACGGGCCGGTCCGGCATTGGCTTTAATGCGGTTGAAGATTTCATCCAAACAGACGCAGCTGTGAACCCTGGTGCATCTGGCGGTATTCTGGTGAATGGAGACGGCCAGGCTTTAGGCCTGATCAACGCCATCTTCACAAAATCTGAAGACAGTGATGCCGGGGTAAATTTTGCTGTTTCAGCTGCTCTTATCGAACAGGTGATGTTGAAATGGGAGGAACAGACAGATGTTTTTACCCACTGAAATAGATATCAAAGCGCGGCTTGCCTCAACAGGCTAAGCTCATCTATCTTTATGTATGGACACACAGAGACCTGCTCTCTGGTCTGTTAACTTTAAGGATCTTGCCATGGATGATGTCATCTCACCCGCGCCACAGCCGGCTCCCAGCGCTGCCGGCAACCAGCTGATTGATCCCTTTGGCCGGGCGGTCGATTACATCCGCATTTCAGTCACGGACCGATGCGATTTCAGATGTGTCTATTGCATGGCAGAGGAAATGACCTTTCTACCAAAAAAAGACCTGTTGACCTTGGAAGAGCTGGAACAGGTCTGTCGTACCTTCATGTCTATGGGGACCCGTAAAATCAGGCTGACCGGGGGCGAGCCTCTGGTCAGGCGCAACATCATCCAGCTGATCCGCAATTTAGGCGCTGAGGTGAAAACAGGGAACCTGGACGAGCTGACCATTACCACCAACGGCAGCCAGCTGACCAAAATGGCTGATGATCTGGCAGAAGCAGGGGTGCGCCGGCTGAATGTGTCTATCGATACTCTTGACAAAGATAAATTCAAACTGATTACCCGATGGGGCGATCTGGACAAGGTTCTGGACGGAATGAAAGCGGCCCGGGATGCAGGACTGTCTATCAAGCTGAATGCGGTTGCCTTAAAAGGGGTCAATGATGACGAGCTTGGCGATATGGTCGCCTGGGCCGGTGACCAGGGTTATGATATGACCATTATTGAGGTCATGCCGATGGGCGATATCGGCAATGAAAACCGGGTTGATCAGTATTTGCCTGTATCTGTAGTCCGCTCACGTCTGGCCAAACGCTTTACCCTGACTGATTCTGATTATGTCAGCGCGGGGCCTGCCCGTTATGTGAACGTTGCGGAAACCGGCCGCCGTTTGGGCTTCATCACGCCCTTAACGCATAATTTTTGTGAAAGCTGTAACCGTGTGCGGCTGACCTGTACGGGCCAGCTTTACATGTGTCTTGGGCAGGATGATAACGCCAATCTGGCCACCGCCTTGCGGGAACAGGGTGAAGACGGTTTGCGCGAAGCGATTATTTCGGCGATTGCCCGCAAACCAAAGGGCCATGATTTTGTGATTAACAGGCGTGAGGCCAGGGCCGTCGGCCGTCATATGAATGTGACCGGCGGGTAAGGGGCCAACAGATGACAGAAGTGCGCATGAAGCACGGGTCTGCGGCCCTGTTTGGTCTGGCGGGCTGGTCAGGGTCAGGCAAGACCACACTTGCTGAACAGCTGATAACAGAACTGACAGCACAAGGGCTGAAGATGGCCACGATTAAACATGCTCATCATGAATTTGATGCTGACACACCTGGCAAGGACAGCTGGCGTCACCGCAAGGCCGGGGCGGCCCAAGTACTGGTCTCTTCTGCGATCCGCTCAGCACATTTTGTTGAACATGAAGCTGGAGAGCCGCGCCTGGAGGATTTGTTAAACCGGCTTCAGCCGTGTGATTTGGTGCTGATAGAAGGCTTTAAGCGTGAAGCTGTGCCCAAGCTGGAAATCTACCGCGCATCAGTGGGTAAACCCCATATCTGGCCAGATGATCCACAGATTATTGCGGTTGCCAGTGACAGTCTGCTGCCGGACTGCCCGCTGCCGGTTCTGGACTTGAATGATATTCCGGTTATTGCTGCTTTTGTACGAGAGGCCACTGGCCTGAAAGGCAGATAAACAAATGCCGCATCCGGTCACCACCCCTTATGAAGAGGCCCGCGCGCTGTTGCTGGCGGCAGCAGAAAACAGGGCACCAGATGCTGAACATCTGCCTTTATCTGCTGCTCTTGGCCGGGTTCTGGCTGCTGACCTGACCAGCCCGTTTAACCTGCCGCAAACAGATAATGCCGCGGTTGATGGCTATGCTGTGCATGCTGATTTTCTGGCGGCTCATCCGGACCATCTGTTCACAATCATTGGCACGGCACGGGCGGGGCATCCGTTTGCGGGCAGGGCTCTGCCCGGCCAGGCGGTCCAGGTCTTTACCGGCGCGGTGATGCCGCAAGGCCCGGATTGCGTGCTGATGCATGAAGATTGCCAAATCTCTGCTGAAGGGGTCATCTGCGGCAAGTTGCTGAAATCAGGGACCAATATGCGCCCTGCAGGGGAAAATCTGGCGACAGGGGAACGTGTTGCTGCAAAAGGCACCCGCCTCAGCCCGGCTGATATAGGCCAGTTGGCAGCAGCGGGATTTGCGGATGCTCCGGTGTTCTGCCCGCTTCACATTGGCCTTATCTCAACAGGCGATGAGCTGGTAGAGGCAGGTGCGGACCGGTTCACAGGCCAGATATTTGACAGCAACAGGCCGATGCTGGCCGCCCTCTGCCGTCAGCATGGCGTCCAGCTGACTGATTTCGGCATTGTTGAGGATAACAGGGCCAGCCTGACGGCAGCCTATCACAAAGCCTTGGAAGTGTGTGATGTCATTATCTCTTCTGGCGGGGCGTCTGACGGCCTTGAAGATCACACTCAAGGTGCGATGAATGATATCGGCGCAGAACCTGTATTCTGGCGGCTGGCAATGAAACCGGGGCGGCCAATGGCGGCTGGCCAGCGCGCAAAGCAGATGATTTTTTGTCTGCCTGGTAATCCGGTGGCAGCTTTTGTTTGTTTTCGCCTGCTGGTCAGCCCGGTTCTGGACCGGCTTGCCGGTGCTTTTGTGCGCTTGCCGCTCAGCCTGATGGTGCCCAGCGGATTTGAACATAAAAAACAGCCGGGGCGAGCTGAATTTTTGCGGGCCCGACTCGAAACAACCGCTGATGGGGCTCAACAGGCGGTTTTGCATGGGCGAAAGGGGGCAGGTGTGATCTCGTCATTGACAGGGGCAGACGGGCTTGTTGAAATACCGTTTTCGGCGACCGGGCTGGGGATTGGCCAGCCGGTTCGTTTTTATCCGTTTCATGAGGTGGCGTTATGAAGATCCTCTATTTTGCCTGGATGCGTGAACATACCGGTTGTGCGTCTGAACAGATTGATCTGCCAGAAGATGTGCATACAGTCGCTGAACTGGTGACCTATCTGGCGGACCAGTCAGCAGGGCATGCCACAGCTTTGCGTAATCTGAAGACTGTGCGCATTGCGGTAAACCGGAAATATGCAGCTCTGGATACGCCCATAAGCTCAGCTGATGAAGTGGCCTTTTTCCCACCGGTCACAGGGGGCTAAACAGGGATGGCTGATATCACCATTACAACAGATAATTTCAACGCCGGGGACGAGATAGAGGCCCTGCGCCTGGCCGGGGTCGGGGCGATTGTGACCTTTACCGGCATTGTGCGTGACAAAGCAGAGCATCCGGATTTGACCGCGATGACGCTTGAACATTTTCCGGGCATGACGGAACAGGAAATTCAGGCCATTATTGATGAGGCACGCACAAGATGGCCGCTACAGGGGGTCAGGGTTATTCACCGTGTTGGCCGGTTGCTGCCACAGGAAAATATCGTCTTTGTTGGCACCGCCTCTGCCCACCGCCAGGCTGCTTTTGATAGCGCCTCTTTCATTATGGATTACCTGAAAACCAAAGCCCCGTTTTGGAAAAAAGAAGAAACGCCGGCCGGGGCATCCTGGGTTGAAGCGCGTGACTGCGATGATAAAGCGCTTGAAAAATGGCAGGGCTGATCATTATCTGCTGCTGGACGCCGCCTCATCATATGGAAAAGGGGATAGCCAGACTACAGGCCCCCAAATAAAGTGGAGGTCTCGGAAAGTAGGAAAACCGAGACCTCCATCGGGGGGAAGACTTTTTCAAGTCTTACCTTATACCCACACAGAGCTAATTTAGATTTGTGTGGGTATATTTTTATTCAAAAAATTTATCCATATGATGGAAAATCAGTATGTTACAGGCAATTATTTTTGCCTGTTACTGCGCAGAGTTGAGCTGTTTGAATGCACGCAAATGGGGTGAACCAGACAAATACAGGCTCAGGCGTAATTGGTGTTGGATCCGCTCCAGCTCCTCTGCCAGCCGGTCAGGGCGCAGATTCGTGTCATCATCTTCTGTAGCCCGCAGGATCTGGCCAGCCATACCAACAATATCTGCGCCTAAATACAGGCATTTTGCGGCATCCAGCCCATGACGCACGCCACCTGAAGCAATCAGACAGAGCTGCTGAGACACCGCACGGGCCTGAATAATCGCGTCTGGCAGCATCAGTCCGGCAGACAGAAACGGCTGATAGGTTGCCGCATCTTCTGCGCTGCGTCTCTGCAGTTCTATCTCTGCCCAGTTAGTCCCGCCTCTTGCAGCGACATCCATATGACGCACCCCGATGCTGGCCAATTTACGGACCACCTCTGCGGACAGACCTGCGCCTACTTCTTTGACTAGAACCGGACAGGGCAGGGTGGTCACCGCAGCTTCAATCGCCGCCAGAACACCTGTCCAGTCATGATCACCTTCTGGCTGGATGGCTTCTTGCAGCGGGTTTAAATGGATCGCCAGCGCATTGGCTTTGATATCTGCCACTGCGGCCTGTGCCAGCTTCAGCCCGTCAGCTGCGGCCAGTTGGGCGGCGCCCAGATTGCCAACCAAAACCGCATCAGGGGCGATGCGGCGCACTTCTGCCTGGCTCTGGCCGGATTCCAGACTGGCTCGCTGTGAACCCAGCCCCAGGGCGATGCGGTGGGTCTGGGCGGCTTCTGCCAGGACTAGATTAATGGCCAGTGCGCGGTCAGTTCCGCCGGTCATGCCTGTGATCATTAAGGGGGCCGCCAGCGTGCAATCAAATAATGTTGTGCTGAGGTTAATCGTGGCCAGATCACATTCCGGTAATGCACAATAAGGCAGAGTGATGTGATCCAGCGGATGCTCGGTCATCGGCAGATTGGCTTTGGCCAGATCCAGATGGCGGTTTTTCCGATCAGCGGTCTTCGCCTGCTTTAGGTCATCTGCTGGGGTCATGATTGGGCAATCTTTGTTAAGGTTGGGCGATACATCGTGTCGACCAGCAGCATATGCGGGACCGTCAGCGCGGCCAGCAGGATAAACACCGTGCGGATAAAGGCTTCATCTGCTGTAAAGTCGCCGGTGAGGGTCTGGCTGGCATATAGGCCTGCCCCCATCGCCCAGGACAGACCAGTCAGCACAGCCCCGCTGGTCATTATGGCCCGGCGGCTCACATACATCTGCATCGCTGTCCAGATGCTGGTGAAATGACGGCGCGAATGCACCACACAGAAATATAACGCAAAACCGGCCAACGGCGGCAGCAGCCAGACCGCAATCGCCAGCCCGGCCAGCTCAAGCGCGGCGGGGCCATATCTGCGCCCTGTCAATCCGGCAAGGCCATAAACCGCTGCTGCAGCCAGCCAGATGATAAAGGCCGGCTGCAACGCGTCCATCAGCAATACCGCATTTGGTCCGGCCAGTATTGTAAACAGACCAGCAACCTCTTGTTGATGAAACACGGGCAATAAAATGGTCACCACACCGCCATGAACCAGAATCTGGCAGGCCTTCAGGGCGCGTGCACCCCATCCGGTCCCGAAGGGCGGCAGATGCTGAATATCGCCAGTGCCAAAATGCACCACTGTCAGGGCTAAAAAAGCAGCCAGTGCAAAAACGGGCGATACAGACCAAATCAGCGCGGACAGGCCGGCCAGCAACAGATACATGATTAAAAACCCTGCCATTTTGCCACGGCTGCGCCCAAAGCCCAGGCAAAAGGCAATCGCCCCGTCAAACGCCCCATGAGGCAGACCAATCACCATCACCGCCACAAGAGCGATGAGGTCAGTTGTTGACAATATGTCCATCAGTCTTGTCCTGTCATGTCTGGCGCTCCTTGCCCTCATCCCATAAGGCCTTTAGGAACAGACCTGTCGGCATCGCTGTGATCAGTTTCGCATAAGTCGAAAATTCCGCAAGGCCAGACATGAACCGGGCAAATTCATCACCTGTCAGACGAGCCGCTATGCGGGCAAATAACTCAGCTGCGCGGTCAGGGTGGCGGCGCAATACACGCAGGAATATTTTATCCAGAAACAAATCAAACCGGCGGATTGGGCGCGGCAGGCTGGACGGGCTCAGCCCTTGTCTGCTTGTCGCCAGTTGCTGGCTGATTTTGTCGACCTGCCGCTGAATAAAGCTGAAGGCATATCCTGATGAAGGTCGCACACATCCCCCATTTGCGCCAATCGGCAACAGGCTTTTATCAACAGGGGTTAAAAAGGCCATCGGGATGCAGCCCTTCTCCTGATGCCGGATCTGATATCCGCCAGTGGTCCAATACGCATCCAGATAGCGCGTTATGGCTTCATCATAGAAACGGTCTTGTTCGGGTGTTGGTGAAAACATGGTTGATTCAACCAATGCCTCATTCGGGCTGTAAGGCAGCAGATAGATAAAATGAATGCCTCTTGACTGGTCACATCTGAAATCCATCAAAACCGCTGTTTCAGGGTCAAAACAAGGGTTGTTTGTTTTGATCTCAATACCTCTGAAATGCTGCAGCATCGCCCCCTCTGGAACGGATGGCGGGCGGCTGTCAAAGATCAGCGTCTCATTCTGGTCCGGCCGCCCGTCAGCCAGATGCGCAACCTGTCCGTTTATAGTGTCCAGACAATGGTTCAGCCAGGTCCGGCTGTCCAGACGGCAATAGGGGGCGGTGTCTGCGCTTTGGGTGATTTTCTGCTGCTCTGTGATGATCTGCCATTTTGGCCAGCGATGTGCGGCCAGGCGGATCTGATCTGCCAGCCCTTCTGCAGCCCAAAACCCCCAGCTATGTCCTTTCGTGGCGGCAGGTGACAGGGGGCCATATAGCTGGATATTTTTGAACCCATCCAGCGTCAGGCGGCGGGCCAGCGACAGGCCTGCACATCCTGCCCCAATGATCGCAATTGGGGCGCCGGTCTGCCAGCCTGTCTGTTGTTCGCTCTGCGGAATCATCTCAGCGCCTCTGACATCAGATCAGCAATAGGCTGGTGCAGATGTTGATCATGAACAGCCTGTTTCCCTTTGTTCAGCTGGTTCAGCGCACCAAGGCTTGCGCTCAGCTTTTCTGCCGGGCTTGTGACCACACGGCCGTCTCCCCATCTCAGGCCGCGTGCATGCAAACGCACGCCAATCCGTCGATAAACCTGTCCGGCAACCGCAATGCCCATGCGGGCCCGGGGCGGCAGAAACCCCAGCCCGTTCTCGCCGCTCTGATAATAGCGGTCAGCCAGCTGCAACAATTTATCTGTGCTCGCCTGCACTGTTTTATAGGTGTCTGTGTCTGGTTCAGCTGAACAGGCAATTAGCTGCGCCGGGCTGATGCCCCCGCACCAGCTTTGCGGCAGATAGCGTCTGCCCAGATGCGCATCTTCCAGAATATCGCGCGCAATATTGGTCAGTTGCATCGCCATCCCCATATCCACTGCAAAACGGAATGCGGTCCGCTCGCGGCAGCCCAATACAGGACACATCAACAGGCCGACTGTGCCTGCCACCTGATAGGCATAGCGGATCAGCTCAGCTTCATCTTTGATCAGCATAGGGTGTTGATCCAGCAGCAACCCGTCCAGCAAATGAATCATCGGCATGACCGGCAGCGCACAACGCCGCATCACCCCTAAATAATGACCTAGCGCCGGATCTGTCTTATCCGGCATGGACCGGTTATTCAGGATAACAAGCTGACTGCGGATAAGCTCCAGCCGATCTTTGCCCCCCGCAGCATCACCATCGGCAATATCGTCCAGCAGGCGGCAGAACTGATATAATTCAGCTGCATCCTGCGCCATTCGCCGCCCTAAAAGCCGAGACGCCCAATAAAAACTTTTGCCATTTTTTGCGAGCGTGTCCAGCGCATCAGCAGCCGTGTGATCTGCGCCCTGCGCTTTGGCTGAGGCGTTAACTGACAGGCTGTTCATGGGCCGCCTGCCGCTCATCTTCACTGATCAGCGTTTCCACGACTTTGGCTGAACATAACACCCCGGGCATGCCGGCGCCAGGATGTGCGCCAGCCCCGGAAAAATACAGATTGCTCAGATGCGGGTCACGATTGTGATACCGGAACCAGGCAGACTGGGTAAAGCTGGGTGAAATGGAAAATCCGGCGCCATGTTCCGAGCGGTAATCTGCCTTGAAATCTTCTGGCGTCATGTAAAAATCTTCGGTGATTGCTTCACTCAGCCCGGGCATGATGCTGGCGTCCAGCGCCTTGATAATGCGGGCCTGCAATTTCGGGCCTTCGGTCTGCCAGTCCACATTGCCCTGCAAATTGGGCACCGGGCATAACACATAAAAACTGTCACATCCCTCAGGGGCAAAGCTGGCATCTGTTGCGGTTGGCCGGTGCAGATATAACGAAAAATCCTCAGCCAGGATCTTCTTGTTGAAAATATCATGCAACAGCTCTTTATATCGTTTGCCCATCCAAATAGTGTGATGGGCCACATTAGGATATTGTTTGGTGGTGCCGAAAAACAGCACGAATAATCCCATGGAATAGCGGGTCACTGCTTCAGGCAGGGCTTTTTTGCGGCGGCCTGCCTGACTGGGCAGCATCTGGCGGTAAACAGTTGGTGGATCAGCGTTACAAATAACATGATCAGCCGCAATAAACGCGCCTGCGGCTGTGCGGACGCCGGTCACCTTTCCGGCCTCTGTGCAAATTTCCAGAACATCTGTATTCATTTGCAGCGCAACGCCCTGCCGGATCATCAGCGCTTTTAATTCTGCCACCAGCTTGCCTGTGCCGCCCATACAGAAATACACCCCCCATTTCCGCTCTAGATAATGGATCAGCGCATAAATAGAGGTGGTATCAAACGGGTTGCCGCCGACCAGCAGCGGATGGATCGAAAAAGCCTGGCGCAGTAACGGGTGCTTGATATGCCGGTTCACCAGCTGGGCCACAGTCAGATAGCTGCGCAGGCGCAGCAAATGCGGAATCTGCTTCAGCATCGCCCCGAATCGGGTGAAGGGCTTGTCCGCCAGTCTGGTGAAGCCCACGTCAAATATCTGCTGTGATGTTATGACCAGCCGGTCATAATTGGCCGCATCTTCTGGTGAAAACCGGGCAATTTCGGCATGAGTATCTTCCAAAGACGGGCGATAATCAAATTCAGACCCGTCATGGAAATGAAATCTGTACCAGGGATCAAGCGGCACGAAAGCCAGATGGTCCTCGCGCCTCTCACCAAACAGGGCAAACAGCTCATCAAACAGAAATGGTGCGGTGATGACGGTTGGGCCAGCATCATGACGGAATCCGCCCTGTTCAAACACCTGTGCACGGCCGCCAATATCGGCCAGCCGCTCGATCAGGGTGACGCGGTGTCCTTTTGCACGCATCCGCAACGCTGCAGCAATGCCGCCAAAGCCGCTGCCCACAACAACTGTATGGGGGGCACTGTCCGAAAGGGGAAACGGGCGGGCATCATCCATTTGCCGCCTCCTTATTATCTAGCCGGTTTTGGTTTAGCCTAGCATAGGCTATGCGGGCTTGTCCTGCCCAAAGCATGTGCTGCCTCATCGCTTAGCTGTGCAGACGCGTCAAATCGCTGCACACTTTGCGCAGCTGCCCTAAAATGGGGGTGATAATGGCGCGGCAATCTGCCGGAAAGCTTGTCGATGACGCTTCTGCTTCTTCAAGCATGCTCAGCAGTGACGCAGAGGTCATCGATAATGCAGGTGACCGGCGCAGCCTGTTTTGCCAGGCGCCTGCCTCATGCGTATCACCAGAAGCCAGCCATGTATCAAATGCAGAAGCCATATGTCTGTCCAATGTGGTTTGGAACATCACAATAACCGCGTTTGGCGCGCGGCGCAGCAGATCTGATGCCGGGCTTTCTGCACCATCTTTGCCGATCACATTCAGCATGTCATTGGCGATCTGATAACACCCCCCTGCAGCGCTGAAAAACCGGTTCAGTGGCATAATTACATCCCGGCGTCCGGCCAGATGGGCAATGCCTTCAACAGATGCGATAAATAAAGGCGCGGTTTTTCCTGTGCTGATCTCCATATAAGCAGACCAGTCAGGATAAGACTTAACCTCAAATTCCAGCGCCTGACCTGTGGTGGTGGCTGACATATGGCGCGACAAGATAGAGACCAGCTGCGGGGTCTGCCCATGAAAAGCAGCTTCTGCGGCCAGCTCAAAAGACAGCGCTATAAGCCAGTCGCCCAGCGCCAGCGCGGTGTCACGGCCATATAATGCCCATACAGAAGGCGTGCCGCGGCGAACCATATCCCCATCACAAATATCATCATGAACCAATGAGGCATTATGCAGAATTTCAACGGCCGCTGCCCAGGGCAGGCTGGCGGTGCGGGGCACGCCAAAGCTGTCTCCTGCGGCCAGCGCCATCCGGCTGCGCAGCTGTTTTCCGGTACGTTTGAAATGATGTTTGGCTGCCGGACCAAGCGGGTGTTTGCCTGCGGGCAGACGGCGGTCGATAAAGGCTGAAATGACTTGTGACAGGTCAGGTAAATCAGCTGATTTGGTGGCTTGCATAGCCGGACTCAGCTGGCTGGTCATGCTCTCGGTCATTTTCTGGCCCCCTTATTCTGATGTTTCCGCATGTAAAAAATAGCTGAAAAAATAGGCTGAAAAATAATCTGCAAAAAAATAGGCAAAAAAGCAGAGCTGAAGGAAAAAAGGGGCAGGCGCGCAGCTGTGCACACCTACCCCCACAAAGCCTGAACTTAGGCTTCTGCTTCTGTTTCTGTCACAGCTACGTTCCAGATGATCACACCGAACGCAATTTTGTTCAGCACGTCAGCCAAGTTGTAGATGATGTTCAGTGATGCCATATCTGCACCGCCAGCCATGTAGCCGAAGAAGTAACCCAGCGGGTAAATTGCCCAACCGATTGTTACAATCCAGCGCATGGTTGAATAAGCAGACTGTACTGATGGCTTGGCATGTTCTGCAGCCACCTTGCCAGCTTCACCAGCAAAGATTTCATACAGAATATAGGCCCAACCGACCATACCAATGACGAAGCCCAGTGTTACATTCATGTAACCAGCTTCACCCAGGTAACCACCGATCAGCATCACCAATGTACCAATGGTCAAACGCCAGAAGACGCCGCCTGATACATTTGTAATCGCCCGCAGCACCAGATAAAATTCGATCATCAGCAGCGGCACAGTAATCAGCCAGTCGATATAACGATAGACTGTTGGTGTGTCGCCTGTGGCTACCCACACGTCACGCATGTAGAAATAGTGAACAGCGGCAACCAGTGTGACCAGTCCTGATACGACAAGAGATGTCTTCCACTTACCGGCTACACGCTGTGTTTCCAAGAAGAAGAAAGCTGTTGACGCAACCAGAGCCATTGAGATCAGCCAGAAGCTGATACCAACAAAATCATCTGATTCCAGATTAGCAGCCTGAGCAATTGCAGGCATCATAGACATAAGCGCTGCAGGTGCAGCAAACTTAAAAAGGTTTTTTGACATAGGACACTCCCCAAACGTCGCGTTCTAGAACGTCCTACTTTTTGTCCTTGCACCAGCACCCGCCAGAACAAGGCCCCCCCCGAGTTACCGATAATTTAACATATTCGCTCTCATTGGCAACCTTTTATGGTTATATTTCAATGATTGCTAAATTAATTATCTGATATCATTACGGATTAAAGCGCTTTTCAGATCATGGAATATCTGTTTAATTTAAAAAAAGACACATTATTCGGACAGCAAGAGGGGCAAAATGGCACAGGATACAGTATTAATCGGGGCGTTTGGCTTTTTCGCGATTGGCGGCGCTGTCTGGCTTATTCTCAACCGGCTGCAGGCTTCAGGCCTGCCGGACAGGGTCAAGCGCCTGATCACTTATGGGCTTCTCGGGCTGGTGGTGGCTGTTGCGATTTATGTGTTCAGCTGGCATTCCCAGACCTATAAGGAAAATTATACAAAGACATCTGCAGTGATCAGTTCAGCTGTTAACCGGCTGGTCTGAACAGTTGCCTCTGATGTATCTTCGGGGGTAAAGCCCTCACGCAGATGTGACACCTGCTCATCTTTACAATATGATGTGACAGTTTTATCTTGTAACTATCCAACCTCTGGGGTTTGCGCCAGAGGGAAAGCCATTCTTTACAGGATGGCTTTCGCTTTTACGGACGCTTTTCTGACGTTTTTTCGGTCCTCACGCTGATGTGATATCTGCTCATCTTTACTCATTTGATAAGCAGACCTGATGATGACAGTCTCTTCTGAAGGAGCTGCAAAGATGCCGGATCGCGTGATCGTCTATTTTGATGGGTTCAATTTCTATCATGCGATTCATGATACGGGGCGGAATCACTTGAAATGGGTTAATCTCTGGGGCTTGTCAGAATTGTTTCTGCGTGAGGGTGAAGAGCTGTCCGCGGTAAAGTATTTTTCAGCTTTTGCAACGTGGAATGAAGCCGGGTACCGGCGTCATCAGCGTTATGTAGCCGCGCTGAAAGCCGTCAATGTTAATTTTTTTGAAGGAAAATTTCAGAAGAACAAAACCGTCAAATGCAACCATTGTGGCAAAAGCTTCAAAAAGCCTGAAGAAAAATAAACAGATGTGAATATCGCGATTCAGCTTGTCTCTGATGCGCTGCAAGATAAGTACGAGAAAGCGATTTTGGTCTCTGCGGATACTGATTTCATTCCAGCTGTGAGGATGGTTCGAAACCAATCGCGAAAGCGTGTTGAGATTTGGGCGCCCCCTGGGCGCTCTCAGCCTGGGCGTGGATTGGCCCGTGAAATCACTGAAGTCATGATTGAACAAAGCTTGCTTCCAGACAAGGTCATCCTGTCAAAAGGAAAAGCTGTCTTCCGGCCGCAAGCCTATAACCCTCCTGTCTGATTTCTGTTCTGAGTCCCTAAAACGGACAGGTTTTCAGGATATCGCGGGTGACGTTTTTGATATCGCGGTGGCCGCATAACGCCATCGTCATATCTAGCTCTTTGTGCAAAATTTCTAAAACTTTGGTGACACCAGCTTCGCCGCCGGCGCCCAGCCCATATAAAAAGGACCGGCCGATACAGGTGCCTTTTGCCCCCAGCGCAACCGCTTTCAATATATCCTGACCAGACCGGATGCCGCCATCCATCCAGACCTCAATATCGCTGCCGGCACGGCTGACGACTTCAGGCAGAATCGCAATCGAGCTCTCTGCTCCGTCCAGCTGGCGGCCGCCATGGTTGGATACAATCAGCGCATCTGCACCTGACTGAGCGGCTAATTCTGCATCATCAGCATCCAGAATGCCTTTAATGATCAGCTTGCCGCCCCACCAGTCCTTCATCCGCTTCACATCATCCCAGTCCAGCTGCAGATCAAATTGCTCGCCAACCCATGAGGATAATTTGGTCATATCAGACACGCCCTCAACATGGCCGACAATATTCCCGAACGACCGGCGCGGCGTGCCCAGCATTCCCATGCACCAGCGCGGCCGTATCGCCATATCCAGAATATTTTTGACCGTCAGCTTTGGCGGGGTGGTCAGGCCGTTTTTGATATCTTTATGGCGCTGGCCCAAAATCTGCAGATCCAGTGTCAGCATCAGCGCAGAACAGCCTGCTGCCTTGGCGCGGTTAATCAGCCGTTTGGCGAAATCATGATCTTTCATCACATAAAGCTGGAACCAGAACGGGTCCGGGCTGTGGGTGGCCACATCTTCAATAGAACAGATAGACATGGTTGACAGGGTAAAAGGAATGCCGAATTTGGCTGCCGCCCGGGCCGCCAGAATTTCGCCATCTGCATGTTGCATACCTGTCAGGCCGGTTGGGGCGATGGCACAGGGCATGGCGACCTTTTGGCCGATCATCTCTGTCTGTGTGGTGCGGTTGGACATATCGACGGCAACACGCTGGCGAAAGCTGATTTTCTGGAAATCGTCACAATTGGCCCGAAAGGTGGTTTCTGTCCATGACCCGGATTCCATATAATCATAAAACATGGTCGGCACGCGTCTCTTGGCAATTGCGCGCAGCTCTTCAACGGTTGTAATCTGGTCCATAGCCATGTTTTTTCCACATTCCTTTACCTTGACACGTGCGGCGGAGTATGACGAATTCTGCTGACCTTGTCAGCTTTGCTGAACAGGGGTGCGGCGTTTTTTTTCATTTTTCGTCTGTTTCGGCATTGAAAGCCGGGCTGTGGTTTGGTTTTCTCTGCTTCAGGCAGTTTTGTTCTGTCTGTTTTTATTCTGCCGCTGAGGAGCGTATCATCATGACGGACACATCTGATCATATCGTGATTATCGGGGCTAGCCATGCCGGGCTGTCTTGTGCTGAACGTCTGCGCGGGGCGGGGTTTGATGGCCGGATTACTGTTCTGGATCGTGATCCCGGTCTGCCTTTGCAACGTCCGCCCCTGTCAAAAACCTATCTGAAGGCTGATCTTGCTGGCGGCGAAGCGGCCTTTGCCTTGCGTAAATCAGATTGGTTTGACAATTTCAACATCACGTTCCGTCCGGATTGCGCGGTTTCAGCCATCATCCCAGAAGCACGGCAAATTCATTTGGCTGATGACAGCTCTGTATCTTATGACCATCTTGTGCTGGCCACAGGGGCGTTTGCCCGGCCTCTGCCACAGGCTGCTGATGCGCCGAACCTGCATGTGTTGCGCACCGCTGGTGATGCACGGCTTTTGCGGGCTGGCTTGGCGACTGTGCGCACAGCTGTGGTGATTGGCGGCGGCTATATTGGTCTTGAAGCAGCAGCATCATTGCGCAGCCTGGATATTGATGTTCATGTGGTGGAAATGGCCCCGCGTCTGCTGGCCCGTGTGGCCAGCCCGGCCTTGTCCGAACATTGCGCGGCCCTGCATCGCCAGCATGGTGTTCAGCTTCACCTCGGCACGGCAACCCAGAACATACAAACAGACAAATCAGGCCGGATTACAGCCGTGCATCTTGCCGGTGGACAAGCAGTTGATACACAGCTTGTTCTTGCTGGCATTGGCATTATTCCGGATACAGCCCTGGCAGAAGCAGCCGGTCTTGCCGTTGATAACGGCATTGTGACTGACGCAGAATATCTCACTTCTGATCCGCATATTTCTGCGATTGGGGATGTGGCGCGGGCCCCGGCAATACATCCGTTCCGTGTTGAATCTATTCATCATGCCCAGTTCAGCGGGGCGGTGGTGGCCGCACGGCTGACCGCCAGCGCTGTGCCGTCTCGTGAAGCCTGGTGGTTCTGGTCAGATCAATATGATGTGAAATATCAGATGGCAGGGCTGGTGCCCGCGCAGGCGCCATCTGTCTCGTCTGTCACCCGCACAGGCCGGCGCGAAAACAGCTTGTCTGTCTGGTCTTATGACGGGGCTGAACTTGTGTCTGTTGAAGCAGCAAATGACCCGCAGGCTTATATGATCGGTAAAAAATGCCTTGAAGCTGGTCTCAGCCCGGCCTCATCAGATATCATCAATCCTGATTTTGTGCTGAAATCTCTGCTCAGCTGATCTGTTTCCTGTTTTTTTCATTTCCGAACCGACAGGTCGCCTTGTGGATATCGGGCTTCTGTTTTCCTACCTAGCGTTTAAGATGAGAACATCAGGGGGGACCGCAAAGAATGGCAGGGCGGACAGGAAACAGACAAAGCGGCGGCAGACAGGCCCGCCAGGCCAAACGCAGCACCCAACCTGCCGCTCCGGCCTATATCACCCGCAAAATCGGCTATTATGATTTTCTGGATGAAGATGCGCTGGCCGCAATAGAGGCCCAGGCTGATTGGCTGCTCAGTGAAAAGGGGATCGCCTTTCGTGATGACCCGGCTGCCCTTGCCCTCTGGCAAGAGGCAGGTGCGGATATTGACGGTGATATTGTGCGCGCACAAGCCGCACTGTTCCGCCAGCTGATCTCTTCTGCCCCGTCTGAATTCACTCAAATCGCCCGTAATCCTGACCGGTCTGTACGCATTGGTGGGGATAATGTGGTCTTTGCGCCGATATATGGTGCGCCTTTCGTGCGTGATCTTGATGGTGGCCGCCGTTATGGCAGCATTGCTGATTTCAATAATTTGGTGAAGCTGACCGCCCAATTGCCCTCTTTGCATCATGGCGGTTTTGTAACCTGCGAGCCGTGTGATGTCCCGGTGAACAAACGGCATCTGGATATGCTTTATGCGCATATGACCTTGTCTGACAAGCCGCATTTAGGCGCGATTACGGCCAAAGACAGGGCTGAAGATAGTGTGGCGATGGCCCGTATTCTGCATGGGGCGGAAACCTTCGAAAATAATTGTGTGATTATGGGCAATGTGAACACCAATTCACCGCTGATGGTGGATAAGGTGGTGACTGAAGCGATTATGACCTATTGCGGGGCGGGCCAGGGCATTGTGGTTGTGCCCTTTATCCTCAGCGGCGCGATGGGACCGGTAACCACTGCGGCCTCTGTTGCCCAGGCTTTGGCAGAAGCGATGGCCTGCTGTGCTTTTGCCCAGCTGGTCCGGCCTGGTGCGCCGTTTATTCTAGGCAATTTTCTGTCCTCTATGTCCCTGAAATCAGGCGCGCCGACTTTTGGCATGCCGGAACCGGTGATGTCGAATTATGCGATTGGCCAGCTGGCCCGTCGTCTGGGGCTGCCGCTTCGTTGTGGCGGTGGGCTGACCGCTTCGAAACTGCCTGACGCCCAGGCAGCGGCGGAATCAGCTGATTCGATGCATTCCACCGCCCTGGCCGGGGCCAATTTTGTGCTGCATTCTGCGGGGTGGCTTGAATCAGGGCTGGTCACCAGCTTTGAAAAGCTGGTGATTGATGCAGATCGCCTGGGCGCCTATCAGGTTATGCTGGCGGGTATGGCGGTTGATGAAAACGCCCTTGGCCGCCAGGCGTTTGATGAAATTGAACCAGCAGCACATTATCTGGGCTCAGCCCATACAATGGCGAATTACCAGACCGCTTTTTATGAATCGCGCCTGTCTGACTCAGAAAGCTTTGAGCAATGGGCTGACAAGGGCGAGATGGATATGGCAGTGCGTGCAAATGCCCTGATGAAAGACATGCTGGCGGCCTATACAGCCCCGTCACTTGATCCAGCCATTGATGAAGAGCTGCAGGCCTTTATTGCCAAGCGGAAAGACGCGATGCCGGATGCCTGGTATTAGGCTAGTCTGAAACAAAAAAGATTTGGGAGGAGTTCAAAAGATGAAAGATCAGTACAGAGTTGTGGTCATTGGTGGCGGTGTTGTCGGTGCATCTGTGATTTATCATCTGGCCAAATTCGGCTGGACAGATGTCTGTCTTCTTGAACGCTCTGTGCTGACCGCCGGGTCTTCATGGCATGCAGCTGGCGGCATTCATGCGCTGAATGCAGACCCGAATATTGCCGCCCTTCAGGCCTATACAATTGACCTGCTTCAGGAAATTGAAGAAGAAAGTGGCCAGAATATCGGCCTGCATATGACAGGCGGGCTGACCATGGCCGGAACCGAAGACAGGTGGGAATGGCTGCAGGCCGCCTACCGTGTATTTCAGTCTATCGGCATTGATGATTGTCGTCTGGTCACCCCTGATGAGGCGCGCGAACTGAACCCGATCATGTCAACAGACGGGTTTCTGGGCGGCATGTGGGCTGACCGTGAAGGCTATCTGGATACCACAGGCACGGTTCACGCCTATGCGGCAGCGGCGAAAAAGCGGGGTGCGGAATATTATGAACATACTAAGGTTGAGGCCCTGGAGCAGACTGCTGACGGCTGGCGGGTTATCACTGATAAAGGCACCATTACTTGTGAACATGTGGTCAATGCCGCTGGTCTCTGGGCAAAACAGGTTGGCCGCATGGCCGGGATTGAACTGCCGGTCTCCCCGCTGAAACATCACTATCTGGTCTCAGATTCAATCCCGCAACTGGAAGAGCTTGATTTTGAAGTGCCGATGACGGTCGATCTTGAAGGCTTTACCTACCTGCGTCAGGACCAGAATGGCGTGCTGCTGGGCATTTATGAAATTGACCATGAACATTGGGCGATGGATGGCGCGCCTTGGGATTATGGGATGGAGTTGTTCCAGGAACAAACCGACAGGATTGAAAAAGAACTGATTATGGGGTTTGAACGCTATCCTGTGTTACAGGATGTTGGCGTGAAAACATGGGTCAATGGGGCCTTTACCTTCTCTCCTGACGGTAATCCGCTTGTCGGGCCGGTGCCGGGCAAAAAGGGCTATTGGTGTGCCTGTGCGGTGATGGCTGGCTTCCTGCAGGGGGGCGGTGTAGGGAAATCGCTGGCTGAATGGATGATTGCGGGCGAACCTGAAGCCGATGTTTACGGTATGGATGTTGCCCGTTACGGCGAATTTGCCGAAAATAAGGAATATATCCGCCAGACCACTGGCCAGTTCTATTCCCGCCGGTTTGTGATGACCTATCCGAATGAACAGCTGCCTGCGGGCCGGCCCTTGAAAATGGCACCAGCACATGATGCGATGACAGCAGCAGGTGCACAATGGGGCAATAGCTGGGATTTGGAAGTTCCGCTGTATTTTGCCCCACAGGATTTTACAGAAACCCCTTCTTTAAAACGGTCAAACGCCTTTGATCTTGTGGCTGAAGAATGCCATGCGGTCCGCCGTGATGTGGGCTTGCTGGATATTACCGGATTTTCCCGTTTTGAAGTCACCGGCCCAAACGCAGAATCCTGGCTGAGTCGGGTTTTGGCGGCACGCATGCCAAAGCCGGGCAAAGCCGCACTTGCTCCGATGTTAAGCCCTGATGGCCGGCTGAAAGGTGACCTTACCGTCTTTAACTGGGGGGATGGCCGCTGGTGGATAATGGGCTCATATTATTTGCGGGCCTGGCATATGCGCTGGTTCAGCAACTATCCTGAAGCTGGTGTTGAGGTCCGCGATCTGGGCGAGGAATGGGCAGGCTTTTCAATTGCTGGCCCGAAATCAAAACAGCTCATTGAACAGCTGACTGAAGGGGATATCGGCCAGCTTGGCTTTATGGGCTGCGGGATGTTTGATATTGGGTTGCTGCGCACGCGTATTGGCCGTTTGTCTGTGGCCGGAGAGCTGGGGTATGAGATCAATTGCCGGATGGGCGACCATATTGCGCTGCGCCGGATTTTGCTGGCGGCAGGGGCTGACTGTAACATCCGTGAATATGGCTTTAATGCGATGCTGTCTCTGCGGCTGGAAAAAAGCTTTGGCATCTGGTCAGCTGAATTCACCCAACTCTACACCCCTGGCATGACCGGTATGGACCGGTTCATTGACTGGAAGCGGGATGACTTTATCGGCCACAAGGCCGCGCTGGCCGAACGGGAAGGTAATGGCCCTGAAAAGAAGCTGATCACCTTGTCAGTCCAGGCTGGTGATGCAGATGCGTCAGGCTATGAGCCGGTCTGGTCAGACGGGCGTCTTGTCGGCTTTGTCACCTCTGGCGGATACGGGCATACCACCGGCTTGTCTCTGGCAATGGCGATGGTGGATACCGGCCTCTGTGCCGAAGGCACAAATCTGTCTGTGCATGTGGTGGGTGTGGAACGGCGCGCAGAAGTCATCGCCCCGTCTCCTTGTGATCCAACCGGGGCTGTGATGCGCGTATGACTGGTACAGCCTCAGATACAGCAGATGTCATCATTATTGGTACAGGTGTAATTGGCACCGCAACCACGTTTGAACTGGCCAAACAGGGGTATAAAACCCTGTCTGTGGATCGGAACAGCCAGATAGGGCACGGCTCTACAGCCGGGTCATGTGCGATCATCCGGATGCATTATTCCACCCGGGACGGAACCGCTTTTGCCTTTGAAGGCTATCATTACTGGCGTGACTGGGCGGATTATCTGGGCCTGTCTTCTGACCAGGCTTTGGCCCGCTTTATCGAATGCGGCTGTCTTGTGATGAAAACACAGGCTAATGAATATCTGGACAAGCATATTCAGCACAGCAAGGCCCTGTCGATACCCATAGAAGACTGGGATGCCGCCCAGATAACAGCCCGTCTGCCGATTTATGATCTGGCCTCTTATGCGCCGGCAAAACGGCGTGATGATGACGTTTTCGGCCAGCCAAACGGAACCCGCATAGAAGGCGGGATATTCTGGCCGAATGCGGGTTATGTTACTGACCCGGCCTTATCGGCCCAGAATCTGGCGGCTGCCGCGACCCAGCATGGGGCACGGTTTTTACTGGGCGCAGAAATTACCGAAATCCTGCAGCATGGCGGGGCGGTTACGGGGGTGAAGCTTGCTGACGGGCGCCAGCTGCATGCTCCTGTGGTGATCAATATTGCGGGCCCGGGCTCAGCTCATATCAACCGGCTGGCGGGGGTTACGGGTGATATGACCATTGCAACCCGCCCCTTGCGCCAGGAAGTTGTGCATCTGCCTGCCCCTGCCGGATTTGATTTTGAACAGAACGGCATGATTGTTTCAGACAGTGATATTGCGCTTTATTGCCGGCCAGAACATGGCAATCATATTCTGATCGGCAGTGAAGACCCGCCTTGTGATGCTCATAAATGGGTGGAGCGTGATACCGGCTATGATGACAGCTTTTCTGATCAATGGACCACGCAGGCCCTGCGTTATGCCCAGCGCGTGCCGGCTTTGCCCATCAGCTCAAAACTGCGCGGGGTTGTGGATTTGTATGATGCGTCGACTGACTGGATTCCGGTTTATGACAAATCGGCTTTGGGCGGGTTTTACATGGCCTGTGGGACCAGCGGCAATCAATATAAAAATGCGCCGATTGCAGGCAAATTAATGGCTGGACTGGTGGAGTATTGCGAAAATGGGGTTGATCATGATACCCGCCCGCTTCGCTTTAAAATGCCCTATACTGGTGTGGAAATTGATGCCGGGTTTTATTCGCGCAAACGCCCCATCAACACTGAATCCAGCTTTTCTGTCCTCGGCTGAGGCTGGGGCAAGGGGGGTGTCTTTGCTTACACAAACTTCAGATAGGTCTTTCCGGCCTCTGATTGCGGGGCTGTGAAAAACTGCTCTGCCGGGGCCTGTTCCATCAGCCGGCC
The DNA here is from genome assembly GCA_000238815.2 of SAR116 cluster alpha proteobacterium HIMB100. Taxonomy (NCBI): domain Bacteria; kingdom Pseudomonadati; phylum Pseudomonadota; class Alphaproteobacteria; order Puniceispirillales (SeqCode); species SAR116 cluster alpha proteobacterium HIMB100. The sequence goes on along the minus strand of AFXB01000010.1, from coordinate 194,798 downwards.
TTTATCCATAAATAAAATATGATCAGCCAGCCGCTCGGCCTGGGCTCGGTTATGGCTGACCATCACAATGGTGGTCCCGGCTTGTTTTGACCGTTTGATAATCTCTTCAACAAAGGCGGTTGCCTCAAAATCCAGATTGGCGGCAGGCTCATCCAGAAACAGCAAATGCGGCCGGCTGGCCAGCGCACCAATGATGGCCAGCTTTTGCTGCTCACCGCCGCTCATCGCGCGGGCAGGCACGCCCATCCGGCCCACCAGGCTGGCGCGTCTGAACCAGTCCTGTTTTTCTTCCTTATCAAGGCCGGGGCACAGAAAATCAAAATGCTGGCTGGCGGTCCGGCGCAGCATCACCGGGGTCTGTAACACCATTTTCTGCACATCTCTATCTGGCCCCTCTACCGTTCCGGAAGTAGGGTTGACCAGCCCGTGCAGGGTCTGCATCAACAGCGTTTTTCCGGCCCCGTTATGGCCTAAAATCAAACTGACCTGACCTGCCGGAATTTCAGCTGTTATTTCTTTCAGCAGCATTTTATCGCCGCGCTCAACACACAATGCGCGGGCCGCCAGCTGTACAGGCACAAATAGGGGCTCAGCCATGTCTGCCCTCCTGTTCAAACCGGCTTCTGATCTGATGGCTGATGATATTGACCAGCAGCGAGATGAATAACAGCACAAGCCCTAACGCCAGCGCAAAGGCCAGCTCACCACGTGCCGTCTCCAGCGCGATAGCCGAGGTCATCACCCTGGTGACATGTTTGATATTGCCGCCAACCAAAATCACCGCGCCCACCTCTGAAATCGCCCGTCCGAAACAGACCAGCGCAATCGTGACCAGCGCGGCCTTGCCATCTGCCAGCAAGGTGACCACCCGTTTCCGCCAGCTTAAATTCAGCGATTGAAACAACAGGTCATAATCCTGATGCAGCCCTTCAAAGACCTGACGTGACAAGGCAACAGACAAGGGCAGCACCAAAATAAATTGCGCCATCATCATCGCAGCAGGGGAATAGAGCAGATCCAGAAATCCCAGCGGGCCGGTCCGCGAAATCAAAAGATAAACCACGAGCCCGACCACCACTGGCGGCAGGCTCAGCAACGTGTTGGTGACCACCACCACAGCTGTACGGCCGGTAAACTGAAAGCTGGCCAATACTGCGCCCAGAGGCAGGCCCAGCATCAGGGCGGCACCTACCGCGACCAGGCTGACCTGCAAAGACAAGCCAATAATCTCATATAAACTGGCGTCAAATCCGGCCAGCATCTGTACAGCGATAACAAAGGGGGTGAAAAAATCCATTTGGTAAAAATGTTCTGCTGTTCTGGCGATAGGGAAACGGGTTTGACCTCGGCCCCTTCACCCGGCTAGGGTGAGGCGGTCTGTGTGCTGTGAAGAGGTCAAACTGTAATGTCATTTGCTGAAAAAGGCAATCTGATGCGCGCCATGTTTGCACGTGCGGTACAGGCAGCTGATCCGAACCAATTTATGCCGGAGGCGATCCAGAGCCTGCTGCCTGAAACGCTGAATGGCCGCTTGTTTATTACCGGTTTTGGCAAAGCTTCTGCGGTTATGGCAAGAGCTGCGGAAATCCATCTGCCTGAAGGTCTGCGCAGAGGCTGTTCTGGCGAGGTGATTGTCCCTGACGGTCATGAAGACGCCTGTGCAGCCCTTACCATTACGTCTGCTGCTCATCCTGTTCCGGATTCGCGTGGCCGGGCGGCGGCAGCGCGGATTCTGACAAAAGCCAGGTCGCTGGGCGCAGATGATCTGATGCTGGTTCTGGTCTCCGGCGGCGGCTCCAGCCTGTTCTGCCTGCCGCATGAAGCGATCACGCTGGATCAAAAGCAACAGATAACAACAGCCTTGCTGGCCGCAGGGGCACCGATTGACGAGATGAATTGTGTGCGCAAACATCTGTCTGCTGTTAAAGGCGGGCATCTGGCGGCGGCTGCCTATCCGGCGCGGACGCTGGCGCTGGCCATTTCTGATGTGCCCGGGGATGACCCGGCTGTAATCGCCTCTGGCCCCAGCGTGCCGGACCCGACCACCGCTGCTGATGCCCGCGCCATCCTTGCGCGCTACCAGATTGACCTGCCGCTTGCTGTGGCGGCGTTGCTTGACAGCCAGTCTTGCGAGACCCCTTTTGCTGATGATGTCAGTTTATCTGCGTCTGAGCTGCATCTTGTCGCCACGCCACAAAAATCGCTTGTCGCTGCTGCTGAAGTGGCAGCACAGGTCGGGTATGAGCCGGTGATTTTGGGCGATGCGCTGGAAGGCACCTCACGCGATCTGGCCGCCTGGATGGCGGATAAGGCCCGTACCGCGGGCCCGGGTAAAGCACTGATTTCCGGCGGCGAGACGACGGTTCTGGTGCGTGGCTCTGGCTATGGCGGGCGCAACGCTGAATTCATTCATGCGCTGGCGCTGGCCTTTGATGGTGATGACCGGTTCTGCGGCCTAGCCGCTGATACAGACGGGATTGACGGCCGGCCGCTGCCGGACGGGCCTGTGGCGGGGGCTGTGATCATGCCAGATACGCTGTCTCGTGCGGCGGCAAGGGGGCTGGATGCAGCAGCCTTGCTGGCCAATAATGACAGCCATTCTTTCTTTGCCGCGCTGGGGGATGGTCTTGTCACTGGCCCGACCAAAACCAACGTCAATGATTTTCGTGTAGTGCTGACCTGAAACCTGTTCTTATGGCGTCTTTTTCTGACAAGCAAACCGGCTATCTGGGGGCTGTGGGCTGCAATCTCATCTGGGGGGTTGCCCCGTTATATTTTGCCTTGCTGGTCGCCTTTCCGATGCCTGAAATTGTGGCACACCGCGCGCTCTGGGCCGCGGTGTTTTTGTTTACGATTCTGCTGTTTACAGGCGGTCTGCGCAGCCTGTCTGCGTCTGTGTCCAGCTGGCCTGTTTTTCTCTGCCTTGCCTCAGGGGCGGCGCTGGTGACGGTCAACTGGACGGCCTATCTTTATGCTGTTGAAACGGGCCAGATTACCCAATCGGCTCTGGGTTATTTTCTGTATCCGTTGATGGCGATTGGCCTGGGTGTCACTGTCTTGGGCGAACGGCTGTCTGCGCGGTCATGGGCGGCGCTGGGCTGTGCGGCGGCTGGGGTGGCGGTCAAAGCAACCTTGCTGGATGGGTTTCCGTGGGTTGCGCTCATTATCGGGGCCAGTTTCGCGTTTTATGCGTTAATCCGTAAACGCCTTGCCATGGATCCGTTCGCGGCGATGGTTGCTGAATTACTGATGATCGCCCCGTTTGCGCTGGGCGTGATTATCTATATCACCGCGGTAATGAAACCGGCTGGGGCCTCTTTTTTGCTGGATGGCACAGCCTACGGCATCATGATGGCGTTCAGCTCAGGGGTGGTGACCTCTGCACCGCTTGTCCTGTTTCATATTGGCAATCGGTATCTGCCGTTATCGGTGGCAGGGTTTATGTTTTACATCAACCCCTCGCTGCAGCTTTTATTGGGCCTGTTTGTGTTCTCAGAACCCTTTGGCGGTGTGGATATGGTGGCCTTTGCGTTGATTTGGCTGGCCCTTATCCTGCACCTCGACCCTGCCAGACGCAGGACAGCGGCCTGAGTTAAATATGACTCACAGATTCACATTTTCTTAACAGGTGTGTGATAGGCTTTAGAAGAATTTGCCCTTAACCAGATTACAGGGGACAAAATTTTTATGCCTGATCTCGCTGTTCTGCTCTTTGTAATAGCTGGTTTTATCGGCCTGCTGTTTATCGTAATTTCATCTGACAGGGGTGGGCGAACCTCAAAACCTTGGTTGTCAGGACAGACAGCAAAAAAAGGAAGGATTGGCGAAACTTCTGTTAGCAGGGAGATCAGCTGCAATTTTTCTGAAGACAACTACCGGCTGATTGATAATCTCACTCTGCCTCTGGGTCAAGGGACCACACAGGTGGATCATTTTCTGGTGTCAACATTTGGCATCTTTGTCATTGAGACAAAACATATCAGCGGCTGGATTTTTGGCGCACCCTGGCAAAGACAATGGACTCAGATTCTGTACCGTCAGAAAAACAGATTTGCCAATCCGCTCAAACAAAATGCTGCTCACCTTGATGCCTTGCGCCGTCTTCTGCCAGTAAGTACCACACCGTTGCTTTTTCTCAGTCATCGTATTTTCGGCAGACGCGCAATTTAAAACTGATATGCCGGATAATGGTCTCTATCTTGATGAGTTAGTCGATTTCATTGACGCGAAGGACAAGACCCTGTTCCGGCATGAACAAATAGCCTCTGTTGCAGAACAGATAGAGGCGGCCTGCCTGCCACGCGGGGCAGAGACAGACCGACAGCATATTGACTATGTCAGGGGCAAACACCCCCGGCATTAACCTGATTGGCTTACTCCGCCATCCGGGCAGTGACGATTGAATCAGGCTCAGCCGGGGGCTGGCCTTCATTAATTTTGCGCACCACATCCATGCCTTTTTTGACCTGGCCCCAGACGGTATATTGTCCGGTCAGATGCCCGCAGCCTTCATAACAGATGAAAAACTGGCTGTCCGCGCTGTCCGGGTTCATCGCCCGTGCCATACCAACTGTGCCTTCAACATATTCATAATCAGTGAATTCAGCTTTCAAATTTTCACCAGACCCGCCCATGCCAGTGCCTGTCGGATCGCCTGTCTGGGCCATAAAGCCCGGGATCACGCGGTGAAAGATAATGCCGTCATAAAACCCGTCCTTGACCAGTTCAGTAATCCGCTCCACATGTCTTGGGGCCAGATCCGGCTTCATTTCAATTTTAACCTGGCCTTTGCTGGTCTCCAGCACAAGCACAGCCGCTTCAGATGATTTCTCTGACATAATAATAAACGCTCCTAAAACAGCAGATAAAACAGATAGCCGGACTTTAAACAAACCACGCCGCATCTTGGTAATCCTTTGTTTGATTGAAAAAAGATAAAAAAGACGATCGCCGTTTCGGGCTGAACCGGCGACCAGATGTGTTGATCTAGATGGCGCGAAGATCAGCAGCCGTCAAGGCCTGCTTTATAATGCCGGCCGTTATGACCTCTGGCACAACACATCTATCTGTTCATCAGATAAATTGCCAGGCACAATCACCACAGGTACGCGGCATTGGCCAATACCGCGGCCAGAAAGATGGCTGATCACAGGCCCCGCACTGTCTGATTCTGTATCCGCACCCAGGACCAGCGAAATTATCCCGTCTTCTTCATTAATCAGGCTGATCACCTCTTCAACCACCTTGCCTTCACGGATATGCATCAGCGGCGGCTGACCGGTTAGCTCTTGCACATAATCGCCATGCACACGCATTTTATCTTCGGCCAGCTCACGGGCTTCTTCGCGCATCAGCTCGCCTACACCGGCCCAATGGGCGAACTCAGCAGGGGCGCTGACATAGAGAAGGGCAACCCGCAGCCCGGTAGATTTGGCGCGCATACAGGCATAATATAACGCCTGATGCAGCTCTTCTGATTCATCAACCAGAACCAGAAAAAACTTGGCCTGAATCACAGGTGTTTTTGTCTTTGCGGCCATAATGGTCATGTCCTTATCACAACGGTCTGCCTCCCCTTAATATAGGCAGGCGGGCAGATAAATTCAAATCACTGCTTGCGGAATGCTGCTGCGGCCAGCCAGCCGGCAAATACAGCAAAACACACCGCGAAAAATCCATAAAAAATAGAATATTCATGCGCAAAGCTGTAAATCATCGCGCCGATGCCGGTTTTGGCAACAGATATATAGGTGGTGTCTTCAGCGATCAGCTGATTATCCTGCACATGCAGGACCCGCACCTCATAATCCCCTGGTACGATATTTGCGGGCAGCTCAACCGGTGTGCGGAACAGCGCGCCACGGATGATAGAGACCTGTTCATCATTCACTTGCCACAGCCCGCGCGTGGTCATATTGCGGGCCAGCGCCCCGCGCCACAGCCGCATCTCCTCATCACTCTGCCTCAGATCTGCTGTCCGCAGGCCTAAATTATCCGCCCCGATGCGCAGGGCTTGCTGTTTGTCTGGGCTTAATACCTCATTCAATGCGCGGTTTGAAAAAATATGATAAAAACTGGGGGCATTCTGCCAGACCACCGTCTTGCGGTTCATCCAGATACCGCTGACCAGCTCTTTCTTGCGCGACGCCAGCTTGACCGGCGGACCTTTGAAAATCACCACAATATCGCTTTGTGCACCGGCACTGACCGCACCAAATAACAACAGGCTTTCGCCATTGAAATCGGTGGTGATGGCAACCTCATCCAAAGATAAATCAGCCACCAGCGTAGATGCTGATGCAGGCATCACCCAGCATAAGGCCATCATTATAATGCCTGTCAGCCCCACCCTCATTTTAAGAACTCGACAGAAAACAGATCATCAGGTGTGACCACCAAATCAAAACCCAGCTTCAGCGACACAGCCAGCACCATCAGAGCCAGCAGCCCGCGTAGCTGCTCACCCCGCAACAGCGCCCCGACCCGGGCGCCGAATTGTGCGCCGATAACCGCCCCAACCAGCAACAGACCGGCCAGCACAAAATCCACTGTCTGCGTCTGTACAGACTGCAAAATGGTGATATTGGCCGTCACAAAAATAATCTGGAACAATGATGTGCCGATCACAACATATGTTGGCATACCCAGCAGATAAATCATCGCCGGCACCAGAATAAAGCCGCCGCCGACCCCCATAATCGCTGACAGAATGCCGACAAAGGCCGCCAGGAAAAACGGCAGCAGCGCACTGATATATAATTTGGATTTGCGGAACCTGACCTTCAGCGGCAGACCATGCAGCCAGTTATGCTGATGTAATTTGCCGCGTTTCGCCCCGGGTTGGCGGGTGCGCATGATGGCACGGACTGATTCCATCAACATCAGCCCGCCAATGATGCCCAAAAACACCACATAGGACAGCTTGATTACCAAATCGATCTGACCGATATCCCGCAAAATAGAGAATAAAAGCACACCAAGAGAAGAGCCGACCAGCCCCCCGGCCAGCAAAATGCCCCCCATTTTGAAATCAACATTGCCGCGCCGCCAATGTGCCAGCACGCCAGAAACAGACGAGGCCACAATCTGATTGGCTTCAGTTGAGACCGCAACTGCTGAGGGCACGCCTAAGAAAATCAACAGAGGCGTCATTAAAAAACCGCCACCGACCCCGAACATGCCAGACAGAAACCCGACACCGCCACCTAATCCGATGACGACAGCGATATGCATCGAAACTTCAGCAATAGGCAGATAAATATACATGCGCGTTTAACATCCGGTCCGCACGCCGTCTGTGTGAATGCGGCTGGCCTGCGTGTTTATTCGCCAGACCTCCCGAGCGGCGTTGCTTTCCAGATGTGCCATGTTTGGCGTCTGAAATCAAGGGGGCCGCGCCAACAAACCACCAGGCAAATCACCAGGCAAATCACCAGGCAAATGCACCAATAACTGCCTGGATAAATGCGCAGATAAATGCGCAGATCAATGCCCAGACAACTCAAAACACGCCGCGCTCAGGCTATGGGCATCCTGCGTTTGGTTTTATTGACGGGCAAGCGCCAGCGCCGGGTCATCCACATAGATATGCCGCAGCAACCGCAATAATCTGACCACATCCTGATCGGCGATCGAATAAAAAATGGTTTGTGACTGGCGGCGTGTTTTCACAATCTGGGCTTTTCGTAATTTGCCAAGATGCTGTGACAAGGCAGACTGGCTTAAATCAGGAAATAACGCTTCTATTTCTGAGACTGACCATTCTGCCCCATCAGAAAGATGGGTGATGATCTGCAGCCGCTGGTTATTCCCGATTGCTTTTAAAATCGCCGTCGAACGCGACTCTTCCAGGCTAAGGTCATGTGGTCGTGCCATGCGGTCCTCTGTTTCGGCAGGTTAATCCACTTAAAACTATAGTAAAATTAAATAAAATAAAATATACTAATGGTTGTTTTAAAAAACCTGAAGCGTGTTGAAAACTGGTCTGATGGGCAAAAAAAAGCCCCACAAAAAGGGGTGGCAGGACAGGTAAGCAGAAAAAAACGGGTCAGGGGTGTGTCTTACAGGATGAAACTTTTGATGTCGGTCAGGTAGGTTATGGTGATAAGGCGGTAATTATTCGGGCGTTCATAAGGTGAGGTGAGGGGGTAAAGCAGGAGGCGGATGAAGGGGTGTTTTTCGGCTGTCTCCTGGCCGCGCAACTGCCAGACCACCTCGCCTTGCTGGCACAAGGGCGTGCCAACGGCCAAAGTGGTATGTCCGCAAATCGACAGCCAGCGGATATAGCGCTCATCAATAATATCCTCCAGCTGTGGCTGGCTCACCAGCTCGCTGGTATCTGGAGTGACTGTTCTCGGCAATTTAATCAGGACCAGCTGGCGTTCCGCGCTGAACCGGTAAAGAGCGGCATTTTGGGTCAGTTTTTCGGGCAGGCTGGCCAGCGCGCTGGGTGTATCCAGATGGATCAGCCTCTGCTGGCTCAGATTCAGCATATCAAACGGCAGTGCGGCGGTCTCCAGCTCGGTCTTGTCCCATACGGTGACAATGCTGTTCAGACCGTTTGGCTCCTTTTGTTCAAACAGGCGCAGACAGGCCAGACCCAGATCAAGGCAGAAGGGTTCAACAGAAGCATAGCGTTTGGTTGCCAGCACCTTTAGCTCTGATGTCAGCATGAAGTCGAAATGTTTCATGCTTCTGACGTGATTCATCAGGCTGAGCAGGGCGAATTCGCTGACTCTTTTCGGCAGGTGGATATTGATACGGGTACCAGAACGGGCTAGCTTAACCGGATATGTGCGCGCAGGTTTGGCTTTTCCGCGCCCGGAAGAGAAAATGCGCCCTTTATTGTCAAAATAGAATTTCAGCTGCATCGTGCTGTTCTGCCACCTGTTTTTTTGCCAATTCCCCTTGTTTTCTGCGGGATACAGCCCCACAGCCTGATCTTAACCCCACGCCAGATATCCTGATCCAAAAAGCAGTATGGCAGAAAAAGGTTAGCAAACCGTTTACAGGACGCATTTTTCTTTCATTTTTTTTCTCTCACCAGTTAAGCTCTTGCCTATGATGTGCTCTGACCCGAAACATGCGCCAAAACAATTGCCAGAACATGCGCCAGAACATGCGCCTTCAGACGTTGCCAGACCCCAGCCTGTAGAACGCGATTTTCAGATGCGGATTACAGCAGATGGCAGCTGGTATCATGAAGGCGGGCTGATCAAACGGATCGCTCTGGTCAAGCTGTTTGCGAGCGTTCTTGATGTTGATGCACAAGGCCAGCATTGGCTGCGGACACCTGTTGAATATGGCCGGATTGAGGTTGAGGACGCCCCCTTTATCATCACTGCCCTGGCCAGTACCGGCCAGGCACAAGCCCGCCATGTCAGCCTGACCGATAATCTGGACCGGGAACATGACCTGGGCCCGGACACACCGCTGATCTTCCGGTCTGCAGCAGAACAGGCCGATAACCGTCCTTATCTGCGGCTTGCAGGCGGTTTGCTGGCGCGGCTGTCGCGTCCGGTATGGTATGAATTGGCAGGGCTGGCAGATGATGAAGATGAAGCTGGACGGCCCGGATTATGGTCTGCGGGCTGTTTTTTCCCCTTATCCTGACAGCTATGCTGTTTTCTGGCTGAGGATGTCTTATATTAAAACAAAGGATAACAACAGGACCAGAGGTTATGCCCTTCACCCGAACTGATCTCAGCTCAATTGTCTTTACCACGCCGCCGGACTGGACCGGTCTGCCTGCAGCAGACGGGCCACCACGCAAGGCTGCGGTACAGATTTTGATTGCCGGTCAGGATGGCGCGCTGGAGGTGCTGTTAACACGGCGTTCAGATCAGCTGCGTTTACATGCAGGCCAGGTCAGCTTTCCGGGCGGCAAGCCGGAACCAGACGATCTTAACCCGGCGGTGACCGCGGCTCGCGAATGTGAAGAAGAAGTCGGTCTTGACCGGCGTTTGCTGCGGCCGTTCGGCTATCTTGAACCGGTTCTGACCAGCACCAATTATCTGGTTGATCAGGCGATTGCTGTGATCGATGACGATCCGCGTCTGTTGGAAGCATGTCTGCGTCCTGATCCGGCTGAGGTGGATAAGGCCTGGTTTACCCCGCTTGCCCCTTTGCTTGATCTGGCGGCTTATCAGCGTGATGAGCGCATCAGCGCAGATGGCCGCTTGCGCCGGTTCTGGCAATTGCCGGGCACAGACCCCATGATTTGGGGTGCAACCGCACAAATGCTGCGCAATTTGGCCGTCAGCCTGCAGGCTGCTGACGCCTGAACAACGCTGGCCGGTTAAGGCTGGTGATGCGGGTCTCCGGCTGATGAATGAGGGTAATCTGAAACCGAAAAAACCAAGGGAGCTGACCGCCCATGTTACGAACATCTCTGATTCTCATTATTGCGGTGCTGGCCGGGCTTATTGTGCTGGCCTTGTTGCTGCGGGTGGGTCGACGGCATGCTGAAGGCTCAGCCCTGATTGCCTGGCGGCATGTGATCGCAGCGGCTGTGGGATTGATTGTGTTTGTCGGTGCTGCGGTTCTGTTTGATGTGGGGCGCTCTGGTTCGCCAACTACAGATTATCAGCCGCCCCGTATCGAGAATGGCCAGATAAAGCCAGGTGAATTTAAATCTGTGCCCGGCGCATCGGCCAGCTGAACAGGGCAGGGTTGTTTTTTATGGCCAGTTCAGACCTGCTTGTTTTTGGCCGCTCCAGACAGGCCTTTCTTGACCGTCTTTTTTCGGTGGCGCACGCCACTGGCGGCGAAGCCCGGTTGGTGGGCGGGGTGGTGCGTAATGCGCTGCTGGCTGCGCATCATGACCACAGCTTTGATGCTGATCAGCAGGATCTTGATCTGGCGGTTAATCTGCCGATCACGCATTTTGCTGACGCGGCACGCAAAGCGGGCATGGCGGTATATGACACCGGCCTTGCGCATGGCACAGTCACGCTGCGGCTGGGCAGCCAGTCAGCAGAAATTACCCAATTACGTACCGATACAGACACGGATGGCCGTCATGCCCGTATCCAGGCCACCGACAGCTGGGATGAAGATGCCAGGCGGCGTGATTTCACCATCAATGCGCTTTATCTGGATGCCTCTGGTCAGCTTCATGATCCGGTTGGCGGTCTGGCTGATCTTCAGGCATTGAGTCTGCGCTTTGTGGGCGATCCGGCCCGCCGCCTGATCGAGGATCATCTGCGGGCCTTGCGGGCGTTACGGTTTCTGGCTACCTATCCTGATCTGGTGATGTCTGACGCAGATTTTGCGGCGATGGCTGCACATACCCATTTGCTGCCCCTGCTGTCAGCTGAACGTATCGCGGCTGAATTGCGCGGACTGATGGCCGGGCCAGCGGCCTTGTCTGTTCTGGGCTCTGTGGCACGGCTCGCCATTGACCAGAGCCTGTTTGATCAGCGGTTTCGTCTCCGGGCACTGGCCCATGACGCGGTTGCTGCTGTCTGGGACGAGCTGTCTTTTGCCTCTCGGTTATCTGTCTGTCTGCCGCCGGGGACGCGTTTTTCTGCGGCTGTCCGGCTCAAGCTCAGCCGGGCAGACAAAACCTGTCTTGGCCAGGCGGATAACACGCCGGACCAGGCTTGCCTTGACGGGCTGCTGGACCAAAGATGGAGGCGCTCTGCTTACCATGTTGGCGCGGCGGCCTGTATTCATGCGCTTGATCATGCGCTTCATACAGGCCGGACGCTTTCTGCTGACCGGTTGCGGCAAATTGTCTTTTTCCAGCCGCCGACTTGTCCTGTGCGGGGGCGCGATGTAGTCCAGCATTACCGGCTGACGGGTCCTGCGGTGGGGCTCTGTCTTGCCGCGCTGGAACAGCTGTGGGTAGAAACTGACTTTACCGCATCAGCTGACCAGCTTTTCGCTTTGTATGACAAGAATAAGAGCAGCATATCATCATGACAAACCGAACTCCTCCTGAATTTCTGACAGCTGATATGGCGGCTTTGTCTGGCCGTGCGGCAGATTGGTTTGAAACGCTTCGGGATCGTATCTGCGGCCAGTTTGAAGCGATTGAGGGTGATGCAGATAACACGCCTTTATCTTCTCGGCCTGCAGGGACATTCCAGCGCACATCCTGGAACAGGGATGGCGGCGGCGGTGGCCAGATGTCGGTCATGCATGGCCGTGTGTTTGAAAAGGTCGGGGTGAATATCTCTGTTGTGTATGGCCAGTTTTCAGAAGAATTCCGGGCTCAGATCCCCGGTGCGGGCGAAGACGGGCATTTCTGGGCAGGCGGCATTTCTCTGGTGGCCCATCCCCAGAACCCGTTTGTGCCAGCGGCACATATGAATACGCGTTTTGTGATCACTCAGAAAGCCTGGTTTGGCGGTGGTGGTGATCTGACCCCTCTGAAACCAGCTCCGGCTGAGGCAGATGCGTTTCATGATGCGCTGAAAGCCTGTTGTGATCGCCATGATTCCGACTACTATCCTAAATTTAAACAATGGTGTGATGATTATTTTCACCTGAAACACCGGGATGAACCGCGCGGGGCGGGCGGCATTTTCTATGATTATCTGGATACAGGGGACAGAGAAGCAGACTTTGCCTTTACCCGTGATGTCGGCACCAGCTTTGCTGATTCTTATGACAGCATTGTGCGGCGCAACATGGCCACATCCTGGACAGATGAAGACCGCCATTTCCAGCTGGTCCGGCGCGGCCGCTATGTGGAATTTAACCTGCTTTATGACCGTGGTACACTGTTTGGGCTGAAGACCGGCGGCAATATAGACGCCATTTTGATGAGCCTGCCACCAGAGGTCAGGTGGCCTTAACCCAAATCCTGATCTGATCGGCTGTCTTTCAGGCTTGCAAAACCAGATAAGGTTGCGCTATTTTGGCGCAGTCTGCGGCATGGAAAAATGGCGGTGAACGCCGTATACTGACGTGGGCTAGGGGATGATTTTTTTCAAGCTGTTGTGTGTACAGCCTCCCCTTTGCATGAATGACTGCTTAAAATGGGCCACTGACGGAACGCTGGCGGCCCGCACTCGGTTAAGAGGGGAAGATGGCTGCATCAAAGACAAAAAAAGCTGCTCCGGAAGCAGAACAGAAATCACGCCGCGATTTTATTGTGGTGGCCAGCTATGCGATGGGCGCGGTTGGCGCGGGCGCATTTGCCTGGCCATTGATTGACCAGATGAACCCGGCCGCAGATACATTGGCGCTGGCCAGCATAGAGGTTGACGTCTCAAAAATCGCTGAAGGCCAGTCCATTACGCTGAAATGGCGCGGCAAGCCTGTCTTTATCCGGCATCGCACAAAGGCCGAAATTGATGAGGCGAAAGTTGCCGATGCGCTGGATATGCGTGACCCACAGACAGATGGTGATCGGGTGCAAAAGCCTGAATATCTGGTTGTTTTGGGCGTATGTACGCATCTGGGCTGTGTGCCTCTCGGCCAGAAAGTGGGTGAAGTCCGCGGCGAATATGATGGCTGGTTCTGCCCGTGCCATGGCTCTCACTATGACAGCTCCGGCCGGATTCGCAAAGGCCCGGCCCCGACCAACCTGGAAGTGCCACCATACGCTTTCCTCTCAGATGATGTGATTAAGATCGGCTAATCCTTCGCCACAGTTGTAATAAGGAACCTTAAGACAATGTCTGCAAATCAGTTTCAAAATCCTGTCGTGCGCTGGATTGACCACCGGCTGCCGATTTTCACTTTCCTCAATCATGAGGCCACTGAATATCCGACCCCGAAAAACCTGAATTATTTCTGGAATTTCGGCTCGCTGGCGGGGATCTCGCTGGTGATTATGATCATCACCGGGATTGTCCTGTCGATGAGCTATACTGCCCATGTGGATTACGCATTTGATTCGGTTGAACGGATCATGCGGGATGTCAATCATGGCTGGCTGTTGCGCTATATTCATATGAATGGCGCGTCCTTCTTCTTCATTGTGGTGTTTATCCATATTTTCCGCGGCCTGTATTACGGCTCTTACAAAGCGCCGCGCGAATTATTATGGATGCTGGGTGTTGTCATCTTGTTGTTGATGATGGCGACGGCCTTTATGGGTTATGTTCTGCCCTGGGGCCAGATGTCCTTCTGGGGCGCGACGGTAATCACCAATCTGTTCTCGGCCCTGCCCTTTGTTGGCGAATCAATTGTGACCTGGCTGTGGGGCGGATTTTCTGTTGATAACCCGACCCTGAACCGGTTCTTCTCGCTGCATTTCCTGCTGCCTTTTGTGATTGTTGGTGTGGTGATTCTGCATCTGGTTGCCTTGCATCGCTTTGGCTCAAACAATCCCCTGGGCATTGATACACGCGGACCACAAGACACGATCCCGTTCCATCCTTACTATACCATCAAGGATTTCTTCGGCCTGTCCGTGTTCCTGACCTTTTTTGCGGCTGCGGTGTTTTTCTTCCCGAATTTCATGGGCCATCCGGATAACTATATTCCGGCCAACGCGCTCCAGACCCCGGCCCATATTGTGCCGGAATGGTACTTCCTGCCTTTCTATGCAATTTTGCGGGCGGTGCCAGACAAGCTGGGCGGTGTTCTGGCGATGTTTGGGGCGATTGCGGTTCTGTTCATTCTGCCCTGGCTGGACCGCTCACCTGTCCGTTCTGGCCGGTTCCGTCCGATCTTCAAACTGTTTTTCTGGGTGTTTTTCGCTGATTGTCTGGTTCTGGGCTATATCGGGGCGATGCCGGCAGAGGGCATTTATGTGCTGATCGGCCGGATTGCGACCATCTGGTATTTTGTTCACTTCCTGGTGATTTTGCCGGTATTGTCTGTGGCGGAAACGCCGCGACCTCTGCCGCAATCTATATCAACACCGATTTTCGGCGGCTCTGGGGCCATGGCGGGCGCGGCGGCGGCGCCAAAGGAGAAAGCATAATGAAAAAGCTGTTTTTGACACTGGCAGCAGCCCTGTTCAGCGTGCCTGTATGGGCCGCTGGCGGCGGTGATGTGACCATCCGCTCTGCTGACTGGTCCTTTTCCGGGCCATTCGGAACCTTTGACAAAGCGTCCATGCAGCGGGGCTTCCAGGCCTATAAAGAGGTCTGCGCCGGCTGTCATTCACTGGATTATATCGCGTTCCGCAATCTGGCTGATCTGGGCTATAATGAAGCAGAGATTAAGGCGATTGCGGCTGAATATGAAGTTGTTGACGGCCCGAATGATGAAGGCGAGATGTTTACACGTCCTGCCATTCCTGCTGACCGGTTTCCGTCCCCTTATCCAAATGAAAATGCGGCACGTGCGGGCAATAACGGGGCCTATCCGCCGGATCTGTCTTTGATTTTCAAGGCACGGGCAAATGGTGCCGATTATCTCTATTCTCTGTTGACCTCATATCATGAAGCACCAGCCGACACAGACGTGCCTGACGGGATGTATTACAACACGGCTTATTCCGGCAATATGATTGCCATGCCACAGCCTTTATATGGCGATGATGTGGAATATGCTGATGGTGCGGATACATCCATGGATGCGGTGGCAAAGGATTTGGTCCAGTTTCTGGCCTGGACAGCAGAGCCGGCAATGGAAGATCGCAAACGCACAGGCGTTGCTGTGATGATTTTCTTAATCCTGCTCTCTGGCCTGTCATACGGGGCAATGCGCTTTATCTGGGCAGATGTGAAAAAAGGCTGACCGCCGCACACCTCTGACAAGGGCTACATCGTCACCGGACAGTTTTGATTAGGCTGTCCGATTTTTCTTGTGGGGGCAAATCAGATAATCTGCGCCTGACAGAATTTACGCGTCTGACCAATGGTACAGCTTATGGCGATGCAGTCCGCCAATTTTCTGTGGCAAGGCCGTTTATACGCGAAAAGGCGTGGTCACTTGTGACAAGGCACAAATTGGCAGCTAACGCGTGTGCCGCGATCATTATATCTAGCTCTGACAGGGGTTGTCCGGCCCTGTACAGTTCTGTTTTCAGTTGGCCATACTGCTCAGCGGCCGCACTGTCCCAGGGTAAAGGTGTGATGCTCTTGATCAGTTCTGCGACTGCATTATGCAGGGATGTTGCGTTTGGATTATTGCCAACACCATACAATAATTCGCCTTCACTGACACAAGACATGGCAATATCGGCAGGGTGATGCCGGATCAGCTGCGCCAGGACAGCCTCATTTCGGCGCAAAATATCGCTGAGTACATTTGTATCAAGCAGAAATTTCATTCCTGCTCATAACCGTCAAGCGGGTCACGAATATGGTCGTCCTGACCGCGTTTGCCCGGAAAATCTTCCGGTATGTCCAGCTGCTTCAGGCTTGATAACAGCCTATCCCATCCATTGGCCCGTTCAGACAGGATCACATCTCCTGTCAGCGGGTCTTTATGAATGTTGACTTCCTTATCCGCGAATCTGTAGGCTTTCGGCAATCGCACTGCCTGACTGCGGCCTGTGGTGAAGATTTTCGCAGTATCTGGTTTGCCTGTTCCCATGCCTAGCCCCTGACTGCTTTTCTGATAACAAGGGTATATATCGATGATATATACCATCTGTCACCCTAACCTGAAACAGCCCAAAAGGCAAGTTTAGGTCGCGCAGGTCAAACGCTCACACATTAAAGCGGAAATGGAAGATATCGCCGTCTTTGACCGGATACTCCGCACCTTCAATGCGCAGCTTGCCGGCATCTTTGGCCCCGGCTTCTCCGCCACAGCTGATATAATCATCATACGCCACGGTTTCAGCCCGGATAAAGCCGCGCTGGAAATCGGTATGAATAACCCCTGCGGCTTGCGGGGCGGTGGCGGGATTGCGCACGGTCCATGCCCGGGCTTCTTTCGGGCCGGCGGTAAAAAAGGTCAACAGGTCAAGCAAGCCGTATCCGGCCCGGATCAAACGGTTCAGCCCGGGTTCTTCCAGCCCCAAATCTGCCAGAAACTCGGCGGCTTCCTCATCAGACAGGGTGGCAATTTCTGCTTCAATTGCTGCTGACACAATCACATGCCCTGCGCTCTCGGCAGCTGCTTTTTCGGCAACTTTTGCAGACAGCGCGTTGCCTGTTGCCCCATCTGCCTCAGCCACATTACAGGCATACAAGACTGGCTTTGCGGTCAGCAACTGCAATTGCGGCAGCCGCACCTCTTCTGCCGCGCTCAGGCCGCTTACCGCTCGCGCAGGCAGGCCGTCAGACAAGCCGGCAAACAGCTTTTCCATCAGGGCCAGATCAGATGCCGCCTGTTTGTCGCCGCCGCGTGTCTTTTTGGTCAGCGCCGCCATCCGCCGCTCCAGGCTGTCTATATCAGCCAGCATTAATTCGGTTTCCACGGTTGCTGCATCACGGATCGGGTCGACTGAATTTTCAACATGGGTGATGTCGCTGTCCTCAAAACAGCGCAGCACATGGATAATGGCATCAACCTCGCGGATATTGGCCAGGAACTGGTTGCCCAGCCCTTCGCCGTTTGCTGCCCCGCGCACCAGCCCGGCAATATCGACAAATTCCAGAAATGTCGGGATAATTTCGGCTGACTGGGCCAGTTCGGCAATCTGGTTCAGCCGCGGATCAGGGACCGCCACCCGCCCTGTATTTGGTTCAATCGTACAGAACGGATAATTGGCGGCATCGGCCGCGGCTGTTTTGGTCAGCGCATTAAACAGGGTTGATTTACCGACATTCGGCAGCCCGACAATACCGCAATTAAAGCCCATCTGAACTATATCCCTTCTGAAGTTTCTGTATCTGGTTTTGGGGCCGGGGCCAGATGCGCCACGCGCGAGGCAAACCCCTCTGCATCGCCTTTGCTCAGGCGTTCTGCCTCATCACTGATTGCGGCCAGCAATTTATCCAGCCACATCTCATGTTCTGATTTTGTGAAATTCTGCAGGACCCATTTATGCACATCTTGTTTATGTGCCGGTCGTCCTACGCCGATACGCACCCGCCAATAATCTTTGCCGATATGACGGTCAATATCACGCAACCCGTTATGTCCGCCATGCCCGCCGCCCTGTTTGACCCGGCAGCGGCCTTCACTGATATCTATTTCATCATGAAACACGGTGATCTGGTCCGGGCTCAGGCCATAATAGCGAACGATTTCGGCAACAGGTAGGCCTGATTTATTCATGAATGACAATGGCTTTACAGCCCGGATTTTTACTGTGCCGATACGCCCTTCACACAGGGCAGCCGCCCCTTTTGTTTTCCAGTCTGAAAAGCTGTAATCGCGGGCAATCTGGTCAAGGGCCATGAAGCCGACATTATGCCGGTTACCGGCATAGCCCTGTCCTGGATTGCCCAAACCTACCCAGAGCATATTGTCCTCACCTTTATCTGTGCGGTCACATAAAACAGGCCAGACAGTATCACTCTGTCTGGCCCGTTAAACGATAGTGGCGCAGCCAGGCCAGCAGCTTATGCGTCGCCGCCTTCTGCTGCCTCTTCGCCTTCACCGGCGTCCTCATCATCTTCATTCTTCACGCCGCCGCCTGGTGACTGCAGGGTGGCCACGGTAAAGTCACGGTCAGTGATGGTTGGCTCAACGCCTTCGGGGAGCGGGATCGCGCTGATATGGATGGTCTCACCAATTTTCACGCCATCCAGATCAACTGTGATCTTCTCAGGAATATTCCCGGCCGGACAGTTCATCTCAACTTCATGCCGCACGATGTTCAGCACGCCGCCTATCTTCAGGCCAGGTGACTTTTCATGATTGATGAATTCAACAGGCACGCCAACCGCAACTGTTGATGATTTACCCACCCGCAGCATATCCAAATGCAGCGGCTCATCTGTTACAGGGTGCATCTGAATGTCACGGGTCAGCACGGTTGTTGTGTTTCCCTCAACATTAATATCCAGCAGGCGGCCGAAAATGCCCGGCTCGTGAATCACTCTGCGGACAACCCGCTCTTCCATCTCAATGCTGAGAGGAGCTTGCTTATCGCCATAGATAACGGCGGGAATCCGGCCTGCGCGGCGTGCCGCACGGGCGGACCCCTTACCGACCCGAGAACGCAAAGTTGCGTCAATAGATGTGTTTTCTGACATGTCAGTTACCCTTACTTGTCATGTTTTTGAAAAAAACAAACGCCCTTGCCTCCAGGGGTGCAAGCGGCGCACTGGCTCCATGCCTAAACGCAAACGACCAAAACTTCAAGTAAAATCGGTAATTAGGACAGCGCAGACAGGCCTATTGAAACAGGCTGGAGACTGATTTTTCTTCATTAATCCGCAACATTGCCTCACCCAGCAGGGGCGCAATGGAAATTTGGCGGATATTCCGGGCCACCCGCATCGCTTCTGTGGCTTGTATCGAATCAGTTGTGACCAGTGATGATAACGGGCTGGAAGCAATCCGCGAGACCGCACCGCCAGACAGAACGCCATGGGTGACATAAGCATCCACACTCAGCGCACCCGCATCCATCAGCGCTTTTGCCGCGTTACATAATGTGCCGCCTGAATCGACAATATCATCCACCATCACACAATGGCGGCCCTCAACCTCACCGATGATATTCATCACTTCAGACACGCCTGCCTCAGGGCGGCGTTTATCAATGATGGCCAGGTCAGCATTGACACGCTTTGCCAGCGCACGGGCACGGACCACCCCGCCCACATCAGGGCTGACCACCATCAGATTGCCGTTTTTATATTTTTCCTTCAGATCGGCTGTGAATACAGGGGCGGCAAACAGATTATCTGTCGGGATATCGAAAAAGCCCTGTATCTGGCCGGCATGCAAATCGATTGTCAGCACGCGGTCAGCACCTGCCTTTGTGATCAGATTCGCCAGCAGCTTGGCAGAAATCGGTGTCCGGGGGCCTGATTTGCGATCCTGACGGGCATAGCCGTAATAAGGCAGGACTGCGGTCACACGACGGGCGGACCCTCTGCGTAACGCATCCAGCGTGACCAGCAATTCCATCACATTGTCATTTGCCGGATAGGATGTGGACTGAACCACAAACACATCCTCACCCCGGACATTTTCCTGAATTTCAACAAACACTTCCATATCAGCAAAGCGTTTGACATCTGCCCGCGTCAGCGGCATGTCCAGATAAGCGGCGATGGCTTCAGCCAGAGGGCGGTTTGAATTGCCGGACATTATCTTCATGGGTGAAGCCTGTCTTTATTTGTTACAAAAAACATCAGGTTTCGGCGCGCTTACTGATCAGCCCGCACCGCATCCAGTTACGATTTTGTGATAGCAATCTGACCGCCGCTCGGCAAGGCAAAATATCGTCTGCTCTGCTCAGACCATCACACAAGAGGCCACCAGCCCCAGCATCAGCAGCGTTAAAAAGATCCATAAATGCGGCATGAATTTACCTCTTCTCCTCAGCAGGCAAGGGTGCGCACCCAGCCTTCTTGCCCATAATCCAGAATGGCCTGGTCGCGGGTAATCAAAATTAAATCCATGGCCCGGGCGGTTGCGATCAGCACGCGGTCAGCCGGATCAGCAGGCGGCTGTCCGGGCAGAAAAGACGATGCGGCCAGAATTTGCGGGCTGAGGTCAGCGATATCGGCCCCGCTGCGCTGTCTGAACCCCTCAAACCAGTTGATCACCGGCGCAGACAGCCGTAAGCATCCCTTGGCGACCAGCGACCCCAGCTCCCAGACCGAAAAGGGTGACATCAGCGCACGGCGCTCGCCAGGCCTGCATTGGTTAAGGACATTTTCTGCACTTTGTAAAAGCGGCCGATCGTGTCCAATCCAGAGCACAGCACAGGTATCCAAAAGCACATCATTCATTATACAGCTTCGGGTTTTCGATCATCTCTGCCCATTCCGGCATTGCTGGCTGGGTCAGGTCAACATCATCTGCGATGGTCACAGTCCCTTTCATACAGTCGAACATCGGATGGCGGTCAGTCTTTGTGCTGTCTGGCCCGCTCTCACTGGAGGCGAGGGGCAACATCTCAGCCTCATCTTTGATGAACATCAGCCGTTCGGCGTCCATATCCACTCTTGCTGTCTTATAGCCTGCATTCAGCCAGGCTTTGGTAATCACGCTATTGGACGGGTTGTTTGACCACCAGGGGCGGTGTTTGCGCGCAGAAGCGGGCAGCTTGTCACGGATAATTCGCTCAATTTCCGCAAAGCTCATCGGCACTTCAGCCCAGCTGATGGTCCTCAGATGCCCTTCCAGAGGGGCGTATTTTGATGATGAAACAGTCATAAGGCGTCTTCTGTCTGTAAAACAGAAAGGCTGTCCTGGCACCCTTTGAGCGATCAGACATATCACGTCGGGAAACAAACTACCTAACTGCAGTAGTGATATAGTACCTATTTCCGGGGGATCAAGCAGACGCCTCTTCACATTTGCGTAATCACCGAAATCAGCCGGCCGGAATCAGGCTCTTTTCTGTGGGTCGCGCGGCGGTGGCTGAAAAAATGGGTTTCATCTGTATAGGTATCACAACCACTGTCATAAATCTGGCTCAGGCCGGCGGCCTGTCCGAGGCCCTTTGCAAAGCCAGGCAAATCAAACAGAAATTTATCCTCTGCTGCCGGATCAGCCATGAAACAGGAGACCGCTTCTGGATAGCTGCTGATGATCTCCTCGCGCATCTCAGCACTGATCTGATAACTGGGCTGGCGGATTCCCGGGCCGATCACCATCACGATCTGTCGTATATCTGCGCCCAGGCCCTGCATTGCTTGCACGGTCGCCTCAATCACACCTGCCGCCGCGCCGCGCCAGCCGGCATGGGCGGCCCCGATCACGCCTTGCCGGGCATCACAAAATAGAACCGGCAGACAATCAGCGGTCAATATGGCCAGCCCCACACCTGACAGGGCGGTCACATATGCATCTGCTTCTGGCCGCTGGGCACAGTCTGTCTGATCTGTCAGGGTTACACAGCGCGCGCTGTGAATCTGATACAGGCCGGCCATCCTGTCCGGGGCCAGCTCCATGGCGGCGGCAACACGCGCCCTGTTCTTCAGAACAAAAGCGCGGTCATCATCTGATCCCAGCCCGCAATTCAAAGCATCATACAGCCCGCCTGACACCCCGCCTTTGCGGGTGAAAAACCCATGCCTGACACCAGAAAGCTCTAGCTTATCATGGCTGAAAAACACCGGGCCGCTTTTGCTGTTTTTTATCTGCATCATCTTGTCTCTGCCCGCTTATCAAGGCCCGTATTCAGGCCCTCTCCCAGGCTGGCAAATCCGGCAGGCAGGCCATCTCCTGCCGGAACCAGAAGCGCCACCTTGAAAATCTGCCCCATCTGATTAGGCGAACACAGCCTGTCCAGGGCGGCAATCAGGGCCCGGTCATGCACCGGATCGCTCTTGTGCCGCAGGGCCTCTGCCCGGGCCTCTATCCCCAGCTCACGCAAAAATGCGCCTTGCCCGACCGGCCCGATCAGGCGTGCACCCTGGCTGTGGGCCACATCTGCCAGAGCGGTAAAATCAACCAGATGCGATATGTCGGTCTGTCCGGGCTGGTCCAGCACCGGAACCGGCTTATGGGCCCGCACCGCCTGCAGGCTGTCTCCATCTGGTCCGGCTTTGCCATAATCACAAATCAGCACACCGCCACCGAACCGGGCCACATGCCGCGCCAGACCAGCCATGATCTGGTCTGAAGCCGGGCTGAATTCTGCGATTTTGCCTGCCGGGCTGGTGGGGTTCAGCTGATAATGGGCCAGCTCATCTGCGCCCAGCACTGTCCCGTCTGTCATCATAAAGGCCTGTCCGTCATGCCCGACCGCCCGCCAGGCCCAGCCTGTATCTGTCTTTACTGCCTGCCGGATGGCCAGCGCGTCAAAAAATTCGTTTGCGATCCCAAATAACGGCACTTCAGGCAGGTTTTCTGCTGTATCTGTAAGCCGGATATCCCTGCCGCTGAA
The DNA here is from genome assembly GCA_000238815.2 of SAR116 cluster alpha proteobacterium HIMB100. Classification (NCBI taxonomy): domain Bacteria; kingdom Pseudomonadati; phylum Pseudomonadota; class Alphaproteobacteria; order Puniceispirillales (SeqCode); species SAR116 cluster alpha proteobacterium HIMB100. The sequence goes on along the minus strand of AFXB01000010.1, from coordinate 171,976 downwards.
CCGCTCTGTCAGCTGTTTTTGTAAATAAGGGCTGGCCTCCAGAAAGGTGATTGGGGCAGCCGCCATCTGCGGACAGATTTGCCGCCAGGATCGATGCATATCGGCAGATAATGTGCCGCGTCCGGGGCCGGCTTCAAAGACCATCATCTCATCAGCCTGTGGCCGCCCGGACACCTCCCACAGCCAGGCCAGAAAAGCGGCTGTAATCTCGCCAAATAACTGGCTGATTTCAGGGGCAGTGATGAAATCACCTGCCTGTCCGAACCGGTCCTGTTGCGCGTAATAGCTGTCTTCAGCACCGATCATCACCTGATCCAGAAAAGCCTCCAGCGGCAATGGCCCGCTGCTCCTGATCTCAGCTTTCAGCCGTTCAGCAAGGCTCATATCCGCCTCCGCCTGACACACCAGATGACCCCGCCCAGGCCAAAAGCGATCATCGGCAGACATAAAATCTGCCCCATCGACAGGCCGGCGGCGAACAGCCCGATATGGGCGTCAGGCGCGCGGACATATTCGATCATAAATCTGGCCAGCCCGTACCCGCCTAAAAAGCTGCTTAACACCAGCCCGTCTGCAGCCCCTGTTTTACGCTGCCAGCGGCGCACTGCCCAGACCAGCACCAGCAAGGCCAGCCCTTCTGTGACAGCTTCATAAATTTGGCTGGGATGGCGCGGCAGGGGGCCGCCGCCGGGAAACACGATGCCAAACGGATGGTCTGTGACCCGCCCATACAGCTCGCCATTGATGAAATTCGCCAGCCGCCCGAACAACAGCCCCAACGGGGCCACCAGCGCCACCTCATCTCCGATCGCCAGCGCAGGTAAGCTGTATCGGCGCGCGCACCATACAATCGCCAGTATAACCCCGCTCAGGCCGCCATGAAAAGACATGCCGCCCTGCCAGACTTTGAACACATCCATGGGGGCCGCCAGATAGGCAGACGGGTTGTAAAACAGCACATAGCCCAGCCTGCCGCCAACCAAAATCCCGACCAGACACGCATTCATCAGCCCGTCCAGCTGGTCTGCGCTCAGCACGGACAGACCCGCTTTAATCTGGCGGCGCAATATCCACCAGCCGCCGATAAGCCCGGCCACATAGGCCAGCGCATACCATCTGATCTGCAGCGGCCCCAGCGCAATGGCAACGGGATCAATGTGCGGGAACGTAAACAGTGTCTGTGTCATCTGCGTCTGTCTCCCGGTATATTGGCATTTGCGGCCAGCATGCTATATAGCTAGACAGAGACGAAACCTGCTCTGGCCTGACCGCTCTTCTTCTTTTATGGGTGAGGCCGGGACAATTGTCCATATTCCCCTTGTCAGATCACTCTGATTGCCGGGGGTGTGCCTTGGGCGCAAGCGTTAACCCTGATGTTTGAGAAGAAAGACCGCAAATGAGACAGAATCGCCCCACGCCGAAAGATATCCTGACTGATCTTGCCCAAATCGCAAATGGGGCTGCTTCTGCCTTTGGCAGTCTGCGTTCGGAAATGGATGTGATGAAGGCCAGCCGGGCGGACAGACAGGCAGCGGCAAGCGGGTCTGTCCCGCGTGAAGATTTTGACGCGGCGCTAATGCGTATTGACGCTCTGGCGGCCCGAATCGCTGTGCTTGAAGCAGAGCTGACCAGCCTGAAAGCAGCCGAATCCAAACCGGCGCGGTCTGCCAAAGCCAAAACGACCAAAACCACGCGAAAATCCTGACCGCTCCCGACTCGCGGCAAACCCTCAAATATCAGGCAAAACCACAAGACCCTGTGGTCGTCTTTTGTCCTGCCCCCAATATTTTGTGTTGAAATCTGATCTGCCCTTTGCCACTCTGCAGCAAAGGCGGCCATGTGGTATGGCTGGCCGAAAGGGCAAAGAGATCCGCATAAATGACACAGAATGTGGCAACAGATTTACCTGAATTGGGAGACCCGATTGAGCTGGTCGCCCGTTTTGTGGTGCGCCAGGACTGGTTTTTAAAACAGACCCGTGCAGGCAGCGTGCTGGTGGATGTGCCGGGCCAGTGGGGCACGTACCAGCTGTCTGTTGACTGGCAGGATGAGCTGCAGACCCTGTCTGTCAGAGCGACACTGGATTTGCTGTTTGATGATGTGCCGCTGCCACGTCTGGAAACCTTACTATCTGATCTGAACAGCCATCTGTTTTTGGGCCATTTCCGGCTGACCCCTGACCAGCGTCAGGTCCAGCTTCACTATGTGCTGCCTTTGCGTGGTGCGGGCGGCGCAACACCAGAACAAATCGAAGATGTGGTGGATATTCTGCTTGGTCAATGTGAACAGGCCGCTCCTGCATTTGCCCAGCTTGTCTTCACCCCTGACCGGCCAGCCTCATCCGCGCGGCTGGTGATGGCCCCTGTTGCGGGCGAAGCCTGAGGCCAGCCAGCCTTCTTACCTAAATCTATATCCGGCCTGACAAACCGCCCCTGCTTGCAGAACGGCTCTTGCACAGCTGTCCTGTCAACGGCTATCTTAGCGGGCAGGAATAACCTGTTACCGGCAAGTAGCTGAACAAAAAAATGATGAGGAAGCTAAGATGGATATTTGCCTGATCGGATGTGGCAAAATGGGAGGGGCGTTGCTGGCAGGCTGGCAACAGGATACCCGCTTGTCAGCTCATTTCACGGTGATTGACCCGTTTTTATCCCCGGCTGCGGCGCATGCCTCAACAACATATCTGGCGGCTGTGTCTGAACTGGCTGCGGGCTATCGGCCTGATTTGGTGATCCTGGCAGTCAAACCACAGATGATGGCTGATGTGCTGCCGTCTTTATCCGGGCTGGGGGATTCGGAAACCTGTTTTCTGTCGATTGCTGCCGGGCTGTCGACGGCGCGTCTTGCGGCCCAGCTGGGCCGGCCTGCACGGTGGCTGCGGGTCATGCCAAACACGCCGGCAGCGATTGGCCAGGGCGTGTCTGCACTCTATGCGGCAGCGGATGTTCCTGAAGACATGACGGTGTTGTCTCGCCGCCTGTTATCTGCTGTTGGCGATGTGGTTGATTTGCCTGATGAAGGGCTGATGAATGCGGTGACCGCGCTGTCTGGTTCAGGTCCGGCTTATGTGTTTTTGCTGGCCGAAGCGATGGCGGCGGCCGGGCAAAAGCTGGGTCTGTCTGCGGATTTGGCAGCCCGTCTGGCGCGCCAGACAGTCAGCGGGGCAGGGGCCCTGATGGCAGCAGAACCGGATATCGGGGCTGACCAGCTGCGCCGCAATGTGACCTCAGAAGGGGGCACAACAGCAGCGGCATTGTCTGTCTTGATGGCTGAAAATGGCCTTCAGCCCCTGTTTGATGCTGCCTTACATGCTGCAGAACAACGCGGTGCAGAACTGGACAGCTAACCCCTCAGCCCCCATATCATGTCCAGACCTGCTTATGTTTTACCGATAAGGACAGCTTATGACACGCAATGATACCGCTGATCAGATCGACCAGGCGCTGTTTGCGGCGTTATGGTCTGTGCTGGACCAGCATCCTTTTTCAACCTTGTCGCTGGACAGGCTTGCGGCGGATGCCGGGCTGGACAGGGATGCTGTTTATATCCGTTATGCTGATCCTGCATCTGTTTTGCTGGCGGCTTTGCGCGGGCTGGATGAAGCTGCGCTTGCCGGGGTGGCAACTGATTTTGCGGATGCCCCTGAAGCCTCTGTCCAGGAAAAGCTGCTTGAAGGGCTGATCAGCCGTTTTGAGCTTTATGCCCCTTACCGGCCCCAGATGGCAGCTGTTCATGATGCGGCCTGCCGTGACCCGTTACTGGCCGCCTGTCTGCTGGCCCGTCTCAGCGATATGATTGACCGGTTGCTCCACCTGTGCGGCGATCACGTTACGGGCTGGCGCCGACGGGCCCGCACCAAGGGGGTGGTTGCGGTGCTGCTGCGGGTCCGGTCTGTCTGGCAGAAAGACGGCACCGCTGATCTGGCCTTAACCTTGAGCGCGCTGGATAAAGAACTTACCCGGGCAGCGGAATGGGCGGTGTCTTTGCGCGTCTTATCTGCTGCTGATTTGAACCCCACACAGGATAAGGACGACCATTATGACAACACCCCGAGCTGAGATCAGTTTTGATCAGTTTTTAGATGTTGATATTCGGGTGGGGACGGTTACCGCTGTGGCGGACTTTCCTGAAGCGCGCAAACCGGCCTGGAAGCTGACCATTGATTTTGGTCCGGATATTGGCGTCAAGAAAAGCTCTGCCCAGATTACAGATCATTATTCTGCTTCGGATCTGACGGGTCGCCAGGTTCTGGCGGTGGTGAATTTTCCGCCGCGTCAGATTGGCCCCGTCATGTCTGAGGTGCTGACCCTTGGTCTTGCTGATGCGGCAGGCGCAATTGTGCTGATTGGCCCGGAACGCAGCGTACCTGACGGTGAAAAGCTGATGTGAAGCCAGGCGGGGCACCGATACCAGGCGGGGTACAGGTGCCAGGCGGTGTACAGATAATTGTGCTCACACAGGCAGCACCACCACCACCCGCAAACCGCCCAAAGGGGATGTGTCCAGGCTCAGCTCGCCACCATGGCTTAAGATAATATCATGGGCAATCGCCAGCCCCAGCCCGGTCCCGCCGGTCTCTTTATTGCGGGACTGTTCCAACCGCACAAACGGGCGCAACGCATCTGCACGTTGCTCAGGCTCAATCCCCGGCCCGTCATCATCAATAAAAATATATAAATTATCATCACGTGCCTTCAGCCTGATCTCTGCATAGCGCGAATAGCGCAGCGCATTGCCGATCAGATTATCCAAAGCACGGCGCATGGCTTGTGCCCGCACCTCCAGCTGCGGGACCTCACTGTCCGGCGGCTGCCAAACCAGGCGACCTGATTGTAGCTTATCATACTGGCTGATCATCTGTGCCAGCATCTGATCCAGGCTGACCAGGGCTGATTTTTCCTCACCTTCGCCTCTGGCAAAGGCCAGATAGCCATCAATCATTTTTTCCAGTTCTGAGATATCCTGCTCCAGCGCGTCTGTTTCCGCACCCTGTGGCATCAGCGCGGTCTGCAGGCGCATCCGCGTCAGCGGTGTGCGCAAATCATGGCTGACCCCGGCCAGCATGGCGGTACGTTCACTCAGCTGGCGGGTGATTCTGTGCCGCATCGCCTGAAACGCACGGCCGGCCAGCCTGACCTCTTTTGCGCCGCTTAACTGCCAGTCATCTGTCTGCCGCCCCAGCCCTAATTGGCGGGCGGCGTTGGCCAGCTGGCGTATCGGCCTGATCTGGGCTTGCATAAACACCAGCGCAATACAAAACAGAATGATTGACGATCCCATGGTCCAGCCCAGGAAGGTCCAGGCGGTAGACGATAAAATTCGTTTCCGCCCGACCAGCACCCGCAACACCCCGTTGGCCAGCTGAACATCTATCGCGATCACATCTGCATCACTGTCCAGATCCGCCATCCAGGGAAAGCTCAGGCGCCTGTCCAGATTTTCAGCCAGCGTCTCAGCAGCATAGCCTGTTTGTCTGACGCGCGGCTTACCGGCCTCCAGAAAGGATCCTTCGCTGAAAATCAGGGCAAAATCAAAATGGTGCTGGGCCATTTCGCGCAAATTGGCCAACTGTTCTGTATCTGGCTGGTGACCGGCCTGACCAACCACATAGTCAATTTCCCCGGCCAGGCTGCTGGCCATCTGGCGGGTGACTGAATCCCAGTGCCGCTCATAAAAAATAAATACGGTGACAATCTGCACCAGAATCATCGGCACCAGAATAATGCCCAGCATCCGCCCAAACAGGGTTTTCGGCATGTAATTGCGCAGTTGCATAATCTGGTTGGCCTCACTTCATCGCCAGGGTCAGTTGATTTAATTTGTACGCAGCATCCAGCCCCGGCCGCGCACTGTCTGCAAAAATACAGGAAAGCGCGGGTCCTGCTCAAGCTTTGTGCGTAATCTTGCCACCGCCACATCAATTGACCGGCCGTTCATTCGTCCGGCCAGCCGCTCAGAAATATCCTCTCTGGACAGGATTTGATTTGCGGCTGCTGTAAAACAGCCCAACAGATCCTGTTCAGCCGTGGTGATATGTACCCGCCGCCCGTTTTCGCTTAACACCTGCCGGTCGGTATCATAACTGAACGGGCCGAACTGGATCATGCTGGGTTTTGTGGCCATCGCCTGCCGATCCAAAATTCGCCTGATCCGCAAGGTCAGTTCGCGTGGCTCAAAAGGTTTAGAGATATAATCATCTGCGCCTGACTCCAGCCCGGTGATCCGGTCTTCTGTTTCGCTCATCGCGGTCAGGAACAAGGCCGGCACATCAGATGTTTTGCGCAGGTCTGCTAAAAATTCCACCCCTGTTTCTCCTGGCATCATCACATCAATCACCAGCAGGTCAAAGGCCATCCCGACCAGATAGGCCCGGGCCTCTTCTGCACTGCCTGCAGCGGTCACCAGAAAGCCGCTCTCGGCCAGAAACCGCTGCAACAAGTCACGCAAGCGTTCATCATCATCAATGATGAGGATATGTGCCGGCAGGGCTGTTCCCGCTGGCCCGGCCATCAGTCGATATGATCCGGATATTGGCTCCGCAGCTCGCTGCGCATATCCTCATCCAGCAGGCTGCTCAGCACTTTCACAAAGCCGTCAACCGCATCACCGCCGCGTGCCGAATAGGCAGCCGCAAACCGGCGGCATTGCACATCTGTCAGCTTAGCTTCCAGCGCGACCCCTTTATCGGTCAGGGCCAACAGCCGCTGGCGCTTATCGCGCAGCCCTGGTGTCTGGCGGATATAGCCTGTATCGATCAGATGGCTTAAGACCCGCGACAAGCTCTGTTTGGTGATGTTCAGAATACCCAGCAGCTCTGATACGGTCATATCTGGCTGCCGGCCGACGAAATAAATCACCCGGTGATGGGCCCGGCCCAGCCCCAGCTCAGACAAAATTTCATCTGCCTCACCGGTAAAATCGCGATAGGCGAAAAACAACAGCTCAATTCCGCGCCGCAAATCCTGCTTGCGCAGATACAGACCCTTTTGCGGGCCAGAGGGCGCAGCAGAGGCGCTTGGGGGAAGAGGCTTAAGTGGTGGCATCAGAATAGGGCGATCAATTTATGTCAGCTATGTTGACCAATCATAACAAAACTGCTAGGAAAGTAAATAACATTTGGATATATTAGTATTTTCACGTGTTTTTTGAAGTTTTATAACCTTTTTCCTGTCAGCAGCCGCGCATATGTTACTGACAGGGTTCAGCTGAAGAGAGAGATGAAGATGGCCCTGATTCCGTTCGATGACAGAGACGGTGTGATCTGGATGAATGGCGAGATGGTGGAGTGGCGTGATGCCCGCACTCACACGCTCACCCATGCCCTGCATTATGGCTCGCAGGTTTTTGAAGGCGAGCGGGCCTATGGCGGGGTAATTTTCAAATCTCGTGAACATACCCAGCGCCTGCGCAAATCCTGTCATTATCTTGATTTTGACCTGCCTGTCTCTGATGACGAGATGGACAGCATCAAGGATCAGGTTCTGGCCGCGAATAACATTGTTGATGGCTATGTGCGGGCCTTTTGCTGGCGCGGCTCTGAAATGATGGCAATTTCTGCTCAGCAAACCAAGATTCATCTGGCGGTTGCGGCCTGGCAATGGCCCTCTTATTTTGATCCAGAGGTCAAGATGAAAGGCATTACGCTGGATATTTCGACCTGGCGGCGGCCGTCTGCCGAATCAGCCCCTGTCCATGCCAAGGCAGCAGGCTTATATATGATCTGTACCCTGTCCAAACATAATGCGGAACAGCATGGCTATCAGGATTCGCTGATGCTGGACTGGCGCGGCTATATTGCCGAGGCCACTGGGGCAAATGTGTTTTTCCTGATGAAGGACGGTACCCTGCACACGCCTCTGCCGGATTGCTTCCTGAACGGCATTACCCGCCAGACCGTGATTGATATGGCAAAGGCAAAAGGGATTGAGGTTGTTGAACGGCATATGAAGCCAGAAGATATGTCAGATGCCGCGGAATGTTTTTTGACCGGTACCGCTGCCGAGGTGACCCCGGTGCGCCAGATTGGTGATTATCACTTCACCCCGGCGGAAACCACCCGCGCCTTTGTTGACGGTTATGCTGATCTGGTGAACGGCCGGGGCTAGAGGGGCAAGGGTTTAGCTCGTTTCTGGTTCTGAAAGGTCTGTGCTTGCGCCGCATCCTCTTTTTGAACGCCTCTGCATCAAAAGGGTCCGGCTCACCACTGGCCAGCCCCTTTTCATATTTAGCTTTGGTCAGCCGTACCACTTCTGCGCGTTCCTGATCACACCGGATCAGATGCCGGACATAATGACTTAAATTGCTGAACTTGCCGTCTTCTGTCTGTTCTTCTACCCATGCCTTCATCTGCTCAGGCAGGGATATATTCATGGTTGACATTGAAAGGCTCCTGTGAGGGGGGGATTGAATGCCAGCCTCAAGAATAGGGCTATTGGCAAACTTTTTTAAAATCACCCCATCAGTTTTGAAAAGAAACTCCGCGGCAGGCGGCCACCTATGCGCCGCGGCAGGGCGTAACGGATAATCAGCCCCGCGCCCAGCCCTTTGGGCGGGGTCGCCTCAATCCGGTCCCGGCGGCCCATTTCGCGCACCATCATCTGGCGACAGCTGGCGATATCAGTGGCCTGCCCCCGCGGCGATATGCACATCTTCTGAACGGACCCGTACCGAAGGCTGGCCTTCGGCGATCGCTTCAGAAAATAACTGCTGCAACACTGCCCGTATAGGGGTGTCGCCTTGGGGTCGTGTGGCCATCATCATGCGCTCCTGCTGGTTGCGGGATCAACAAAGCCTCAGTCTAGCAGAACAACCTTAATTTTTCGTAAAAGCTTGACACCTGACATCAGAGGCCAGACACCAGAAGCAAGACGCTGTTTTACAGATGCTTTGCGCCGGCGCGGAAATATAAAATTCCTGTCTGTACGGTCAGGGCGGCGGCCACCCATAACAGCACCAGCCCCGCTGTTTCTGCCATTATGCGGGTATCGCCGGCCAGAACAGGGGCGCCGATCAAACAGCCCAGCGCGACCATCTGCACAGCTGTTTTCCATTTCGCGGTCATGCTGACCGGGACCACCACTTCTGCACCGGCCAAATGTTCACGTAAGCCAGAGACCAGAAATTCACGCATCAGGATAATCAAAGCCGGAACCAGGAACACCGCATCTGCGACCCGGCCGGCCGCCAGCGCCAGCAAACAGGCCGCCACCAACAACTTATCGGCAATCGGATCCAGCATCCGTCCCACAGGCGAGATAATATTCATCTGCCGCGCCAGATAGCCATCCAGCCAGTCAGAGGCCCCAGCAATGATAAATAAAAACAAACCAAGCGCCGCCAAAAATGCCGTTTGCGGCTGCCAGATCACAAAAGCGATCAGCGGCGTGAGCAGAATCCTGACGCCAGTCACAAAATTGGGGATATGTTGTCTCATCTGCTCTGTATCTGTTGTCTGAAGCGGTTTGGTGCTGAAGCTCGTCTGTTCAGTATTATCGCTGGTAAGACGTGACGTCCAGCCCTGTTCACCCCATATTTACGCCAATTTACGGTTTTGTCTCATGGAACCAGTCATAGATGGACTGCGCCAGCGCGTCTGACACCCCGTCAACCGCGCTCAGGTCACGTACACCGGCCCTGGCTACCGCTCTGGCCGAACCGAAATGGGCCAACAGCGCTTTTTTGCGCCGGGGCCCAATCCCGGGCAGCCCGTCAAGCGGGTTTTTCAGGGTCTGTTTGGTCCGCCGTGCGCGATGGCTGCCAATCGCGAACCGGTGCGCCTCATCGCGCAGACGCTGCAGATAATGCATCACCTGATCACTGTGCGGCAGGGTAAAGCTGTCCTGGCCATCCATATGGAACTGTTCACGACCGGCATTGCGGTCTGGTCCTTTTGACACAGCCACAACACAGATATCTTCCAGCCCTAATTCTGCCATCACCGCGGTCACCGCATTCAGCTGGCCGCGGCCGCCATCAATCAGCAGCAAATCAGGCCAGCTTGTGGTCTCGCGCCCCGGGTCTTCTTTTAAGGCCCGTTCGAACCGGCGAAAGATCATCTGCCGCATCATTGCAAAATCATCACCGTCTGTGACGCTGTAAGCCCCGTCCTCTTTCATGTTAAATTTACGATAGGCGGTTTTGATAAATCCTTCTGGCCCGGCCACCACCATACCGCCAACCGCATGGGCACCCTGAATATGCGAATTATCATAAATTTCAATACGTTGCGGCGGGCCGTCCAGCCCGAATAAATCTGCCACCCCGCCCAGCAGCCGTGCCTGGCTGCTGGTGTCGGCCAATTTGCGGGACAGCGCCTCTTCAGCATTGCGCAGGGCCATCTCCACCAGCTTGCGCCGGGTCCCGCGTTGCGGACGGCTTAGCTCAATTTTATGGCCGGCAGACACTGACAAGGCTTCGGCCAGCAGCCCGTGCTCATCAGGCAATGCACTGACCAGAACCATCTTTGGCGGGATCCGTTCATCATAAAACTGGCTGATAAAGGCGGCGATCACATCGCCGTCACTTGCGCTGTCTTCATGTTTGGGGAAAAAAGCGGTATTGCCGAAATTCGCCCCGCCCCGGATAAAGAAAATCTGAACAGCAGACACGCCGCCTGACCGGTGGACCGCGATGATATCCGCATCGATCAGCCCCTGCAGGTTAATATCCTGATTGGCTTGTATCGCGGTCAGGGCGCGTATCCGGTTCCGCCATAACGCTGCCATCTCAAATTCCAGCTGGTCCGATGCATCCTGCATGGCAGTTGCATAACGGCGCTGAATATCATCTGACCGGCCTGACAGAAAGGCCCGGGCCTCGGCAACCTGGGCGGCATAATCTGCTGCGCTGACATAGCCGACACATGGGGCTGAACAGCGTTTGATCTGATATTGCAGACAGGGCCGGGAACGCGCTTCAAACATGGAATCTGTGCAGGTCCGCAACAAAAAGGCCCGGGACAGCGCAGACAAGGTCCGGTTTACCGCCCCGGCAGAGGCAAACGGGCCGAAATACACCCCTTTTCGGTTCTGCGCGCCACGATGCTTGGTCATCTGCGGGAAATCATGTGCATCGGTCAACAGAATATGGGCAAAGCTTTTGTCATCTTTTAACAGGATATTATAGCGCGGCCGCAGCCGCTTAATCAGATTGGCCTCCAGCAACAGGGCCTCTACCTCTGATGTGGTGACGGTGATCTCCAGATGCACGGTTTCAGACACCATCTGAATCAGCCGGTTTGATAATCTGTTGGGCTGGGTATAGCTGGTCACCCGCCGTGCCAGATGCCGCGCCTTACCCACATAAAGTGACTCTCCGGCAGCATTGAACATCCGGTATACACCAGGCTGATGCGGCAGGGTTTTGACCTGCTGTTTCAGATAGGCCAGCCCGCGCCCGAAATCAGGTATATCAGGTGTATCTGTCTCCTGGCCGGGGGTATCTGTGATCTGTGATCTGTCTGTCATGGCCTCTTCATACTGGTCTGGAATGGTGTCTGTTTCAAGCCCTGCCTGGCCTGCTGTCCTGTATCTGTGATCTGGTCGAATCACCTGTCTGGAACGCTGTGCCAACAGGCCGGATTGTTATCCCCGATTCCTGTGGATAACTTTGTGGACTTGTTCCGGTTTTGGGCCCGCAAGGCGCAGAAACAGGCGGGTTAGACCAAAAAGCCTAATTTTTAGGCATTTTATAAGAACGGAGTAAAATCAATATGTTAGGATAAATCAAGCGAAAAAATACCTGTTTTTTAGGGAAATGTAGCAGATTTGTATCACAATTATGTCCTTTTGCGGCTCTTGTGCAAAACTATGCGTTGTATGCGCCTAATTGCAGGCTTAAAAAGGCCAGATAAAATCCAACAAAAACAAGACCTGAGCGAACGCCCAGAGGTTGTTTCAGCAGGCTCAGGCCAATCAGCACAAAGCTGGCGACGGCCAGAACCGGCATCAGCATCGTCATCGTCACCGGATCTGCGGGCAGCGGGCCTGCCAGCCCGGCGGCACCCAGCACCAGGCTGAAATTAAACAGGTTTGATCCCACCACGCTGCCCAGCGCGATATCGTCTCGTTTTTGCCACAGGCTGGCTAGCACAGAAATGATTTCCGGCAACGATGTGCCGATGGCGATGATGCTCATGCCAATAAGCGATTCAGGCCAGCCCCAGAACCGGGCCAGTTCAGCCCCTGACCAGACAAAGGCATCTGCACCGGCGACCAGACAGCCAATACCGCCCAGCGCGTAAAGGCCGGCCCGCAGCACAGGCAGCTGCGCCTCATCTGCGCTGGCCTCCAGCGGGGACTGTCCTTCTGGCTGACGCAGCAACCTGACCATCCACACAGCAAAGCCGACAATCAGCCCGCCACTGACCAGCTTGCCAGCAGCCCCGGTCAGCCCGCCTGCTGCGCAAATGCCCCAGACCAGCAGGGTCAGCCCGCCCATCACCAGCAGCTGGCCACGTATGGCCGCAGCGGCAATCACTGGCTGGATCAGCATCCCCAGCCCCAGTACCAACAGGATATTGGCAATATTAGAACCGACCAGGTTTCCCCACACAATCCCGGGCGCACCAACCAGGGCGGCATCCACAGACACCAGCAATTCTGGTGCGGATGTGCCGCCGGCAATCACAATCACGGCCACCACGGCTGCGGGCAGGCCCAAATGGCGGGCCAGGCTGACCACACCGGGGATCAGAACCGCGCCGCCAATCAGTACGCCACCTAAGCCTAAGGCGGCATAAACAAATATCTCTGTTAGTCCGGCGGTCATAACGGGCCTCTCTTGCGCTGGCTTTGCTGTTGCGGGAATATCAGAACAGGCCGACAGACTGAAGAGGAAAGCCGATGACTGCCGCATTTCTGACTGAAAAGATGAAAAACCGGCTGGCCATCCTCATGGTGTTTATTTCTCCGGCCTGTTTTTGCTCAAACATGCTGCTGGCCCGGGCGATGGCGGGCACAATGCCGCCGGTGACCATGGCGGTGTTGCGTTGGGGGCTTGTGGCGGTGCTTCTGGGGGTGGTGCTCTGGCCCCGGATCAGGGCGCATCTGCCGGCCTTGCGGGCTGAGGCGGGCCAGATTATCTGGCTCGGCGGGCTTGGTATGGGCTTATGCGGGGCGCCGATTTATCTGGCTGGCCATTATACCACTGCGACCAATATCGGGTTGATTTATTCGGTCTGCCCGTTGCTGATACTCGCTTTTGGCTTTGGTCTGTATCGGGTGGCTGTGCGGCCTGCCGCGATGGTGGGTATGGTGTGCGGCTTTTTGGGTGTGGCGGTTATTCTGATCCGCGGCGATATCTCTGTGCTGGCGGGGCTGGCGGTGAACAGTGGCGATCTTCTGGTGGTGGTGGGCACGCTGGCCTTTGCCTTTTATTCGCTGGGGCTGAAATACCGCCCGTCTGCGCTGCCGCCGCTGCTGCGCTTTGCGGCCTGTGCCGCGGCGGGTGCGCTCTGGCATCTGCCGTTTATGGTCTATGAGCTGGCTGTCCAGACCCACACCATCTCTTTTACGGCTGATGTGCTGGCGGCGATTGCGGTTCTGGTCTTTATCTCGTCAATCGGGGCGTATTTATCCTATGGGTATATTGTGGCGCGTCTGGGGGCGGCACGGGCAGGGGCGGTGCTTTATATTGTGCCGGTCTATAATGCGGGGCTGGCGATTGCCCTGCTGGGCGAGGTGTTATCCGGCTATCATCTTATCGGCCTGTCTTTGATCCTGCCCGGCCTCTGGCTCGCCAACCGCGGCTGAGGGAGGTGCAAATTAGGGCGGAGCTAGCGCTTTGGCTTCCGGCCTGAGGGCGGCTGAATTGGCGCGTCTATTTCCGCGCCTCTCACATTGACATGGGCTGAGGCTCGCGGCACCACCGCTGCTTTGGCCATGCCTGGCCCGTCCAGGCCTAAATCCTTGGCTTCCAGACGGCGCAGCTCATCCCGCAGACGGGCCGCTTCTTCAAACTCCAGATTGGCTGCGGCCTCGCGCATCTGCACTTCTAATTCAGCAATGATGGTTTTTAAATCTTTTTCCACCAGCGGGGCGTTGCCGGCCACTTTCACATTTACATGGTCAGCCCGTTCATAAACAGAATCCAGGATATCGGCGATTTGTTTTTTCACGGTCTGCGGGGTGATGCCGTTGGCCTCATTCCAGGCCTGTTGTTTTTCTCTGCGCCGTTTAGTCTCAGACAAGGCATAATCCATACTGTCGGTGATTTTATCAGCATATAAAATCACCCGCCCCTCAGCGTTTCGGGCGGCCCGGCCGATGGTCTGCACCAGCGATGTTCTGGACCGCAGATAGCCTTCTTTATCTGCATCCAATATGCCGACCAGCGCACATTCCGGAATATCGAGCCCCTCACGCAGCAGGTTAATCCCGATCAAAACGTCAAACACGCCAAGGCGCAGATCGCGGATAATCTCAATCCGCTCCAGCGTATCCACATCTGAATGCACATAGCGCACTTTAATGCCGGCTTCATGCATATATTCGGTTAAGGCCTCTGCCATCTTCTTGGTCAGGGTGGTGACCAGAACACGGGTTCCCGCTTCTGCTGCCGCGCGGCATTCGGCGATGATATCATCGACTTGTGTTTCGGTTGGCCGGACCTCGCAGACAGGGTCAATCAGCCCCGTGGGGCGGACCACCTGTTCGGTGAACACCCCGCCTGTCTGCTCCAGCTCCCAGCTTCCCGGTGTGGCAGATACATAAATGGTCTGCGGGCGAAACGCCTCCCATTCCTCAAATTTCAAGGGCCGGTTATCCAGGCAGGATGGCAGCCGGAAACCATAATCTGACAAGGTGGATTTACGCGCGAAATCCCCTTTATACATCGCCCCGATTTGCGGCACGGTCACATGACTTTCATCCACCACCAGAAGCGCATTTTCCGGCAGATATTCAAACAAAGTCGGCGGCGGCTCACCTGGGCCGCGCCCGGACAGATAGCGCGAATAATTCTCAATCCCGTTACAGCTTCCGGTCGCCTCGATCATTTCTAAATCAAACTGCGTGCGCTGCTGCAGCCTCTGGGCCTCCAGCAATTTGCCGCTCTCATTAAATTCGGCCAGCCGTGTGGTCAGCTCTGCGCCGATTTGCTTGACCGCCTGCTGCAAAGTCGGGCGGGGGGTGACATAATGCGAATTCGCAAAGACGGTGATTTTCTCCAGGCTCCGTGTTTTCTCACCGGTCAGCGGGTCAAACTCCCACATCTCCTCAATTTCATCCCCGAACAGGCTGATGCGCCAGGCCCTGTCTTCCAGATGTGCAGGGAATAATTCCACATTATCACCGCGCACGCGGAAACTGCCGCGCCCGAAATTCAGATCATTGCGCCGGTACTGTAATTCGGTGAAGGCCCGCAACAGGGTCTGCCGCTCATGCTCTTCGCCGACGGCCAGGCGCAGCGTCATGGTGGAATAGGTTTCAACAGACCCAATCCCATAGATACAGGACACAGACGCCACAATAATCACATCATCACGTTCCAGCAGCGCGCGTGTGGCGGAATGGCGCATCCGGTCAATCTGCTCATTGATGGATGATTCCTTTTCGATATAGGTATCTGACCGCGGCACATAGGCTTCTGGCTGATAATAATCATAGTAAGACACGAAATATTCCACCGCATTATCGGGGAACAGGGCTTTCATCTCGCCATAAAGCTGGGCCGCCAGCGTCTTGTTCGGGGCCAGGATCAGCGCCGGCCGCTGTGCATTTTTGATCACATGGGCGATGGTAAAGGTCTTGCCGGATCCGGTCACGCCCAATAATACCTGATCACGTTCACCGCCGCTCACTCCGCCGGACAGCTCTTTAATCGCGGTGGGCTGATCGCCGTTCGGGGCGAATTCTGAATCCAGATGGTAATCGGCCGGCTGCGGCGTCCGGTCGGTCAGGATATTTTCTTTTCGGATAATTTCGGTCTCACTGTCCATGGCTCTGAAGATAGTCTTCTGATGGCCATAAGAAAAGGGGCAGATGAAAGAGGGCAGGTAAACAGGGCAGCTTTGACCACAGATGTAACTGAGGTAAATTATCGGCACGCATTTTGCTGCCAACAGGTGAGGGGGTCATGAACGCTGTTCCCGCACCACTCTTGCGTGTGTTGACAAAACATAATACACTCTTTGAAGTTTATCATTGCACGCGCATGGGAAAGGGCCTGACAATTCATGCTGGCGTTTGACACGCATAAATTCGTGAAAGACCTGACCAGAGCCGGAATGGCTGTCGAACAGGCAGAGGTTCTGGCCGAAACCTATGCCACCATTCTCACCAAACAGGTTGCCACTAAGGCCGATATCCGCGCCCTGCAGAAACAGATCACAGGGCTGACATCAGACATGGCCACGCTGGACACCAGCCTGCGGGCAGAAATAGCCGCGCTGGAAGAATCTATCCGCAAGGATATGATCGCGCTGGAAGAGCGGATGGATTTAAAGCTTCAGGCTGTTCAACAGCGTCTGGAGCGCAAAATTGTCACCACCCAGATGATTGGTGTGCTGGCCAGCTGTACCATTATTGGTTTTCTTCTGACCATCTTGACCTGACGCCCGCCCGGACCAAGCCCCCAACCGCACAAGCCCTGCCGCATTTTCTTTTCTGTATGTGCTGAAAAAACCTCTTCTCTTTACATCGCCTGTGGTTTTGGCTTATTTTCCCCGGGCAAGTATTACGGGGCATATTTACCCCCCTCACCACCTTTTTCGCATAAGGAACCTGTCTCATGCTCGCCTCGCGTCTGTCTGCTATCAAACCGTCTCCGACCATTGCTGTGTCCAATATGGCAGCAGAGATGAAAGCCGCCGGCAAAGATGTCATCGGCCTGGGGGCGGGTGAACCTGACTTTGACACCCCTGAACATGTCAAGGCGGCAGCGCGTGCGGCGATGGATGAGGGCAAGACAAAATATACCGCGGTTGACGGCATCCCCCAGCTGAAAGCAGCCATCGTGGATAAATTTGCCCGCGAAAATAACATCACCTGCACTCCTGATATGGTCACGGTCGGAACAGGCGGAAAACAGGTTCTGTATAACGCGTTGATGGCCACCCTGGATAAAGGGGACGAGGTGATTATCCCCGCCCCGTATTGGGTCTCCTATCCGGATATGGTGTTGCTGGCTGAAGGTACGCCTGTACCGGTGGAATGCCCGCAAAATGACGGGTTTAAACTGACCCCGGCTGCGCTGGATGCGGCTGTCACAGACCGGACTAAATGGCTGATTTTGAACAGCCCGTCCAACCCGACCGGTGCGGCTTATTCTGCTGATGATCTGCGCAGCCTGGCTGCGGTTTTGCGCAAACACCCTCATGTGCATATCATGGTGGATGATATGTATGAACATCTGGTTTATGACGGGTTTGTGTTTGCAACCCTGGCTGAGGTGGCCCCTGATCTCCAAGACCGGACCCTGACCATCAATGGCGTGTCCAAAGCCTATTGCATGACCGGTTGGCGGATTGGCTATGCCGCAGGCCCGCAGGCCCTGATAAAAGCAATGGCGAAAATTCAGTCACAATCTACCTCGAACCCGAATTCCATTGCGCAATGGGCAGCGGTAGAAGCGCTGAACGGCCCGCTTGATTTCATGGCGGATAATCTTGTGCATTTTGCGGCCCGCCGGACGCTGGTCTCTGATGCACTGAACGTGATTGACGGGATGGACTGTTTTGTCCCTGAAGGCGCCTTTTATGTCTATCCCAATATCTCTGGCCTTCTGGGGCGCACCACACCAGAGGGCAAGCAGCTTGAAACAGATGGGGATTTTGTCTCCTACCTGTTGGAATCACAGGGTGTGGCAACGGTTCAGGGCGCGGCCTTTGGCCTCTCGCCGCATTTCCGGATTTCCTATGCCACCGGTACAGCGGTTCTGGAAGACGCAATGGCGCGGATTGCACGTGCCTGCGCGGCACTGACATAAAACTGAGGGCAGGGGGCGTCAGGCCAGCAACCTGACCTCAATAGAAGCGATAATCAGCAGGGCAAAGCCCATCAGCGCGGTCAGCATAAAGCGGTTCTGGCGATGCAGCCCATCTGCCAGATCGCGGCTCAGTTCGGCACGAAGGATTTCGATATCTTTTCGGATCAAAGTGACATCTTGTTTGGCTTCCGCGCGGACGACCGCAATCTCCTTTTGGATGATGCTGATATCTTTCTTGGTGTCCGCGTAAGGCTTCGATATCTGTTTTCAGCTCTGCCCGTAAGGCCTCAATATCTTTATGAATAGTGGCAATATCTTTGCGGGTTTCAGATTGCAAATTTTCCACATCTTTGCGGGTCAGTGCGATATTTCGGTGACAGTCAGCCACCTCCCATCTCTGTGGTCTCGCTGCGAAAGCTTTCAATATCCTGCTTATTGGCCAGACTATGCAGCATGACCTCTGCCTGGCTGGCGACCACTGCCTCAGCTTGGGATACAGGCATACCTGCCTCTGTTAACCGTTTGACAGCGGCATGGGTATCAAAAAGGGTGGTTTCTTGCGTGCTCATACCCCTTATTATGGTGAATTACCAAATAATCTCAAAAATATTTTAAATAATTTAAATTTCACTTAAAAGTTTTATCTCTTTTGTGCCTTCATCTTGCCGTAAAGCCGCGCTAGCGTCATAGTGATTGAGATGTTTCATCTGCCCCCACATTGAAAAGAGGTTGAGCCCCATGTTGATCCGCACACCAAAATCCTGGGAGATATCCGAACGCCACGCCACGGATGAGGCGACTTACCTGAACCGCCGCACGATTTTGAAATCAATGGGCCTGGCCGGGTCCGGGCTGGCAGCCTCGTTTTCATCAGGTCTTGTGGCTTCTGCTTTTGCCGCGCCGATCACCGGTTTTCCGGCTGCCCGCAATGAGGCATTCACGCTTGACCGGCCGATAACGGTTGAGGATGAGGCGACCACCTACACCAATTTTTATGAATTCGGCTCGTCCAAAAATATCTGGCGGCGGGCCCAGAAGCTGGTCACTGATCCCTGGATGGTGACGATTGACGGGATGGTGGACACGCCGATGCAGCTGGATGCAGCTGATCTGATCGCAAAGCTCGGCCCGCAGGAAGAACGGCTCTACCGGCATCGTTGTGTAGAGGCCTGGGCCATGGCGGTTCCCTGGACAGGGGTGCCGATGGCCCGGCTGGTGATGCTGGCCCAGCCCAAACCAGAAGCAAAATATATTCGGCTGGAAACCTTTATGGATCCGGATATTGCGCCTGGCCAGCGCCAGTCCTGGTACCCTTGGCCGTATGTGGAAGGCCTGACCATTGATGAAGCGATGAATGAGCTGGCCTTTATCGGCACCGGTCTTTATGGCAAGGCGATGGAAAAGCAAAATGGCGCGCCGCTCCGTCTTGTGATGCCGTGGAAATATGGCTTTAAGGGGATAAAATCGGTGGTGAAAATCACCTTTACCGACACCCGTCCTGTCTCTTTCTGGGAACAGCTGGCGGCAAATGAATATGGGTTCTGGGCGAATGTGAACCCCGAAGTGGATCACCCGCGCTGGTCACAGGCAACCGAACGCATGCTGGGCACGGGCGACCGGCTGCCAACCCAGCTGTATAATGGCTATGCTGAACAGGTGGCATACTTGTATAAAGATCGGGCCAGCGAAGGCGACCGCCTGTTCAGATAGGCGGGGCTTAGCCCCCCCTCTTCACAGCGTCCCGTCAAAAAAGCCCCACACCGCTTCGGCGATGGCGGCACGTTCATCCAAGGGCGTAAACGGCTCATCCAGCTGCCCGGGCGCATCCAGAACTTTACCTAAATCTGCTGTATGGCCGCTGCTGCGCATCATCTCATGAAACCGCGCAATCCGGCCTGTCTCCGGGACCATTTCGGCGGTCAGTACAGGCTTGCCGGTGATCGCCGCCTCTGATGTCATATTCACTGAATCTGAGGTCACGACAATAAAATCGGCCAGCCCCAGCACGCCGGGATAAGGGTTTATTGCCCCCGCACCGCTGCTCAGATCCCCGTCCCAGACCCACAGCCCGTCGGTCGCACCAATTCGCGCCCGTAACCGGTCATTCAGCACGCGCAACCCCTTCTTTGGGGTCCGCCTAGACGGCACCAGCGCCAGCTTTGCCCCGGTCAGCGCGGCAAAGGCGGCCAGCTGGTCAGCCAGTTGAGTGAATTCCCGCTCACCTGACTTATAGCGCCGGTTATGCCCGCCCACCATCACCGCTGCCAGCTTATGTTTGTCTGCGTTCTGCCCGCCTGCCTGTTCTGCTGCCCCCTCAGACGCTGCAGCCAGCTCTGGCCAGGCGGCCGCCACTGCGCTGGCCGCCTCATCAATCTCTTCTGCGGACAGCCGGTTCAGCGCACCTGTGGTGGCCAGCACAGCCCCGTTTTCGCTGCTGTGCAGCTGCCCGCCTTTCAGCGCATTCTGGGCTGCGATATCATCATGCCGCGGAGTGATCAGCAAATCGAAATAGCGGGCATCAACCTTCGGGTCCTGAATATGGATGGTTTTGGTCTTGCCGCCACTGCGCCGCCGCACACCGATGGAAATCCCGGCCATCCGCCGCCCGCAGGTTATACATAAATCCGGCCATTGGTTCATTTTCAGCCAGTCAGGCGCACGCCCCAGCGTTAACTGCCAGCCAGGTATCCGGGCCAATGTGGGAAAGGCGCGCAATAACGGTGTGGGTACCGCGCGGATATCCTCGCCATCCAGCCCCATGGCCCGCAGCAGGGCCAGACACTGGCTCAGCATGCCCGGGGTCCCGTCTGAGATGACCCAGACCCGGCGTGGCCAGTCGCCCAAATGGGTGCCGGCCGCAATCTGCCTTGCCCCTTCCATAGCCTTGGCCTTGTCCAGAAGATGGTTCAGAAGCGGGTTTTCGCCTATTTTTGTTGCTGATTTTTTTCTCATTTTTAATGTTTTATTCTCTTTTTTTGTAATATTCTTGCTTTATATAGGAATTAGCGTATCGTCTAGACCCTGCACAGCGTGCTGAAAAGGTACATCATCTGTTATGGCAAAGAAAATCAAACTTGACTCTGTTGACCGGAAAATTCTGCGTGATCTGCAGGAAGATGGCCGCATGACCAATGTTGATCTGGCCACACGGGCGGGGATTTCTGCGCCGCCTTGTCTGCGGCGGGTGCGTGCACTAGAGGAAACCGGGATTATCCGCGGCTATCACGCCGATATTGATGGCGAGGCACTGGGCTATACGGTGACCATTTTTGCTTTTGTCGGGCTGACCAGCCAGGCAGAAACAGACCTGCAGGATTTCGAAGCGATGGTCGCCGAATGGGATATGGTGCGTGAATGTCATATGCTGATGGGGGAAACCGACTTCCTGTTAAAAATCGTGGCCCATGACTGGGATGATTTCCAGCGGTTTTTGACTAGCAAACTCACCCCGGCCCCGAATGTCAGCCATGTGAAAACCGCGCTGTCCATTCGCTCGCGCAAAGACCGTCCTGGCGTGCCTGTCCTGCTGGATGAATAACGCGTTCTTATCCGTTAATCAGCTCAATCGACACAATTTCATAAGGGTGCGGGCCGCGCGGGGTTTGCACTTCAACTGAATCCCCTTCGGTTTTGCCAATCAGGGCTTTGGCGATGGGTGATGAGGTGGAAATCATCCGCTTTTCGATATCGGCTTCATATGGCCCGACAATGGTATAGCTGGATTCCTCATCTGTGATTTCATCAGCGATCACCACTTTGGTGCCAAAGGTCACGGTCTGGCCGGTCAGCCGTGTCATATCCACCACTTCTGCACGGCTGGTCACATCTTCCAGTTCAGCGATCCGCCCCTCAATGAAGGACTGGCGTTCACGTGCGGCATGATATTCAGCATTTTCTGACAAATCCCCATGTTCACGGGCTTCAGCAATCGCACGGATCACGGCCTGTCGTTCGCTGTTCTTCAGCGTGTTCAGCTCTTCTTTCAGCCGGTCCAGACCAGATTTTGTGAACGGGATTTTTTCCATAATTTATCCTGTGGCTTGGCGTATCGTCTGTTATGGGTTTGTCTTCTATATCGTCATCTTGTGGTGATTATGGCAGCTTCCGGACAGCGCATAACCATATCTGTTTCTTTAATAACCATCTTTCAGTTTCATTAAAAACCAGTGTCGCCCGGCCTGGTGAACAGGTCGGACAGCTGCAGGTCTTACTGACAGATTATGGTAAACTGATTAAGGCCTGTTTGGCAAATAATCTTGTATTGACCGGACATCCAGTTGCTGGTCTTTCAGCGCGGCAATCGCGGCAACTGCGGCCCGGCTTCCTGACGCAGTGGTGTAATAGGGAATGTTGTTTGACAAGGCTGTCTGGCGCAGGGAAAAACTGTCTTTGATTGCGCCTGCCCCATGAGCTGTGTTGAACACCAGATCGATCTGCCCGGACAACATGGCATCAACCGCATGCGGCCGGCCCTCCATCACCTTATTGATCCGGCTGGCGGGCACACCTGCTGCCAGCAGCGCTTCTGTTGTGCCGCCTGTGGCCACAAGGGTGAATCCCATATCTGCCAAATCACGGCAAATCGGGATATAGGCCTGTTTATCGGCATCTTTAACAGAAATGAACACTGTTCCTGACTGCGGCAGGCGGGTGCTGGCCCCCAGCTGGCTTTTGGCAAAGGCACGGCCAAAATCAGTATCAATACCCATCACCTCGCCGGTTGATTTCATCTCTGGGCCCAAGAACACATCTACACCCGGGAAGCGGCTGAACGGGAATACCGCTTCTTTGACCGCCACATGCCCCAGCGTATCTTCATTCAGCTTGAATTCAGATAATGTCGCTCCGGCCATCACCCGGGCGGCGATTTTTGCGATGGGGTTGCCTGTGGCTTTGGCAACGAACGGCACTGTCCGGCTGCCGCGCGGGTTGACCTCCAACAGATAGACCACCTCATCCTTCACCGCGAATTGGACATTCATCAGCCCGACCACATCCAGCGCATGGGCCAGCGCTTCGGTCTGCTCACGAATGGTTTTCAGCACCGCATCTGACAGGTTCTGCGGCGGCAAGGTACAGGCACTGTCTCCGGAATGAATACCGGCTTCTTCAATATGTTCCATGATACCGGCGATAAAAACAGCGCTGCCATCACGCACCGCATCCACATCCACTTCCACGGCATTTTCCAAAAACCGGTCGATCAAAACCGGGTTACTGCCAGACACAATCACCGCATCCCGCATATACCGGTCCAGATCCGCCATCTGCCAGACCACTTCCATGGCCCGTCCCCCCAACACATAAGACGGGCGGATCACCACGGGCAGGCCAACCGCTTCTGTAATGGCCCTGGCTTCATCAGCGGAATGGGCAATACCGTTTTCAGGCTGCTTCAGCCCTAATTTATGGATCAGTTGCTGGAACCGCTCTCTGTCTTCTGCCAGGTCAATTGCGTCCGGGCTGGTGCCTAAAATCGGGATACCTGCGGCGTCTAGGGCAGCGGCAATCTTCAGGGGCGTCTGGCCCCCCAGCTGCACAATCACCCCTTTTACTGTCCCGCTTTCCTGTTCGCGCCGGATAACAGAAATCACATCTTCTTGTGTCAGCGGCTCAAAATACAAGCGGTCAGACGTGTCATAATCTGTGGATACGGTCTCTGGGTTACAATTGATCATGATGGTTTCATACCCGGCCTCTGACAGCGCGTAGGCAGCATGAACACAGCAATAATCAAACTCAATCCCTTGCCCGATCCGGTTTGGCCCGCCGCCTAAAATGATCACTTTTTCACGTTCTGACGGGGCCGCCTCACAGACCGCACCAGCGCGGTCTTCAAAGCTGGAATAAAGATAGGCTGTCTCTGATGCAAATTCAGCCGCACAAGTGTCAATCCGCTTAAAAACAGGGGTGATCCCCAGCCCTGTGCGGATATCTGCGACTTCATCCTGGCTCTTGCCGGCCAGCTTGGCCAGCCGGGCATCAGAAAAGCCCATGCTTTTCAGCCGGTGCAGCGCGGCTTTATCTGTTGGTAGACCGTGACCGGCGACATATGATTCTGCAGCCACAATACCGGCAATCTGCTCTAAGAACCAGATATCCCAATGTGTTGTGGCCTGCACCTCATCTATGCTCAGCCCGCGGCGCATCGCTTCAGCAATCCGCAGAATCCGGTCAGGGGTCTGGCCGGAAATCCAGCTTCTCAGGGCGGCCTTGCGGGCCTCTTCGTCATCACCCTGCGGGGCGTCCTGCTCATCCAGACCATCCAGACCTGTCTCCAGTGACCGCAATGCTTTTTGCAGGCTTTCCTGGAATGACCGGCCAACCGCCATGGCTTCCCCGACTGACTTCATTGATGTGGACAGCTCGGCCTTGGCCCCGGAAAATTTCTCAAAGGTAAAACGCGGGATTTTGGTGACCACATAATCGATGGTGGGCTCAAAGCTGGCCGGGGTGACGCCGGTAATGTCATTCATCAGCTCGTCCAGCCGGTAGCCCACTGCCAGCTTGGCCGCGACTTTGGCAATCGGAAAGCCGGTGGCTTTTGACGCCAGTGCAGATGACCGGCTGACCCGTGGGTTCATTTCAATAATGATCACGCGGCCATCTTTGGGGTTAATGGCAAACTGAACGTTTGAACCACCTGTATCCACGCCAATTTCACGCAATACCGCTAATGACGCATCACGCAGACGCTGATATTCCTTGTCTGTCAGGGTCAGGGCAGGGGCAACGGTGATGGAATCGCCTGTATGTACCCCCATCGGGTCCACATTTTCAATTGAACAGATGATGATACAGTTATCCGCATGATCGCGGACTACTTCCATTTCATATTCTTTCCAGCCCAGCAGCGATTCTTCGATCAGAATTTCAGATACTGGCGACAGCCGCAGCCCGTCGCGCACAATCTGCTCAAACTCTTCCAGATTATAGGCCACACCGCCGCCTTCACCGCCCAGGGTGAAAGATGGCCGGATAATGGCGGGCAGGCCGACATGGTCCAGCGCGGCCATGCCATCATCAAAATTATTTACGGTACGTGAACGGGCGGATTCCAGGCCAATTTTATCCATGGCGGCACGGAATAATTTGCGGTCCTCAGCCTTTTCAATCGCGTCTGGCTTGGCCCCGATCAGCTCGACATTATATTTGTCCAGAACACCGCTTTCATGCAGCGCCAGCGCGGTATTCAGCGCGGTCTGTCCGCCCATGGTCGGCAAAAGAACATCCGGGCGTTCTTTTTCGATGATGCGGGTGACCACGTCCACGGTAATTGGCTCAATATAGGTTGCATCTGCCATCACCGGGTCTGTCATGATGGTGGCCGGGTTTGAATTCACCAGAATGATGCGGAAGCCGTCTTCCTTTAACGCCTTACAGGCTTGCGCTCCGGAATAATCAAACTCACAAGCCTGACCGATAATAATCGGTCCGGCACCAATAATCAGAATTGATTTGATGTCACTGCGGCGCGGCATATTTCACATTTCCTTTTTAAATCTGACAGTCTTCACAACAAACCAACAATCGAAATCACGGGCAAAGTGGGTTGCTCGTCTGACCGGCAATCAGGTTACTGGCTGGCCCTTTTATGGGTGCGCATCAGCTCAGCAAAGCGGGTGAACAGATAGCGCGAATCATGTGGCCCTGGCGATGATTCAGGGTGATATTGCACACAAAAAACCGGCTTTTGCTTATGCCGCAGCCCTTCAACAGATCCGTCAAACAGGCTGATATGGCTGACCTCAACCTCATCAGGCAGGCTGTCTGGCTCAACCCGGAAGCCGTGATTCTGGCTGGTGATTTCAATTCGTCCTGTGGCCAGGTCACGCACCGGATGATTGGCCCCGCGATGGCCGCGTTCCATTTTTACTGTGCGGCCGTCAAAGGCCAGCGCCAGCAACTGATGGCCGATACAAATCCCGAAAATCGGTATATCGGCATCTAACAGCTGGGTGATTTCTTCTGCCGCATGACGGGCGGTTGCGGCCGGGTCCCCCGGGCCATTAGCCAGGAAAATACCATCTGGATTGCGGGCCAGAATCTCGGCTGCCGGTGTTGTGGCGGGCACCACTTCTACTGTACATCCGGCATCACTTAAACAGCGCAGGATATTTTGTTTACAGCCATAATCCACCGCAACCACCTTTAACGGTGATGTGCTGGTGCCGGCTGTGAAGCTATTGGCGGCAAGGTCAAACAGCCCGCCTGACCAAATGTAGGCCTGTTCTGTGCTGACCATTGTGGCCAGATCCATCCCCGCCAGCCCGGGCCAGCTGGCCACCATTTGCTTCAGCTCATCCAGGTCAAACTGGCCATCCTCGCGGTAACATAACGCGCCTTTCGGGGCGCCATTATCGCGGATATGGCGGGTCAGGGCGCGGGTGTCTATACCCGCAATCCCGGGCAGGTTATTGTCTTTCAGCCAGCTTTGTAAGGGGGCTGTTGTGCGCCAGTTTGACGGGCCGGTCACATCATTACGCACAATCATACCCAGCGCAAAAGGGGTGACGGTTTCACAATCATCTTTGTTGGCCCCGGTATTGCCGATATGCGGAAAGGTAAAGGTGATCAGCTGTCCGGCATAGGACGGGTCAGTCATAATTTCCTGATAGCCGGTCATAGAGGTGTTGAAACACACCTCGCCTACACCTGTTGTTTCTGCACCGAATCCGTGGCCGTAAAAGACTGCTCCATCTTCCAGCACCAACACGGCTGTGGGCGCTTTGGGCGGTGTGAACTCAGGCAGGTGGCTAGTCTCAAAAACAGCGTCAGGCATGGTTTTGGCGTCTCCCTAATACAGGTTTCGAAAGCAGTGCTCCTATCTGAATTCTGCCTGTTTGGACTGTGGTCTGGACGTACATCTATGCTGCGGTCAGCCAGAATGCACGGCCGGCGGGTGAACCCAAAAGACAAAATTGCCATGGTCTACTGCATCACGTCCCCCCGGTCAAGTGATTCATCGACGCGCAAATGTGTTTCTCTTGCATCTGCGCTGTGGCTTGTGTAAAAGGGGCGCTCTTTTGGAAAAAGGTTAATTGCCTGACACTGAAGCGATAATGAACACAGTGCGCAGCCAGATAATGATGAAGCCAGGGATATGCGAGACAGACTAGCACAGGCCATGAAACAGGCCTTAAAGGACAAGGATCAGGTGGCGCTGGCCACAATCCGGCTGATCACGGCTGCTTTGAAAGATCGTGATATTGCTGCCCGCAGCCAGGACCGGCATGACGGCATTTCGGATGATGAAATTCTGGCGATGCTGCAGACTATGATCAAACAGCGTCAGGAATCAGCCCGCATGTATGATGAGGGCGGCCGCCCTGATCTGGTCAAAACAGAACAGGCGGAAATTGCGATTATCCAGCAATTCCTGCCTGAACCTTTATCACAAGCTGAGGTCGAAAGCGCAATTGAAGCAGCGATGGCCAGCACCGGTGCCGCCTCGGTCAGGGATATGGGCAAGGTCATGTCCCATCTGAAGGCTGAATATGCCGGCCAGATTGATTTCTCATCTGTCTCCCAACTGGTCAAATCCCGCTTAATGGGCTAATCTTACCGGCCTTGCAAGGCTTGTGATCGTTAACGGCCAGTACAGGCAGCCAGCACAGGCGGGATGTATCTGCGGCAGACAGGAGCAGGAAACAAGTGGCGGTAACCGCGGGATTTATTGACGAGCTGCGTAACCGCTTGTCTTTGTCTGATTTGGTGGGCCGCCGGGTCAAACTGGTGCCCAAGGGCGGGCGTCTGGCTGGTCTTTGCCCTTTTCATAATGAAAAAACCCCGTCTTTTTATGTCAATGATGCTGAAGGATTTTATCATTGTTTCGGCTGCGGGGCGAATGGCGATATGATCAGTTGGCTGCGGGAAACAGACGGGCTTGAATTTATCGAAGCTGTGCGCCAGCTGGCCGATATGGCGGGGCTGCCGATGCCAGCTGATGACCGTGGTTCTGATCAACAGACGCGCCAGCGCAAAGCTGCGGTTGATGCCTGTGAGGCGGCAGCCGCATTTTACAGCACACGTCTGATCGGCCCGGAAGGTGCGGCGACCCGCCGCTATCTGGCTGAACGCGGCCTCACTGACGAGGTGATTCGCGACTTCCGTCTAGGCTATGCGCCGCGCACCGGGTTATTTACCCATCTGCAGCAGCGCGAATTACCGCTGGAAATCTGCCGTGCTGCCGGTCTGGCGGCGGTCTCTCAACGGGATGGGTCTATTTATGATTATTTCCGCGATCGGGTGATGTTCCCGATTGAAGATGCCCGGGGCCGGGTTATTGGGTTTGGTGCCCGCGCGCTGGGGGATGCCCAGCCAAAATATCTGAACTCGCCGGAAAGCCCGTCTTTTGTCAAAAAAACGGTTCTGTATGGTTTTGGCCGGGCCCGCAATATGGTGCGCCGCGGCCTGCCTCTGATGGTGGTTGAAGGCTATATGGATGTGATTGCGGTGACGGCCTCTGGGGTGGCCGGGGCGGTTGCGCCTCTGGGCACGGCTCTGGGTGAGGATCAGATTCGCCTGCTCTGGAAGATAACAGATGAACCTGTGCTCTGTTTTGACGGCGACAAGGCTGGCCAGACCGCTGCTGCTCGGGCGATTGAACGGGTGCTGCCTCTGCTGGAGCCTGGCCGGTCTGTGCGGCTGGCGGTGCTTCCTGAAGGCCAGGATCCTGATGATATTTTGAAAACCGGCGGGGTTGACGCCTTGCGCCGTGTGCTTTCTTCTGCCTATGGCCTGCTGGATGCGCTCTGGGCCTTTAAATCAGCGGTCTACCAGCTTGATGATCCGCGCACGCAAAGCGGGGCAAAGGCCGCCTTCTGGCAGGAAATGCGCGGCCTGATCCGGTCTATCGGCCACAGCCAGACCCGCAGCGCATGGGCAGATGATCTGGAATTCCGGATCGCGGCGATGCGCGGGGCTGCGCGCGGGGCAGCTGGGGGTGCACAGGAGCGGGCCAGCCGGGCTGCCGGCCCCTATAACCGGTCCGGGGCGATGATGCCGCCGCCGCGGCGGCCAAAGACAGGCCGGCATATTCAGGCCCGTGCCATTCTGGCGCTGATCATTACCCATCCGGCCCTCTTTGCCGATTATGCCGAACAGCTGGCGATGCTTGATTTTCATGATCAGGCCCTTGACGGGCTGAAAAATGAGGTGATAGACCGCCTGATAAGCGCGCCTGACCTTGACGCGGCGGCTCTTAGGCATCATTTAGAAACGGAAAACAATGCCGTTATCCTGAACCAGCTGTTCGGAGCGGATATGACGGCCCGTTTTGGCGGGGCAATAGACAAGCTTGATGATGCACGGGTGCGCACCGTTCTGGATGAGATGATGACACGGCTGGCGCGCACCAGCAACCGGGGCTAGCCCCGGGGGGAAAGCACAGGAAAACGCGTACCGGACAGGCCGGTCGGGACAAGGGGATGACGATGGCACGCAAAACAACAAAACAGGCCAGCCCGCCAGCGGCTGATCAGAATGATGATGCCCCTGTTCTGGATACCAGCAATACCGCTGTCAAAGCGCTGATCAAAAAGGGCAAGGAACGCGGCTATGTCACCCATGACGAACTGAATGCGGCACTGCCACAGGGCGAGCTGACCTCAGAACAAATCGAAGATGTGATGGCCTCTTTATCTGATATGGGCGTCAATGTAGTTGAAGCTGCTGATGATGTGGAAACAGACAGTGACGAGGCAGAGACAACAGAAGGCCGCGCCACCGGCAATCTGTCTGATAATGATGTGGGCGGCTCGGATGATCCGGTCCGCATGTACCTGCGCGAGATGGGGTCTGTTGAATTGCTGTCTCGTGAAGGCGAGATTGCCATTGCCAAGCGGATTGAGGCTGGCCGTGAGATGATGATCGGCGGCATTTGTGAATCGCCTCTGGCGATGCGCGCGCTTCTGACCTGGGCCGAACAGGTCCGTGACGGGGTGGTGCCGTTGCGCGATATCATTGATCTTGACCTCACCTTTGTGCGGCTGAACGGCTCTCCTATCGAAGATAATAGCGGTCTGCCGTCTGGCCAGCCGCTCAGCGCTGATAATGATGATGACCTTGATGAGGATGACAAGGATATCAGCGATGATGAGGATGATGACACTGAAGAGGGCGGCGAAACCGGCAGAGACAGCAACTCTGATGATGATCTCGATGATATGACCTTATCTTTGGCGGCAATGGAATCAGCTGTCTTTGATGATGTGATGGGCCAGATCAGCGTGATCGAAAAATTATTCAAAAAATATGCGGCCCTGCAGGATAAAAAGGTCGCGGCGGCGTGCAAGAACAAGACCCTGACCGCCGCCCAGGATGACGAGCTGGCAGAAATGAAAATCCAGCTTGTTGAAGAAATGCAGAATATCTGTCTGCATAGTTCGCGGCTGGACAGCCTTGGCCAGCAGCTTTCAGACCTGAACCGGCATATGACCACATTAGATGGCAAAATGCTGCGTCTGACCGGGGCCTGCGGCATTGCGCGATCTGCCTTTATGGATAAATGGTCAGGCTGTGAGACACAGGATGTCTGGCCAGGTGAGGCAGCCAAGACCAAAGGCTGGACCAAATTGAAAGACGAGCATGCAGAAGAGGTCAGCGACATCATCACCAAAATGCAGTTGATCGCAACAGATGTGGGCGTCACCATTCCCGAATTGCGGGCGCTGGTCCACACCATCCAGCGCGGCCAGCGTGAAGCCGCCCGGGCGAAAAAGGAAATGGTGGAAGCCAATCTGCGGCTGGTGATCTCCATCGCCAAAAAATACACCAATCGCGGCCTGCAATTCCTTGATCTGATTCAGGAAGGCAATATCGGCCTGATGAAGGCGGTGGATAAATTTGAATATCGCCGCGGCTATAAATTCTCGACCTATGCGACCTGGTGGATTCGCCAGGCGATCACACGTTCGATTGCTGATCAGGCCCGCACCATCCGGATTCCGGTCCATATGATCGAAACCATTAACAAGCTGGTCCGCACCTCGCGCCATATGCTGCACGAAATCGGGCGCGAGCCGACGCCCGAAGAACTGGCTGAAAAGCTGTCTATGCCGCTGGATAAGGTGCGCAAGGTCCTGAAAATCGCCAAAGAGCCGATCAGCTTGGAGACGCCGATTGGTGATGAGGAAGACAGCCAGCTAGGTGATTTCATCGAGGATAAAAACGCTGTCCAGCCTCTGGATGCGGCCATTCATTCTAACCTGCGTGAAACCACGACACGGGTTCTGGCCTCGCTCACCCCGCGTGAAGAGCGGGTCTTGCGGATGCGTTTTGGCATTGGCATGAACACCGATCACACGCTGGAAGAGGTGGGCCAGCAATTCTCTGTCACGCGTGAACGGATCCGCCAGATTGAGGCAAAAGCCTTACGCAAATTAAAACACCCGTCACGTTCGCGTAAATTGCGCTCTTTCCTGGAACATTGATTTTTTAAAACACAATGGGGGCAGGACCGCAAAGCGCTTGCCTTTTTCTGTGTGATGCGGCAAGTAAGAGACAGCCTGAAAAAGGGGCACCCCCGATGATGTCTGTGCCACAGTCAAAAAAAGGCGGGAGTTTAAGGAAGGTGTAATGTGGGGCCTGTAGTTCAATTGGTTAGAACCCACGGCTCATAACCGTGTTGTTGCAGGTTCGAGTCCTGCCGGGCCCACCATTTTTCCCCCTAGTTGATGATTTTTCTGACGGTACAGCCGCGCGGTGAGTGAAAAATATCCCCTTCCAACGGGATGTTAACCTTTTTGTGCTATCACACCCGATGGAGCGATTTTTTCAACGGAGGGTGATTTGGCTTCGGCGGTGATCACGGCCTGAAGGAACAGCTGCTTATCCGGCCCCACTGGCACCTCATCAATTGCCTCGGCCACGTGCAGCTCCACATCCCCTGCCGCCCCGGCGGCGGTCGCCCGCGCTTTGGCTCCGGCTTCGGCTGCGGCTCTGGCCAGTGTCACGGCTTCATTTTGTGTGTTCACATCTTTTGGCCCGTTAGGCAGATGCACCCGGAACACCCCGTCTGAGGGCTGGGTGACCAGCACCAGCACTTTTTGCCGCACGGCCCCTGCTGCCGCGCCGACTGCGCCGGCCACATCGGCATGCTCAGGGACCACCAGCTCTGCGCCCAGCCCCTCTGCGATGGCCGGATAATGAGTGGCCGCAGAGGCGCCCAGCCCGACCAGAGGGATCCCCAGCTTGAGTGAAATCTGCACTGCTGCCCCTGTGTTGGATCCGCGTAATGCCTGGCGCAGCACTCCGCTGGAGGAGATCAGATGGTCTGCCCCACCGCCTGGTCCTGGCTCTGCCCGGGGGGTTTTAAGCCCGCTTGTCTGCCCGCTTTTATAGCTCACATCATCTGCCAGCCCGGCATCCATCAGCGCCAGCGCCGAGGCCTCAGTCAGCGCCTCTGTCACCAGCCGGGCTGCGCCTGCGCCATCTGCGGCAATCGGTTCTCCGGCACCTGATTTCTGCCGCGCCAGCAAGTCTGCGCCCAGCCGGGCGGCGTCTGTATCAAAACGGGTGAATCGGCCCAGCACATGCACCGCATCTGTGGGCGTGAAACAGGATAACATCACCAGCCCGCGCCGCACCAGCCGGTCAACCGCCCCCAGCGCGACTTGTGTGGTTGCTGCATCGGCCAGCGCACAGACCCCTTTATCGATCAGGAACTGCGCCAGCTTCTGCTCAGACCGGGTCAGCCAGTCTGGTACGCCGCCAGCTGCTTCACTCATCAGCGGGATCACAAACCGGCCATCTGTGGTTTGCGCAATGGCCTGACCCAGCTGCGCCTCCAAGCTCTGTTTGATCTGCGGATGTTCTGTTGCCAGCAGGCTTAACGGCACCGCCCGGCGCGGGCCCAGATTGACCCCGGCCACCATATCGCGCCCGCGTACTCTGACTTCTGAATCGCCGCCCAGGCCGGATGTGCGGATATGGGCAGCTTCCACACATGTGCGCCAGCCGCCGACCATGGCCCCGTCTTTTGATGTCTGCACCGCCCCGCCGCGCAGCCGTGCGATATCTGTTGTTGTGCCGCCAATATCTGCGACTAGTGCGTCTGTCTGTCCGGCCAGAAACGCCGCCCCGCTCAGGCTGGCTGCCGGGCCCGACAGCACCGTTTCCACGGGTCGTCCGCGTGCATATCCGGCCTGCAGCAGGGATCCGTCGCCTTTGACCACCATTAACGGACAGGCCAGGCCCAGCCGGATCATTTCGGCTTCAGTGGCGCCGACCAACCGGTCCAGCAGGCTGATCAGCCTCGCATTCAGCACCGTTGTCAGAGCCCGCTTTGGTCCGCCCAGCGCATCAGACAGCTCATGGCTGCAGGTCACCGGCAATCCGGTTCTGTGCTGCAGAATTTCTCGTGTCTTTGCTTCATGTGCGGGGTTGCGAGTGGCAAAATGTCCGGCCACTGCCCAACTGGCGACCTGTGCGGCCATCTCATCGACAGCTGAACCCAGCCCGGCCTCATCCAGCGGTGCCTGTTGCCGGCCATCTGCTTTATGTCCGCCGGCAATCTGCAGCACCGGGTCTGCCCCCAGCGCGGCACCGAGCCCGGCCCGTTCCATTACCTTGTCATCAAATCCGATCAGGATCAGGCCCACACGTCCGCCAACCCCTTCAACCACGGCATTTGTAGCCAGGGTTGTGGACAGGCTGATGCGGCTGATGGTCTGTGGCGGCCCGCCCCAATTCTCCAGACAGGCGGCGATGGCCCCGCCCACACCGATGGATAAATCTGCGCGTGTGGTCAGCGCTTTTGCGGTGGCCAGAACCGTTCCGCTGGCGGTATCCAGCAAGGCGGCATCGGTAAAGGTCCCGCCTGTATCCAAACCTAATACCAGGCTCATGCGGCTTGTCCTTTTGCGGCCAGCGCAGTGGTGAAAAAGGCTTTGATCCAACTGCCCACCTCTGCAGCATCTGTTGGCTGGTCCAGGCTGGCTTGTCCGGCGGCGGCCCGGTCTTCGCCGACCTTTGCGGTGATCGCCTGCAGCAGGGCTGCTGAATAGTCAGCGTCAAATTCGGGATGTCCCTGCAGACAGAATACAGACTGGCCGAGGGTAAAGCCGCCGTTTGCGCAAAATGTGTTTGTTGCTAGCCTGACCGCCCCATCAGGCAGCTTTGTGACCTGATCCTGATGAAAATAAATCAGATCCAGATTGTCTTTGTCTGCTGCCAGAAATCCGGGCTGGTCACAAATAGTCATGCGGCGCACACCCACGCCCCAGCCCTGATGCCACTTTTCCACGGTCCCGCCCAGGGCTTTGGCAATTGCCTGATGCCCGAAACAAATGCCCAGCTGGGGGATGTCAGCGTCATAACAGGCCTGAATAAACGCCATCAGCGGGGCGATCCAGTCATGTGCCTCATAAATGCCTGCTGCAGACCCGGTGACGATATAGGCCGCACAGGCATCTGTATCGTCCGGAAAGGTGCCGTCCAGCACGCGGTACGTGACTAGCTCGCACCAGCGCGGCGCACCGGCCGGGTTCAGCAGCCGGTCAAACAGTACCGGATATTCGTCAAATCCGGCCAGCTCAGCCCGGTTCTGGCCGGTCTGCAGCAGCCCGATCCTCAGGGGCGTTTGTGGGGGGTGCGCGGTCATTTGATCAATCCCTGTTCTTTGGTCTGGTCACCTTTACTGATCTGTTCCTGACTCTAGGCTGGTCTGCCCCGGCGGCAATAGCATATTTGCGCCATCTGCTGGCCTTTGCCCGCCGTCACGCGCCTGTCTTACCCTCTGTTTTGTTGTGAGCTGGTCAGCACATAGACTCTGATCGCCGAGGACAGCCCGCCTTTTGCGCTTTTTGTGATCCGCTGATCATCAATCTGCTGCACCAGTCCGGCTGTTGACAGGCCCTGCTGTGCGGCCAGCATGTTCAGCGCGGCCCAGAATTCCGGCTCCAGCGAAACAGAGGTGCGGTGCCCATGCAGGCTCAGCGAATAGCGTCTCATCTCTGTCTCTGCTGGCCTGTTTTTGTCTGTGCGCCAGCCCAGTAAGCCCCCTCAGGCCCGCCAGTATGGTGAAGACAGGCGACCATTTCGGTATGGGCGGTGCGCACGAACTGGTCAATCATCTGCACCTGATCCAGGTGCCATCCTGCCTGCACCAGCAGGTTGATATCCCGCAGCGCGGTAAAGGGATTACAGGACACCATGATCACTTTTGGAATTACTTTTGGCATCACTATTGTTGGGGCGACAGACATCTGCCCCAGCTTTGCCAGTTCTGCAATTTGTGCGGCGGCGCCCTGACGTGGCGGGTCAATCAGCACAATATCTGCGTCTGCCAGCTCATCTGCGCGTACCGGCGCAGCGTTCAGATCGCGCATAACCGCCTCTGTGCGGTTGCCAAATCCGGCTGCCCTGGCTGCGGCCACCAGCGCGTCAACCGCGGCTTTATCTTCCTCATATCCGTTCAGGCTCGCCCCGCAGCCCAGAAGCGGAAGCGAAAATGTCCCCACCCCGCAATACAGGTCAATGATGTGTGGCCTGGCCCCGTCGGTGATATCTGCTGCGGCCAGAACGGCTGTGATCAGCGCGGTTTCAGCCTCTGTGCTGGCCTGCAGAAAGGCCCCTGGTGGCGGCACTAACGTCTGCCCGCCAACAGCCTTGTCCAGATAAAGCGTCGCTTCTGCCGGGGCCAGCAGCAAGACCGGCTCAGCTGACCCTGGCGGCAGCAGGGCCAGCCGCACCAGGCCGGGCCCGCCGCGCAGACAGGCCGCTGCCCGCTCACTTAAGACCGTCAGCCTCTCTGCAGGGATGTCCTGATCTGGCCGGATCAGAAGATCTGCCCCGCCGCTCAGCATATTGATCTGGATTGTGCCGGTCTCGCCGGCCGTAAAACAGGGCGCGGCCCAGTCTGCTAGCGCGTCTGTCACCTCTTTCAGTGCCGGGCTGAGGATGCCGCAGCTCTCCAGCGGATAGATAAAATGGCTGCCCCGGCCGGCAAAACCGGTGATGAACTGGTCTGTTGTGCGCCGGTAGGCCAGCTTTGCCCGCCTGCGTCCTGCCATCTCTGTCCAGACCGGCGGCAAAATCTTTGGGGTCAGCCCGGCTTTCTCCAGCAGCCCTGTGAACGCCTCTGTCTTGGTCTGGCGATAGGCAGTCTCTGACATATGCTGAAAGGCACAGCCGCCACAGCCCTGACCTGCACCAAACACGCTGCAGACAGGCTCAGCCCGATCCGGGCTGGTCCGAATCAGCTCTATAATTTCTGCTGTGATGCCTTGTGCGGTTGCGGCGGTCGGGCGTGCCCGTACCTGCTCACCAACCAGCGTTCCGGGCACAAATACCGGCCAGTCCGCTGTTTCATAATTTAACTTGTAACCGGCGGTTCCGATCCCGTCGCCACGCCCGCCGATACGCTCTATCTCCAGCTCGATATCAGGGGCGTTGCGCGGCAGCCTGATGCCCTGCTGCGCGGGGCGGCTCCTTCGGCTTTGTCCACGAAATCGTCTCATTTTCTTTACCCTGCCAGCTGTCTGCCCTCACCTTGGTCTGCCTTGAATATCTGCAGCCCTGCTGGTCTCTGTAGATAGCCCTGATGCTGTGTGTCAGCGGCTCAGGCGGCGGCCAAACTAGATGATCTTTTCTTTTATACCTATCTCAAACAGGCGGCGCTGATAAGCTTAATAGTGCGTATTGTCTGAAGAAATTCGGACCAGCGGTTCTACTGTGCTGCTGCCGGGTAGCAATCCCAGCGTTTTGACCATCGGCCTGATGTCGTCAAACAGCACGAAAATACCGGGCGGGCTGGGTTGTGTGTCTGCTGTATTGACCGGCAACATATCCCCGTCTTTCAGCAGTGGTATCATGGAACTACCGCGCACAATGACCAGTCGCAAATCATCAGGCGCGCCGTCATGAATTGTGCCCAGCAATGACCAGTCAAATGGCCAGCCTGCTGTAGTGTCTTCTGCTACATAATCAAATCCGCCGCCGGCGCTGACCTCCACTTCCAGGAACGGCACCTGTACCAGACGGGCGGGCAGAGGCGGATAGCCGGCAGGCCTTTCATCTGTCTGCCCGGGCGGGGCAGGCCTGTAGCCGGGCTCTGCCCGCAACAGCTGCTCATCTACCCCCAACAGCCCGGCCAGCTGATGCCGAACCTCCTCAGGCAGGCGGCGCGGCGATCTCCGCTGCAGGAATTGCTGCAGTTAGGCATCGTTTCGATGTTTAATTATGCCACACCAGCAGAATTAAACTCATTTGGTTATGAAACCTGAAGACCTCATTAAAACAGCCCGAAAGCTTGCCCAACCTCCCGAATGCGGCAGGCCGCTAAAGTCAGATTAAAAGCGGGCAATAAGTACAGCCTATTACGCCTTGTTTCATGCCTTGTGCTAGAATTGCGTAGACTGTTTTGTGGGCGAGAAACTGAAAGACAGCCGAGCTTGGGATCAGGTTTACAGAAGTGTGGAGCACGGCTTTGCAAAGAGGCAGTTTGCAGACCGAAAGGTTATGCCCGCATTTCCAGATGACATTCAGCTTGTGGCGGCTGTATTTTCAGATCTTCAGAATAAACGTCACAAGGCTGATTATGATCCGGCGTTCCGACTCAGCCGCGCTTCTGTTCAGTCCGATATAGGGGGTGCTGTATATATGATCAAAAAACTCTCATCTGCGCCGCTCAGGGACAGAAAAGCCTTCGCCGTCTGGACAGTGCTAAGGAAAAGACCTGTCTAATAGGCCCGTTTGCCGGCGAACAGGGCGGCCGCGGTCAGGGCCGTTTTCACCGGCCCGTCTGCCAGGATATCCAGCGCGGTAATGGCTTTTTCTATCTCTTCACGGGCAAAGGCCAGTGCACGCGGCACAGCCTCATGACGGGCGAGACAGGCGCGTGCTGTCTGTAAATCACTGTCGCTGATCTCACCCTCACTTAAGGTGCGTTGCCAGAAGGCGCGTTCATCTGTATCCCCGTCCTGCCAGGCCAGGATAACCGGAAGCGTGACCTTGCCCTCGTAAAAATCATCACCCGAATTTTTGCCCATATCGGCAGGGTCAGCTTCATAATCAAGCGCATCGTCACAAATCTGAAAGGCCATACCTAAATGCAGCCCATACAGATGCAGCGCCTGACACATTTGTTTATTGCCGCCGCCGACACGTGCGCCAGCCTCAGCGGCTGCAGCAAACAAAATCGCTGTTTTGTTGGTGATCACAGACAGATAATCAGATAACGGGCTGTTCGGGGCGCCCACCATGGTCATCTGTTTGACTTCCCCTTCGGTAATCCGCGCAGAGGCTGAAGATAACAGGCCAAGGATAGCCAGGTCATCTGTCTCCACCATCAGCTCAAAGGAACGGGCAAACAGAAAATCGCCGACCAGCACAGACGCCTCATTCCCCCAGAGCGCGTTGGCAGTATCGCGGCCGCGCCGTTTGTCTGATTTGTCAATAACATCATCATGCAACAGGGTTGCGCTGTGAATAAATTCAACCGCCGCAGCCAGCTTTAAGGCTTGTTCGGGTACATCTGTTTGCCCGGAAGCGGCGATTGCCCCGGCAATACACATCATCGGGCGCATCCTTTTGCCCCCGGCAGCAACCAGATGGCCGGCCAGCTCCGGGATCAGCGGCACGTCTGAGGCCATGCGGGCGAGGATTACCTCATTAACATGATCCATAGCGGGCGCGCACAGACCAACCAGCCCGTCAAGAGATGCGGGCACAGCTTGTTCAGAAAGGCGGTCAGGCAAAGTCATTCAGCAGGCTAAAAAAATCTGTTCTATCTGCCCCGTTACCGGGGCCCTGCTGGGTTAACTAAGCTGATCAGCAGGCTTGTGCAAGCAAAAATCAACTGCTGTTTCAGGACTTGGAAAATCAGCTCAACTGACCGATAATCAGGATTATGGAATGTCTTGTAAAAACTACTGACCCGGTCCGCCTGACCTTGCTGCAATCTCTGCTGGATGACGCGCATATCCCGCATGTTGTGTTTGACCAGCATATGGCCGCACTGGAAGCCGGGATTGGGGCGTTCCCGCGCCGGGTGATGGTGGGGCCGGGCTGGTTACGGCCGGCACGCAATCTGCTGAGAGATGAAGGCCAGCTCTATGACGACTGACGATAATGCCGGGTCTGTGCCGCCTGAACCGGGCCAGAACATCACTGAAGACAGCTTTTTGTCTGGCCAGATCTCTGTTCGCCAGCCCCGTGACGGATACCGGATTGGCACAGATGCGGTGATGCTTGCTGCCAGCATCTCTGGCGGGCAGCGGGCGGTGCGCGCGCTGGATATGGGGGCCGGGGTCGGCGGCGTGTCTCTGGCGGTCTGCCAGCGTTTGTCCGGCATCCATGTCACCGCGGTGGAACAGGACCAGGCCAGCTATGAGTTGCTGTGCCACAATATTGCGTCAAATGGCCGGACAGAGGCCATCCGTCCTTATCAGGGGGATGTGCTGTCGCTGCCCTCGATGCTGAGCGGATCATTTGATCAGGTTTTTGCCAATCCGCCCTTTCATCATGGGTCTGATGCGCCCTCCCGTTCGCGGCGGCGGATGCAGGCGCATTACGCAGATGATGCGGCCTTGGCCAGTTGGGTGGCTGTTGCGCTCTGGGCTGTCCGGCCAAAAGGCCGGGTGACATTCATTGTTCGTGCAGACAGAACAGATGAGGTCATGCGGGCGCTGGATGATGGCGGTGCAGGAGAGCTGTTATTGCATCCGCTCTGGTCTTTTCGCGGCAGCCCGGCGATCCGGATGATCATCACGGCCCGGGCCGGGGTCAAAGGCGGCATGGCGTTGTTGCCGGGGCTGGTTCTGCATCATCCGGGCGGGGCTTTGACGCCGGAAGCGCGC
Source organism: SAR116 cluster alpha proteobacterium HIMB100 (assembly GCA_000238815.2). Lineage (NCBI taxonomy): Bacteria > Pseudomonadati > Pseudomonadota > Alphaproteobacteria > Puniceispirillales (SeqCode) > SAR116 cluster alpha proteobacterium HIMB100. Next base: position 132,251 of record AFXB01000010.1, on the reverse strand, counting down.
CGCGTTATGAAAGGGGACGCGTTGCCGCTTCGTCATCCGGCAACCGCGCATCTGCAGCCCTGATGGTCAGCGGCTTCAGCACAGGGGAATAGAAATGAAGACAGGTCTTCGAAGGCTGATGTTCTGGAAATCAAGCATACCGCGTGTGGCGGTGGTGCGCCTGGCCGGGGTCATCGCCACGGGCGGCAGCCCGTTGCGCCGGGGGCTGAATCTGGAATCGATTGATCCATTGCTGAAAAAGGCCTTTGCTGTGCGCCGTATAAAGGCTGTGGTGCTGGTGATTAATTCTCCTGGTGGCTCGCCTGTGCAATCCGCGCTAATCGGGGCCCGGATTCGCCAGCTGGCCAAAAAACATAATGTGCCTGTGCTGGCCTTTTGCGAGGATGTGGCGGCCTCAGGCGGCTATTGGCTGGCCACTGCCGCTGACGAAATTTATGCAAATCAGGCGTCCATGATTGGGTCTATCGGGGTGATCTCTGCTGGCTTTGGTTTTCCGCAGGCACTGGAAAAGCTGGGGGTTGAACGCCGCATCTATACGTCTGGCAAATCAAAATCGATTTTGGATCCGTTCCGGCCAGAGGTGGAAGAAGATATTGCCTATCTGAAGGATCTGCAGTCTGACATTCACCAGACGTTTATTGAACAGGTGAAATCCCGCCGGGGCAGCCGCCTGGCTGCATCTGAGGATGAATTATTCAGTGGCCGTTTCTGGACCGGGACAAAGGCGATGGAACTCGGTTTGGTGGACGGGCTGGGGGTAATGCATGATGTGCTGGCAGAACGGTTCGGCGATCAGCTTGACCTTGTTGCAATTCAGCCAAAACGCCAGCTGCTGTCCTTTGGCGGTACTGCAGGTGCAGCTGCCGGACAGGCTGCTGCTGATCATTTGGCGGCGCATATTGAACACCGCGCTCATTGGCAACGTTTTGGTCTGTAAGCGGCGGTGATATACCCCAAAGACAGCGCGATACAGGATTTTCTATTGTGTTTTCACTTCCGAAATTAATTATGTTATTTGGCCTGTTATGGGCCGTATGGCTGGTCTTCCGCCTGATCGACAGACGCAATCAGACGCGTGCTGAACAGCGCAATGACGAAGCAGAAACTGGCGCACAACAGTCAGTTGAGCTGACCGAATGCGACCAATGCGGCGCCTTTGTGCCAGCCGGAGGGTGCGCCAAATCAGACTGCCCCTTGAACAGTTGATTTTTGCCTGCTTTGCCTCTATCGTTCAGACCAGAATTATGGACCGCCCTGATGCCGGATGTAAAATCCTGTTTTTGACCTTATGAAAACTGATTTCCAATCGATTATTTTAAATCTGCAGCGCTACTGGGCAGACCAGGGCTGCGTCATTCTTCAGCCCTATGATATGGAAGTGGGGGCAGGTACGTTTCACCCGGCCACAACCTTGCGTGCACTGGGCCCTGATGCGGTCTGGAAGGCGGCCTATGTCCAGCCATCGCGCAGACCTACAGATGGGCGATATGGGGAAAACCCGAACCGGCTGCAGCATTATTACCAGTTCCAGACCATCATGAAACCATCCCCGCCAGACAGCCAGCAGCTCTATCTGGGCTCTTTGGCGGCAATCGGGCTTGATGTGCATGCCCATGATATACGCTTTGTCGAGGATGACTGGGAATCACCAACGCTTGGCGCCTGGGGCCTCGGCTGGGAGGTCTGGTGTGATGGCATGGAAATCTCTCAATTTACCTATTTCCAACAGGTTGGCGGGCTGGAGTGCAGCCCTGTACCGCTGGAACTGACCTATGGCCTTGAACGTCTGGCCATGTTTATTCAGGGCGTTGAAAACGTCTATGATCTGGATTGGGATGGTGTGCCCGCTGATCAGGGTGGTAAATCCTATGGCGATATTTTCCACCGCGCAGAAGTTGAATTTTCCGCCTGGAATTTTGAACATGCCAGCACCGATACGCTGTTTCAGCATTTCAGGGATGCAGAAGCAGAATGCCGCTTATTGCTGGACCAGCAATTAGCCCTGCCTGCCTATGACCAATGTATGAAAGCCAGCCATCTGTTCAATCTGCTGGATGCGCGCGGGGTGATCTCCGTCAGTGAACGCCAGGCCTATATTGGCCGGGTCCGTACCCTGGCCAAAGGCTGTTGTGAGGCATGGGTCGGTCAGGCCAGCATACAGGAGCCCAGAGCATGAGCACGCTGTTTGTTGAATTAGGCTGCGAGGAAATTCCGGCCCGTCTGCAGGGTAAGGCGATTTCTGATCTAATGCAGGGGCTTTGCGCCGGCTTAAGCGGATTGGGCTTTACCGCCACACCCGGGCGCGCAGCGGTCAGCCCGCGTCATATGGCGGTAGAGATTGCCGGACTTGAGGACGCCTTGCCAGACAGCCGCACTGAACGGCGCGGCCCGCGCACAGATGCGCCGGACAAAGCAATTGACGGATTCTGCCAGTCAACAGGCCTTGCCCGCGATCAGCTTGAAAGCCGGGAAACCGAAAAAGGCACATTTTTCTTTGCGGTTCTGGACCTTAAAGGAGCGGTTCTGGCAGACAGCCTGCCTTCTGTTCTGTGTGCGGTGCTGGCTGATTTTCCCTGGCCGAAAAGCCAGCGTTGGGCAACCAGCAGCTTTGCCTGGGTGCGTCCGCTTCACCGGGTGAATATGCTGCTGGATGGCCAGCCTGTCCTTGGCCAGCTTGATCTGGGCGGGGGCCAGGCGATCTCCTTTGGGGCAGAAACTGACGGCCATCCGTTCTATCCTGCAGACCCTGTGCAGCTGTCTGACTTTGACCGCTATCTGCACGATATGAAAGATGTACATGTTCTGGTTGATCATCACCAGCGCCGTGCGCTGATCGCCAACCAGCTGGAGCAAGCTGCGGCTGCCAAATCTCTCAGGCCTGTGGCTGATGACGGGTTGCTGGACGAAATCACTGGTCTTGTGGAATGGCCCACCACCATTATTGGTCAGATTGAACCTGACTTTATGACCCTTCCGCCAGAAGTGCTGGTCACCTCTATGCGGGTACATCAGAAATTCTTTGCTGCTTCAGCTAGTGGCCGGGCTGACCAGCTGGCGCCTTATTTCATGACGGTCGCCAACCGCGTATCAGATCTCCAAAATGATAAGCTGATTGCAGCAGGCAATGAACGGGTGTTGCGGGCCCGCCTGTCTGATGCGGAATTCTTTTATGATGTGGACCGCCAGACGCCGCTTGCTGATTATCAGGACAAGCTGGGCGCGGTTACCTTTTATGACGGTCTGGGCACGCTTGCAGCCAAGGCAGAACGGATGGCGGCTTTGGCCGGCACAATCGCGAACCAGACACAAGGCGCAGATGCCGTGCTGGCCCGTCGGGCAGCCTTATTGGCCAAGGCTGATCTGGTCACCGGTATGGTGGGTGAATTTCCTGAATTACAGGGCATTATGGGCGGCTATTATGCAGCTGCCGCTGGCGAGGCTGCCGAGGTGGCCGCAGCCATTACTGAACATTATCGCCCGCAAGGCCCATCTGATGCTATGCCTGCCAGCTTCTATGGCCAAATCGTCTCTCTGGCAGATAAGATAGACACGCTTGTCGGTTTTTTCGGGATTGGGGCGAAACCGACCGGATCGCGTGATCCCTTTGCCCTGCGCCGGGCAGCGCTGGGCATTTTGCGGATTCTGGATGAAGCTGATCTGGATATATCGCTGGATGGGCTGCTGGCTGATGCAGCGGCGCTTCATGCCGCTGACGGGCATAAGGTTGATGGTGTGGATGCTGATCTGCCTGGGTTTATCCTTGATCGTTTGCGGGTGAAGCTGCGTGATGCGGGCCTGGCTCATGATGTGGTGGCCGCTGTGCTGGCGCTGGTACCTGCAGGGGCGGTTGGTGATTTGCGCCGGTGGATGCGTCTGGCCACAGCTCTGGACGGGTTTTTGAAGACCGAAGACGGTTCCCGGTTGGCGGGCGGCTGGCGGCGTGTGGCGTCAATTCTGGCGGCAGAAGAAAAAAAGGGGACACACTTATCAGCTGAATGTGATGATGGCTTATTTACAGACCCTGCTGAAATAGCCCTTCATCAGGCTGTCAATGCTTTGCCGGATGCGGTTGGCCGGGATCAGCAGGATATTCACCAGGCGATGCAGGCTCTGGCGGCACTTTCTGGGCCAATTGACAGCTTCTTTGACGCTGTTGTGGTGAATGCTGATGATGCTGGCGTCCGCGCAAACCGTCTGGCGTTGCTGGCTGCGGTGCTCATACGGATGCAGATGATAGCAGATTTCAACCAGCTTGAAGGTTGAGACAAAGGTGCAAACTGGAGGGATGGGGACCGGCTTTGCATGTTAACAATGGAAACGCTGAACAGATAGGCGGAGACAGATCAACATGACAAAATGGGTATATTCTTTTGGAGCAGAGGCTTGTGATGGTGAAGCCTCAATGCGTAACCTGCTTGGCGGCAAGGGGGCAAATCTGGCTGAAATGGCCACATTGGGTCTGCCTGTGCCGCCAGGTTTTACGGTCACCACAGAAGTCTGCACCTATTATTATGATCGTGACCACAGCTATCCTGAAGCACTGACGGCCCAGGTCGAAGCTGCCCTGAAAACAGTAGAGGCAGAAACAGGCCGCCAGTTTGCGGATGCCCGCAATCCGCTATTGCTTTCGGTCCGTTCCGGGGCGCGTGCGTCAATGCCGGGCATGATGGATACTGTCCTCAATCTGGGTCTGAACGATGAAACCGCCGCTGGTCTGGCCGGGGCAAGTGGGGATGCCCGCTTTGCCTATGACAGCTATCGCCGCTTTATACAGATGTATGGCGATGTGGTTCTGGATGTGGATCATGGCCTGTTTGAAGATGCGCTGGAAGATATCAAACTGGCCAACGGCTTGTCTCAGGATACTGAGCTGAGCGCAGATGATCTGCGCGGTCTGTGCGATCAGTATAAACAAATTGTTCAACAGGAAACCGGCCAGCCTTTCCCGCAAAATCCGATGGACCAGCTATGGGGCGCGGTCGGGGCGGTTTTTGCCAGCTGGATGAATAACCGGGCCATCACCTATCGCCGCTTGAATGATATTCCGGCTGCCTGGGGTACAGCTGTGAATGTCCAGGCCATGGTGTTCGGTAATATGGGTAATGACTGTGCAACCGGTGTTGCTTTCACCCGTAATCCCTCTACTGGCGAAAATCAGTTTTATGGCGAATTTCTGATTAATGCCCAGGGGGAGGATGTGGTCGCCGGTATTCGCACGCCCCTGCCTTTGACCAAAGCTGCGCGCCTGTCAGGCGGAACAGATGATGCGTCTCTGGAAGAGGAGATGCCAGAGGTGTTTGCCCAGCTGGATGCGGTCCGCGATAAGCTGGAACGTCATTATGGTGATATGCAGGATCTGGAATTCACTGTTGAAAAACACAAGCTCTATATGCTGCAGACCCGAAGCGGTAAACGGACAGCAGAAGCCGCCCTGCGGATCGCTGTGGAGATGGCAGATGAAGGCCTGATTACAAAAGCTGAGTCTGTTGGCCGGGTAAAGCCGGATTCGCTTGATCAGCTTCTTCATCCCACGCTTGACCCGGATGCTGAACGCATCTGTCTGGGGCGGGGGCTGCCGGCCTCACCAGGGGCCGCTTCCGGGACCATCGCCCTGACCGCTGATGAAGCGGAGTCAAGAGCTGCCAAAGGGGAATCAGTCATTCTTGTGCGGGTGGAAACCAGCCCGGAAGATATCCACGGCATGCATGCTGCTGCGGGTATTCTGACTGCCCGTGGCGGGATGACCAGCCATGCCGCTGTGGTGGCCAGGGGCATGGGTCGGCCCTGTGTTTCCGGGGCAGGGGATGTGCGTATTGATTCAGCTTCAGGAGTTGTATTTATCGGCAGCCATGAATTCAAAGATGGCGATCTGATCACGATTGATGGTGGTGTGGGCGAGATTTATGAAGGAGAGATTGCCAAAATACAGCCACGTCTGTCCGGGGCATTTGAAGTGCTGATGGGCTGGGCGGACAATCTGCGCCGGATGAAGGTACGGACCAATGCTGAAACCCCGGCTGATGCACGCATGGCCCGTGAATTTGGTGCTGAAGGGATCGGGTTATGCCGCACCGAACATATGTTCTTTGATGCTGACCGGATCATCACCATGCGCGAGATGATTATGGCCACAGACACCGCCGGCCGTCAGGCCGCGCTGGACAGATTATTGCCGATGCAGCGTCAGGATTTCATTGAATTATTCGAGATCATGTCTGGTCTGCCGGTGACCATCCGTCTGCTGGACCCGCCGCTTCATGAATTTTTGCCGCATTCAGATACAGAGCTGGAAGATGTGGCAAAGGCAGCAGGGATTTCGGTCGATGTGGCCCGCCAGCGCAGCCTGCGCCTGAAAGAATCGAACCCGATGCTGGGCCATCGCGGCTGTCGCCTGGCGATTACCTATCCTGAAATTTGCGCAATGCAGGCCAGGGCTATTTTTGAAGCGGCTGTCCATGTTGCCCAGACATCAGACGCACCGATCCCAGAGGTGATGATCCCGCTTGCAGCAACGGCTGCTGAAATCGCGATTTGCCGCAAAATTATTGATGAGGTTGCCGCAGATGTGTTTGCCGCGTCCAGTATGCAGGTCTCTTATATGGTCGGGACCATGATCGAGCTGCCGCGGGCCGCGGTTTGTGCGGACCAGCTGGCCGCAGAGGCCGAATTTTTCTCATTCGGGACCAATGATCTGACTCAGACCGCGCTGGGCATCAGCCGCGATGATGCGGCAAATTTCATGCATGCCTATCAGGAAGCAGAAATTTACGAAACAGATCCGTTTGTCTCCATTGACGTGGATGGGGTGGGCCAGCTGGTGCACATCGGTGCAGATAAAGGCCGGTCCGTGCGCGCCGATATCAAGCTGGGCATCTGTGGTGAGCATGGCGGTGATCCTAAATCTGTCGCCTTTTGCGAGACGGTCGGGTTGGATTATGTGTCCTGTTCACCATTTCGGGTGCCGATTGCCCGCCTGGCCGCAGCACAGGCAACCTTAACAGAAGGTTAACCGAGTAAAGCCGCCTCTTGAAAAATTCATTCGTTCAGACTATTTTCATTTATAGGGTGTAAATAGTGATATCGGATTCGTTTTGGATCTATGATTTATGTTAGTGTGTTAAGGGCATAACAGGCGTAATTAAAACAAAAATAAAAGCAATAACCGCTGGTAGAATATACAATTAAAAATTGTATATTCTACCAGTACAAAAAATTGAGTAGGCAATTCTCTGTGTTGCACGGGGGGAAGCGACAGCCTGCTGTGACGGCGACAGGCAGGGATATTATTGATGGCGGCGACAGATGGAGTACCCTCAGCTATGCAGATTTTGTTGTCAGCCCGGATGATATGACAGGTGTTCATATCGATCTGAGTGTGTCTGCGGATAAAGACGGTTTCCGAGCTGTTGAACGGCATCATACAGACCCGAAAATGTCAGACCTTGTCCGCGGTTTAGACCATATTGAAGGCAGTAAGTTTAATGATCGCTTAACCGGAGACAATCGCGTAAATTTTCTTAAAGGCCAAAATGGCAATGACATCCTTTCGGGTAATGGCGGGAATGATACCTTACGGGGCGGTTTTGGTGATGACACGCTCAATGTCGGCGGCGGGGCTGACAGGCTTTTTGGCGAAAAAGGACAAGATGTGCTGACCCGCGGCGGCGGGGCTGACAAATTCAGCCTGAGTATCATAACAAAAGATTCTTATGACGATACCAATACAATCCTTGATTTTGACCAGCAGGAAGGGGACAGGGTTGTTGTGCCGACAATGAATGCGCCGATCTCAAAGATGAAGATAAACAGCGTAGCCTCTGCTGCAGATAAGGAAATTAGGATAATGTTCACCGCCGCAACAGAACAAGAAGGCGGCGGGGCCAACCTGACCTTTACCTATCATGATCCTACGTTCGATTTGAATACGGTCTTCCTGTGCGGTGTTGACCATAGCCTGATCACGCAAGACACTGTTGAGGACTGGTTTGATGTATACAGGGACGTCACTATCTCATCAGACGTGCTCTGACTTTATTTCATCTGATGTTCAGCAGAAAAATGGGGAGGTGTGCCCCTGCCACAACCGGCAGCAGGGGGCTTTTGGTGCTGGACAGTGTTTCAGCGTCGGTCAGGACGCTTTTTTGCGCTTTTTCATATCAACCAGATTTTCAGCGGAATTGATCGCAATTTTGCGCGGCTTCATCGCTTCAGGGATTTCGCGGACCAGATGAATATGCAGCAAGCCGTCTTTCAGTTCAGCTGATGTGATATGGATAAAATCATCCAGCTGGAAGCGGCGTTCAAACTGGCGCGCAGCGATGCCGCGATATAAAACCTCACGGCCGTCAGCCTCATCATGTGGCTGTGTGCCGGTGATGGTCAGCACCTGTTCATGCAAGGTGACGTCCAGATCAGCATCTGAAAATCCGGCTACCGCCATGGTGATCCGGTAATTCACCTCACCCTCTTTATCAATATTGTAAGGCGGCCAGTTTGGCTGGGCGGGGCTTTGCGCGGTTTTCACAAGGCTGTCCATCAGATGGGCCATGCGGTCCAGCCCGATGGACGACCGGTAAAAAGGGGTTAAATCAAACTGTGTCATATCAATGCTCCTTCAAAATTCAGCAAGCAAGGGTTGAAAAATCAAGCTCCCGATAAGCGGCAAGCCTGTTACAGACCTCATGTGGGGAGCGCGGCTGTTTCTGTCAAGAGGAGGAAAAAAAACGCAAAAAAAAAGTGAGCTGAACACAAAAAAGGCAGGGTAACCCCTGCCTTATTGGATAACAGTTCGTAAAGGCGCTGGGTTTAGCTGCCCAGATTACCAAAGCGCTTGTTAAAGCGGGCGACCTGGCCTTCTGTGCCCAGAACGCGCTGCTGACCAGTCCATGCAGGATGGTTCAGCGGGTCGATTGATAACCGCATCTCGTCGCCTGGCTTGCCCCAGGTTGACTTTGTTGTGCGCTTGGACCCGTCTGTCATCACCAGGGTGATTTCATGGTATTCTGGATGGATATCTTTTTTCATGATCTGTCTCTTTTTTTCCGGGCTGCCCGCGAACAGGCGCATTTCGGTTTTGTATCTTTATGCAGACCGCGTTATACCCGTAGTGCGTAAATTGTGCAAGTTTTTTTGCATCGTCACCATTCCCTGGATTGTTGTATGTCAGATACCGCTTCTAAACAGGCTTATTCGCTGTCTACCTTGTCTGTGTTCTGGCCCTATATCCGGCCGTGGCGGGGGCGCGTGGCGGTAGCCACAGCGATTCTGATTCTGGTGGCGATTGTGCTGCTTTCGCTGGGGCGGGGGCTGGCCTTTCTGGTTGATAAGGGGCTGGGCGCAGGTGATCCTGCGCTGTTGGACAGGGCGGTTTTCGTTACCATTGGACTGGGGCTGTTGATCGGTGTGGGCAGCTATCTGCGGATGTCTATTTTAAATCATGTTGCCGAACAAGTCATGGCCGCGGTCCGCAGAGCCTTGTTCGCGCATGTGCTGTCGCTGCCGTTGCAGTGGTTTGAAACCGCCAAGACAGGCGATGTGCTGGCCCGGTTGAATGCTGACACTGCTGTGGTTCAGACGGTTCTGGCGTCAACTGTATCAATGGCTGTGCGGAATCTGATTCTGCTGGTGGGCGGATTGGTTCTGGTGGTGTTGTCTTCTGCAAAAATGTCGGTGGTAGTGGCTGCGGTGGTGCCTGTTGTGGTGGTCCCGCTCGTCTTGCTGGCCCGGCGGTTGCGCACCGCGTCTCGTGCTGCTCAGGACGCGCTGGGCGAGGTGTCTGCAGAAGCAGAAGAAGCCCTGAGCGGCATCCGCACAGTAATGGCCTTTGCGCAAGGTCCGCAGGTGAAAGACCGGTTTGATTTCCGCCTGAACAAAGCCCTTGCGGCAGCTTTGTCACGGGTGCGTCTGCGGGCGGCCCTGTCCGGGTTTATTTTCTTCATGGTGGTTGCCGGTGTGGCGGTGATTTTGTGGATTGGCGGGCGCGATCTTTTAGCAGGGAACATCTCTGCCGGCGATTTGTCCTCATTTATTTTTTATGCATTTCTGGTCGCGTCATCCACAGGTAATTTGTCTGAGCTGGGCGGTGAGCTGCAACGGGCCGCCGGCGCAGCTGACCGTATTGCCGGGCTTTTGGCGGTGGCCCCACAACCAGATGAGGCCAACACAAACATGCCAGCGGTCAGCGCAGATAAGGGGCTGAAGGTTGAGTTCCAGAAGGCCGGTTTTGCCTATCCCGGCCGCCCTGATTTGGCCGTTCTTGATGAGGTTAGTTTTACCGCAGAGCCAGGGCAGAAAATCGCGATTGTAGGCCCCAGTGGTGCAGGTAAAACCACCTTGTTTCAGCTGTTGTTGCGGTTCTACATGCTGCGGGACGGCCTGATTACCCTGAACGGGACGGACATCGCACAGATGCGCCTTTCTGATTTGCGCGGTCTTATTGGGCTGGTGCCCCAGGATCCGGCGTTATTTTCCCTGTCCATTGCCGAAAATATCGCTTTTGGCCGCCCTGAGGCCAGCCGTGCAGAGATTGAGGCTGCCGCTGCCTCTGCTGCGGCACATGACTTCATCACTGCGCTTGATGGCGGATATGATGCGCTGGTGGGGGAAAAAGGCGTGCGCTTATCAGGCGGGCAGAGACAGCGGATCGCTATTGCCCGCGCGATTTTATGTAACCCGGCTTTATTGCTGCTAGATGAAGCGACATCTGCGCTTGATTCTGTGTCAGAGGCCGCGATACAAGAAGCGCTGTCCAGGCTGATGATCGGGCGGACCAGCCTGGTCATTGCACATCGCCTGTCGACTGTCATGGATGCGGATAAGATCCTGGTTATGTCTGACGGACGCCTTGTTGCCACCGGCACACATGACCAGCTTATGGCGGGGTCTGAACTTTATGCTGAACTGGCTGCCCGCCAATTGGGCTGACCTGTTCGCCTATGGGCTTGTCGGGTGATTTACAAACTGCATCACAAACAGAATATCTGACAGGCTTAACTGTGGAGAGGCCGAGGTAAACTGGCCGCCGATATGTTTTACGTTTCTGCCGCTGAAATACAGCAACAGGTCACCATCCTGCTGTATGGGGGGACGCGTTGAAAGATTTATTTCTGCCGTGGCCTGCTGGCTTTGCCGTTCCATCAGGCTCGGTCTGTTCAGCGGTAAATCAATTCCCGCTGATTGTAAAACCGGCCCTTTAAATTGGGCAGACAGGCGAAACCGGCCTGTCGTGAAATCCAGTCTGGCCAGCGCATCTGTTGTTGTCTGAAGACCGGTTGGATCAGTGCAAAGGCAAAGCGCCTGAAGGTTCAGCGGCCATTCAGCAGTTCCGGTCAGCGGCAGGTAGGGGTCTGTCAGCCCCATATCAAAGCCCAGTCCGATACCGTGCTGATCAGCATCTGTAAATAACACAGGCCTGTCTGGCGTAATGGGCAAGGCTTCACTTGTGAACTGGTCTGTGGTTACCTCGCCTTGATGGCTGAGATAGGCGAAGACCGAAAGATGCGTGGTAACAGGCAATGGCGGCAGGCGTGGTGTGGGCTGGAGAGGTGGTGCCGGCCCGACAGCCGTGATGTCCATGCCGGCTTCACGCGCCGGCCTGTTGATCGGATCTTGTGCCGAAGAAGAGCGTGGATGTTGGCTGCTGTCTGTATCAACAGGATCAGACAAAAGATCATGAGAGCTGAATGATGACGGCCATAGCTGATCATACGGGGTGTGGTTTGAATGACAACTGCTGGACCCCAGCAAAACAATGATCAACAGCCCTGCAGGCCACCAATGCGCATGATACATTTCATCTTCACCTGCCCTGCTTTCGGCTTATCCAAAAGAGTGAGGTGAATTAATATTTTGGGTCGAGCAGAATGTGGCAAAGCTGGGGCGAATAAAAACCCTTATTCGGCGCGGACAGTTTGTGTCAGCTTCAGTTCTATACGCCTGTTTTTCTGGCGATCAGCATCAGTGTTGCCCAGGGCGATTGGCTGGAATTCGCCATATCCTGTCGCTGCCAGCCGTTCTGAGGATACGCCTTTGCGGACCATAAAGCGGACCACAGACAAAGCCCGTTCTGTCGATAAGTCCCAATTATCGGCGTAGACGCCTGAGACAGGGACATCATCTGTATGGCCTTCTACCTGCAAAATCCAGGGGATATCAGACGGGATATCCTCGATAATCTGCATAATGGCATCTGCAATCTGGCCCAGCTGGGCTTGGCCGTCAGGGTTTATGCTGGCCTGTCCCGGGGCAAACAGTACTTCGGACTGGAACACAAACCGGTCCCCCACAATTTTGACGTCACTGCGGCCTTCCAAAATCGTACGCAGACGGCCAAAAAATTCAGATCTGAAGCGTTGCAATTCCTGCACCTTGTTGGCCAGAGCATTATTCAGCGCCTTGCCCAGATTGGCGATCGCGATTTTATCTTTTTCGGCTTGCTCTTGTTTTTCAGCCAGCAGGGTGCGCAGGCGGGCCAATTCTGAGCGCAGAGACTGCATCGCCATGGTCAGCCGTTCCACCTCAAGGCGGGCTTCTTCAGACAGTTTCTGTTCAGCCTCAAGCTGGCTGGTGCGATCCGTCAGGCTGGTGGTCAGCCCGGCGAGGCGGCTGTTCTGCTCGGCTAAGGTGGCTTGCTGTGTTTTCAGGGTTTCAGCCTGGTCCTGCAATGACTGGGACTGGGCCGCGATCAGGGCTTCTGCCTCTTCGAGTGTCTGGGTCTGCTGGTCAAGGCTTGCCGACAGGCTGGCCAGTTCCTGACCTTGTGCATCCAGCCGGAACCGTGCTTCTGTCAGCGCATTTTGTAAGGTAACCGAGCGTGTTTTTTCGTCTGTGAGCTGGGCGGTCAGCGCCTCAAGCTGGGCTGACAGTACGCTGTTCTGATTTTCGGCCATTTCGAGCTGTGCCTGCGTTCTGGCCAGATCAGCTGACAAAACCGCCCCGGCTTCTCGCTCAAGAGACAGCAAATCTCCGAGCATGGCCAGCTCTTCGCGCAACGCATTCAGGCTTTCATCCTGTCCAGACAGCCGGTAAGCCAGATTGGCCTGAATCAGCACAAACACCATCAGCACAAAGACGAACACCATTAACAGGCTGGCCAGCGCATCAACAAATCCGGGCCAGGTGAAATCACCTGGTCGGGTTCGGTTACCTAGACGCGAAAGGGCCATCTTTATCAGTTCTCCTGCAGGCGGGTGGCGTTTTGACGGTTATGTCTTGCCCGCCAGTTTAACAATGGCTGCGGATAAGGCGCGTAATTCTGCAGCCGTTGATTCCTGCTGAACCCGCGCTTTTTCATCCAGAGATGAGGTCAGCTGCTGGATATGGACATTCAGCTGGGCCAACTGTTCACGCAGGCGTCTGTCATCTGCCATCTGCTCGCCCAGCAGTGATAATGTGGTGTTCATGGCCGTGATCTGGCGTGTCTGTTCAGTCCGGTCCCGTTGTGCCGCTTCAATTGCCGCAGCAAGCGAGATCATCGCCCGTGCACCTTCCTCGCTCAGCCCCTGTGCCATCGCCTGGCGGCCGGGGTCAGCGGGGCTGGCGGACATATCACTGAATCTGGCAAAAGCAGACAGCCAGTCTTCTACCTCATTGAAAAACCGGCCCATCGCCTGACCTAATTGCAGGTCAAGAAAGCCGAGAACGAGGCTGGCACCAAGACCGAACAGAGAGGAGGAGAACGCCGTTGCCATGCCAGAGAGCGGTGCATCAAGCCCGTTGCGCAACTGGCTCATCATCGAGTCAAAATCAGTGCTGTTCAGATCAAGGCCACCCACAACCTGACCGACTGAGCCAATCGTCTGCAGCAACCCCCAAAAGGTCCCCAGAAGGCCCAGAAAGACCAGCAATCCAATAAAATAGCGAGATATTTCACGGGCTTCATCCAGGCGGGCGGCAACGCCGTCCAGAACCGAGCGCAAAGACAAGGCAGAGAGCTGGCCTTCCTCGCTGGCATCAGACAGCATCACATGAACAGTGGCCAGCAAAACAGGGCGCGGGGCCGACCGGCTGATGGTATTGGTTTTTTGAATTTCGCTCAACCATTTGGCTTCAGGGACAAGCCGCCAGGTCTGCCGGAAAATAAAGGCAACGCCGATAAGCGCAGTGGCGACAATGACGCTGTTCAGGGCAAAATTACCAGCAAAGGCCTGTGCCAGTTGGCCAAATAGTAAGCTGATGATGATAAAGGTGACCAATAGGATGACCGCCATACGCAGCATATAGCTGCGGGGGTCTGTCATTCGTGCTTTCATAACCGTTCCGGCCCCTAGCTTCTTTCGGTGCTGTTCGTAACAGCACACCACATTGTACCTGATGGTAAGCGTGGCGTTCAATTATGGCAAGACTGTGAACATGAGGCCGGTTAAGGCAGATGAGCAGAAAAACCCGTCAGGTGCAGAAAATCGAAGCTGCCATATCAGCCGTTTAAGCTGGCTTTGGCCTCACGCAGATGTTTGAGAAGCGGCACATGCATGGCACTGTTCGCAGCCACAATATCCCCTGAGCTCAGAGACTGGTCACGAGAGGCGAAGTCTGAGACAAATCCGCCCGCTTCTTTCACCAGCAAGTAGCCGGCGGCGATGTCCCACAGGTTAAGGCCACGTTCCCAGAAGCCGTCATAACGCCCTGCTGCAACAAAAGCGAGGTCAAGCGCGGCGGCCCCGAACCGGCGCACGCCTGACGAGGCCTGCATTACCGTTTTCAATTCCGCCAGAAACAGCTTGTCTGTTTCTTCTGTGCCCCGGCCCAGAAACGGAATGCCGGTGGCGAACAGACAATCAGACATTTTGCGGCGCCCGGATACGCGGATGCGGCGGTCGTTCAAAAACGCCCCAGAGCCTGTTTCCGCAAAGTAAAATTCATTACGGGCCGGATCATAAATGGTGCCCGCAGTGATTTTGCCCTTATCCATAACCGCAATGGAAATGGCGAAATGCGGGATGCCATGCAGAAAATTGGTGGTGCCGTCTATCGGGTCAACAATCCATGACGGGGTATCTTTATCAGCGGCTTCGATCCGGCCGCCTTCTTCCATAATAAAGCCCCAATCCGGCCGGGCCTTTGACAATTCAGCCTGAATGGTCCGCTCAGCTGAAATATCAGCCTGGCTGACAAAATCTGCTGTGCCCTTGCGGGTGACCTGAAGGTTTTCAATCTCGCCGAAATCCCGCATCATTCGCTTTGATGCAGCGATTGATGCTTTGTACATGACATTGATCAGAGCCGAACGTCCCGCCATCAAACACCTCAGTCCTTTGCACGTTCAACATAAGTTGAATCTTCGGTTTTCACGACGATGCGTGTGCCGGTTTCAATATGCGGTGGAACCATCACCCGCATGCCGTTATCAACCACGGCCGGTTTATATGAAGAAGAGGCGGTCTGGCCTTTGACTACAGCATCAGCTTCGACAACAGTAACTACAACCTGTTCAGGCAAGGTTACCGAAATCGGCTCACCTTCATGGCTCATTAAGGTGACGGTCATACCATCTTGCAAAAAGGCGGCCTGTTCTCCGATCATGCTCTCTGAGATGGTGAACTGCTCATAGGTCTCGCCATGCATAAAAATATGCTGCTCGCCTTCAGCGTACAGATAGGTGCATTCGGCTTCGTCCAGAATGACGCGTTCCACAGATTCAGTGGCGCGGAACCGTTCATTCAACTTCGTGCCGTCGCGAATATCGCGCAACTCAACCTGAGCAAAGGCCCCGCCCTTTCCTGGTTTGACATGGCTGATTTTGACAGCAACCCATAAGCGGGCCTTATGTTCAATGACATTGCCGGGGCGGATGGCGTTTCCGTTTAATTTCATCTCATCCTCTTTTGGTAAACAGCACGCAGCAAAAGTGCCTGTGATAAAGGCCGAGCGGCACTTTGGTTGTGGCGTGTTCTAGCACCGAAGCTGACATGCTGGCAAGCACCAGACAGAAAGCTGTGTTATCCTTGCGCTAAGTGATGCATGTAAACCGCGGTATCCAGCATCCGGTTGGCAAAGCCCCATTCATTGTCATACCAGCCCATGATGCGCACAAACCGGCCGTCCTGAACCTGCGTTTGGGTAAGATCTGCCACACAAGAATGGCGGTTATGATTGAAATCAACAGACACCAGCGGCAGTGTGTTCACATCCAATACACCCTTCATCGGACCATGTGCAGCATCGCTCAGCGCTTGGTTGACAGCTGTAATATCGCAAGTCTGTTTTGCGTAGAAATGCAGGTCAACGACTGATACATTATCTGTTGGCACCCGCACAGCTGAGCCATCCAGACGGCCGTCCAGCTCAGGAAGCACAAGACCAACCGCACGTGCTGCACCAGTGGTGGTTGGCACAATCGACCGGGCACCAGAACGGGCCCGTCGTAAATCTTTGTGTGAATTATCAAGAATATTTTGGTCACCTGTATACGCATGGATGGTGGTCATATTGCCAGAGATCAGACCAAATGTGTCATTCATCACTTTTGCCATGGGGGCAAGGCAGTTGGTGGTGCAGGATGCATTAGAGACGATCATATGCTCGTCTCTCAGCTTGTCATGATTAACCCCATAGACAATGGTAAAATCCGCAGCAGATGCCGGTGCGGAAATCAGCACTTTTTTTGCGCCGGCAGACAGGTGAGCTGAGGATTTGTCGCGGCTGTTAAATTTGCCCGAGCATTCCAGCACGATATCGATGTCATGGGCACCATGCGGCAATAAAGCGGGGTCACGTTCATGCGTGATGGTCATTTTGCCTTTACCTGCATCCATCCAATCTTCGCCAAATGTGATGTTGTGATCAAAATGGCCGTGGGTTGAATCAAACTCCAGCAGGTGGGCCATCACTTCTGGTGCCCCTGGGGAATTTACCGAAACAACCTCAATATCCTCTCGTCCTGATTCAATCAGCGAGCGGAGGACAAGACGGCCAATCCGGCCAAAGCCATTAATCGCGATACGTGTTGGCATTCGTTATTTTCTCCTGTCGTGGTCATCAAGCTGGCAGAAATTTAGGCCAATTGCTGTTGCGCTGCGCTGATAACGGCCGCGGCAGTAATGCCGAAATGCTGATACAGTGCGGGTGCGGGTGCGGATGCGCCAAATCCGGTCATGCCCACGAACGCAGCCTTGCTGCCGGTCAGGGCTGCCCAGCCCATTTCCAGCCCGGCTTCAACAACCACAACCGCCTCAGACGGTCCAAGCAATTCTGTTTTATAGGCTTCATCCTGTGCCAGCAGAACATCAAGGCAGGGCACAGACACAAGGCGAGTCGGCGTGCCCGCTGCCTCAAGCTCTGTCCTCGCTTCATCTGCAAGGCTGACTTCTGAGCCACTGGCCAGCAACGTCACCTGGGGTGTTGCTGAGGCTTCGGTCAAGATATAGCCACCACGGACCGATTTATTGTCTGCAATGGCATCACCCAAACGGAGTTGCGGCAGTCCCTGACGGCTGAGCGCCAGAACAGTAGGTGTGGTTTCGCTGGCAAGCGCGATCTGCCAGGCTTCAGCTGTTTCAACAATGTCAGCTGGGCGGAATATATTCAGGTTGGGGATCGCGCGCAGGGCGGCCAGATGCTCAACCGGCTGATGGGTTGGTCCATCTTCACCCAAACCGATACTGTCATGTGTCATTACATAAATCACCCGCTGGCCCATTAACGCAGACAGGCGGATGGAGGGGCGGCAATAATCAGTAAAAACCAAAAAGGTGCCGCCAAAGGGGATTAACCCGCCATGCAAGGCGACACCATTCATTGCTGCGGCCATACCATGTTCACGCACGCCGTAATGCACATAGCTTCCGGCCGGGGTTTCAGCAGAGAAAATATTGTGGCCGCCGACTTTGGTGTTATTTGACCCGGTAAGGTCAGCAGAACCGCCAAATAATGAAGGAACGTGATCGAATAGCGCCTCGATTGTTTTTTGGCTGGCAACCCGGGTGGCGACTTTCTGTGGTGTTTCGCGCAGCTGGTCTTTAAAGGCCGTGATGGCGGTCATGGCTGCGTTCTGTACATTGCCGCTTAGGTCAGCTTTGAACTGGTCCTTTACCTCTGCAGCGTCCAACCGGGCCTGCCAGCTGGTGCGCACGCGCTCGCCTCTGGTGCCAGCAGCGCGCCAGTCTGCCAGAATCTCATCAGGGATGACAAAGGCAGGTGCGGTCCAGCCCAATGCCTCGCGGACGGCCGCAATTTCCTCATCCCCAAGGGGAGCGCCATGTGCTTTTGATGTGCCGCCGACTTTGGCAGACCCTTTGCCGATTGTGGTTTTGCACCGGATCAGAACAGGCTTGTCAGTGCTTGTCTTTGCTTCAGTCAGGGCGGCGTCAACTGCGGCCATATCATGCCCGTCGCAGGATAATACATGCCACTGACTGGCTTCAAACCGGCCTGTAATATCATCAGACACGGTGATATCTGTACTGCCGTCAATCGAAATGCCGTTATCATCAAACAGGACGATCAGCTTATTCAGCTTCAAATGCCCTGCAAGTGATATGGCTTCATGGCTTATCCCTTCCATCAGACAGCCATCCCCGGCAATCACATAAGTATGATGATTGACAAGCTCATCCCCATATTTGGCTGCCAGATGCCGTTCAGCCATCGCCATGCCCACCGCATTGGCAATCCCCTGACCAAGCGGACCAGTCGTGGTTTCAATACCAGCTGCATGGCCAAATTCGGGGTGACCTGCTGTCGGGCTGCCCAGCTGGCGGAAATTCTTGATCGCATCGATCGTCATGTCCTGATATCCGGTCAGGTACAACAGCGCATAAATCAGCATAGAGCCATGCCCGGCAGACAACACAAACCTGTCCCGGTCTGCCCAGTTTGGTTGGGTAGGGTCAAATTTCAGATGGCGTGTAAACAGCACAGTTGCTGCCTCAGCGCAGCCCATTGGCATGCCGGGGTGCCCTGAATTTGCGGCCTGGACGGCGTCCATCGCAAGAACCCGAATTGCGTTCGCCATAGGCTGTGTGGGAAAGGCTGACATATCTGATTTCCTTGTGCTCTGGTGCCGGTCTGGGCGTTGTGCCTTATCGCACCGCCTCACGCTCGCGCGCAATGTGCATAAATTCGCCTGATTCGTCAATCTGCGGACGCCAACAGGCATCAGAATGCGCAAAACAATCAGGCCATTGCCTCAAAGATTCATAAGACAGGTCAGGGGCTAATCATTGGCTGATAAGGTTCAGCAGGTCACAGAGGTGAAATCTGGCTGATGCGTAGGCAGGCGCTGGCGGTCAGACAGGGTTGTCTTTTTCGCAAATTGATTCCAGACTGATTCGTGGTGTTGTCTTCTCGCCATACAGGTCGTCAGGTTGCTGTTTCAGTCTGGTTTAGTGCTGGGCAACCTTCCCATTTTTAATGCAGAAAGCAGATCGCAGACCATGAGCACATCTCGCCTCTCTATCGCGGTTCAGGAACTTGAGCGGGCGCTGGCCGCGCTTGACGAGACCATGCAACATGCCGCGCAAAAGCTGCAAAATAAGCCGCAGCCATCCACCGATGCTGCGCCTTCAATGGCTGGCGATCTGGTGCCTGCCAAACAAGTGCGTGAGGAATTGGCAGCTGTTCAGCATATGGTCAGTTCCGCTGCAGAATTGATTGCCCTTGCCCGCACTGCTGATGCCCCGACGAAAGAAGGGTCGGGCGCTGATGGACAGGAGGTGCACTGATGAGCCAGTCAATTGTGACCATCAGGCTGAATGGCCAGCCTTATCAAATGGGCTGTGATGCCGGACAGGAAGATCATATCGAAGCGTTGGGCCGGGACGTTGACGACGTAATCAGCCAGCTGACCCAGTCTGTAGGGCAGATTGGCGATGCACGATTGTTGGCTATGGCGGCGTTGATTATTGCAGACAGGCAACCTGCCAACGAACAGGGTAACCAGGCTGCTGTAGCGTCACAAGACACACTGTCGGCAGAACAGCTTGATCAGATTGCCGACCAGCTAGAAGCGATGACCTCACGTGTGAACAAGCTGAATACTCACCTTGCTAATCTATCTTAAATGCCCTAATTGAAAAGATGTGGCAGCTGGGCTTCGCGCGCGGCATTTCAATCCCTGGGACCATAATCTTCTGTAGGGGACTGCCTCTGGCCCGATCGCGGTCTGGCTATCGTGGTGCCCACCTGTTTTACAGGTCACAGAGGATGAAAAGATCCAACGGCTGTTCTGGCTGTCACCATTTTGACCCTTTTTGAGAGCAGGCCGTCAGTGATGCGCGCTTGTGGATCATCGCCTGACGGGAGCGACTGACGAGCTGATGCCTGCTTATCCGACGAGTTTTTCTGATCCGGCGGCGCTTGATGAGGCCAAGGCATCATTGCGCAAACAGGCTGCCGCAACACGGGCCCGGCTTGCTGAACAAGCAGACGCCCACAGCGCAGACCTTGCTGATCAGGCAGACAGTTTTATGGCGCATTTTTCCCCGCAAATTGTGGCTGGGTATTGGCCGGTCAGAACAGAGCTGAATATCTTGCCCTTCCTTTCGGCACTACAGGATAGAGGTGTGCGTTTATGTCTGCCGATAACCGGACCTGCGGGCACCGCGCTCAGCTTTCATAGCTGGGCTTATGGCGCTGAATTGGATCGTGGCCGGTATAATATTCAGCAACCTTTCGCTGAGGCAGAACAGCTGATACCAGATGTGATTTGTGTGCCGTTATTGGCGTTTGATGCAGCTTGTCACCGGCTGGGGTATGGCGGCGGTTATTATGACCGTACATTGGCGGCCATGCGAGAGGCTAGCTATCAGGTCAGCGCGGTTGGTATGGCTTACGCCGGCCAAGAGCTCGATCAGCTTGTTATTGGGCCTTATGATCAACCACTTGAAAATGTGCTGACACCGCAAGGCTGGCAACAGGACCCTGACAGACAGCGCCGAGCTGATGGCTGGCCAGACAACAAAAAAACTGAAATGTGAGTAGCAAAGACAGATGCGGATTTTATTTTTGGGCGATATTGTCGGAAGGGCAGCACGACAAGCGGTGATTGAACAGATGGCTGATCTGCGGGCTGAGCTGGGTTGTGGTTTTGTTGTTGTGAATTGCGAGAATGCTGCAGGTGGCTTTGGTGTGACCCCAGCAATCTGTGACGATTTATTTGCCTGTGGTATCGATGTTCTGACCACAGGTAATCACGTCTTTGACAAGGCTGAAATTACGTCCTACATGGCCAGCCAGCCAAAATTGATCCGGCCGATAAATATGGCGGAAGGCTTGCCTGGAAACGGCCGGACAATTGTGCAAAATGCTGCGGGACGCCGGCTGGGGGTGGTCAATATCATGGCCAATTTATTCATGGCTGAAAATGGCAATGCTTTTGCTGCTGCAGACCAGATCAAAACCAGCATGAAGCTGGGACGCGATGTTGACGCGTTGCTTGTCGATTTCCATGGCGAGGCAACATCAGAAAAAATGGCGATGGGCCATTATTTTGATGGTGCAGCAACCGTAGTGGTGGGCACGCACACCCATATTCCAACTGCCGATTATCGGATTTTAAATGGCGGCACGGCCTATCAGACAGATGCTGGTATGTGTGGCGATTATGATTCTGTTATTGGTATGAATAAGGATGCGGCCACGGGCCGGTTCACTGGCGCTGCCGGAGGGCGGTTATCTGTTGCCGGTGGCGAGCCCAGCTTATGCGGGCTGGTGGTCGATGTCGACGATGCAACCGGGCTGGCCACAAAAGTTACACCCTTCAGACGGGGTGGGGCACTGGAAAACACGCTGACCGTCTGATATAGGAGAGGCGGTCTGACGGATCAGACATCACGACAACCACCGGACAGGAACAGGTATCATGGCGGGACATTCCAAATTTAAGAATATTCAGCATCGTAAGGGCGCTCAGGATAAGAAACGCGCAAAGATCTTTACCCGCTTAATCAAGGAATTGGCTGTGGCCGCCAGAGGGGGAACTGACCCGGCCAGTAATCCGCGCTTGCGCACAGCACTTGCCGGCTGCCGTGCGGCCAATATGCCAAAAGATAATATTGAGCGCGTGCTGAAACGTGCTGAGGGTGGTGAGGGTGAGCAGTATGAGGAAATCCGCTATGAAGGCTATGGCGTTGGCGGCACAGCTTTCATTGTTGAGGCCTTATCAGATAACCGTAACCGGACGGCCTCAGAAGTGCGTGCGGCATTCAGTAAATTTGGCGGCAGTCTGGGCGAAACCGGCTCTGTCAGCTTTATGTTTGATAAGGTCGGACAGATTATCTACACCGCCGGCGTAAGCGATGCGGACAATATGTTTGAGGCTGCGCTCGAGGCAGGTGCACAAGATGTGGAAACAGACGAAGATAGCCATGTGATCACCACAGCCCCTGAAGATTTCAACGCGGCCAGAGAGGCTTTGGATGAAACCTTTGGTGCCCCTGAAGAGGCGCAGCTGACCTGGGTTGCACAGAACACGCTGGATGTGAATGAAGATCAGGCCCGCACGTTATTAAAGTTTATCGATACTTTGGAAGATAATGATGATGTGCAGTCACTGTCTTTCAATTTTGAAATTTCTGATGATGTGATGACAAAGCTGGACGGTTAAAAACAGTGCGGATCATTGGCATCGATCCGGGACTTCAGGCGACAGGATGGGGCGTTATTGCTGCATCCGGGGCGCAGCTGAAGGCTGTTGACCATGGCATCATCCGCACCACAACCCGCCAGAGCGATCCTGAACGCCTAAATCTGATTTTTGAAGGTTTGAGGTCTGTGATTGAGACATACCGTCCCGATAAAGCCGTCATTGAAGAAATCTTTGTGAGCGCAAATTCGCGGTCTGCACTCCGTTTGGGACTTGCTAGGGGAGCTGCCATGTTGGCCTGTGGGCAGGCCGGCCTGGATTTGTCAGAAATTGCTGCGCGCAAGGTCAAACAGGCGGTGACCGGCACAGGAACTGCGGATAAAAAACAAATGGCGGCGATGGTGTCTCGCCTGCTGGCCATACCCGCCCCGCCAACAGACGCGGCTGATGCGCTGGCCATGGCAATTGCCTGTTTTCAAGGTGCCGCCACCCCGCCCAAGCAAAAAGCGAAGATGGCAACAGGCCTGTCTGCGGCGATTGAAGCAGCCTTGACCAAGCAAAACCAAAACAAACAGGATTGATCTGCAATGTGATTGCGCCCCCCATGGTGACGTGGAATAATCAGGCAGAAATAGTGAAGAGAGTGATATGAAACCTGGCCAGCGCGCCACACAAAGACGAGGGCAGAGATGATCGCACAGCTTTCAGGACGTTTGGTTGTCTGCGATCTGAATCATCTTGTGCTGGATGTGCAAGGGGTTGGTTATCTGGTTCATGCCACCGGCCGAACTTTGGGACAGGTTGGTCAGCCTGGTGATGCGGTAACCTTGCTGACCGAACTTCTGGTCAGGGAAGACGCGCTGACCTTATATGGTTTCAGCGAAGAGCGTGAACGGGCGGCGTTCAAGATGCTGCAGACTGTGCAAGGGGTGGGGGCCAAAGCAGCTCTGTCTATCCTGACCACATTAACGGCTGATGATCTGTCAACAGCTATCATGGCCGGAGATAAAGCAATGGTCAGCCGGGCAGATGGCATTGGCCCAAAACTCGCCCAACGGATCGTGAATGAACTGGCGCAGAAGCTGCCGTCATTGATGGCCTCTGGTGTGATGCCTGCTGCGCAGACCGCGCAAGCTGCAGGCAAAAATGAAGCAGCAGATGGTCTGATATCCTCGTCTGATGGGGATCAGAATTCGGCTCAGGACGCGCTTTCAGCTCTGGTCAATCTAGGCTATTCTCGCACCGAAGCTTTTGCGGCGATTGGCCGTTCCCTTCAAGAGGGCACGCCACAAGATGTCTCGGGCTTAATTGCTTCAGCCTTGAAACAACTTGGCCAGGGCCGGTGACATGACAGCTGAAGGGCAAGATAGTATGGAGGACAGGCTGGTCACAGCTGAAGAAACGCAAAGCCCTGATCCCGCTTTGCGACCACAACGACTGGCTGATTTTGTTGGTCAGGGGCAGGGGCGCGCAAATTTAGAGACTTTTATCGGTGCAGCACGTCTGCGCGAAGAGCCGATGGACCATACGCTGCTTCACGGCCCGCCCGGGCTGGGAAAAACAACCATGGCCCAGATTATCTCGTCTGAATTAGGCGTTGGGTTCAGGGCGACATCAGGACCAGTGATCGCCCGGGCAGGGGACCTGGCGGCGTTGCTTACGAATCTGCAGCCTCGTGATGTTCTGTTTATTGATGAAATTCATCGTCTGAATCCGGCTGTTGAAGAGGTGCTTTATCCGGCGATGGAGGATTTCCAGCTTGACCTGATTATTGGCGAGGGGCCGTCAGCACGGTCGGTGCGTATTGATTTGCCGCGCTTTACTTTGGTCGGCGCAACCACACGTGCAGGGCTGTTAACCACGCCGCTTCGTGACCGGTTCGGCATTCAGATGCGGATGCAGTTTTACACAACTGATGAGCTGGTCCTGATTTTGAACCGGCAGGCAGATAAGCTGGGTCTGAATCTGGCAAGAGATGGCGCAGAAGAAATTGCCAAACGGTCCCGCGGCACACCACGTGTTGCCGGGCGTCTGCTCAGGCGGGTACGTGATATTGCTCTGGTGGAGGGCGCAGACATTGTGGCTTCTGATATTGCTGATCAAGCATTAAGCCGCCTTGGTGTGGATAAAACCGGGCTTGACGGAATGGACCGGCGCTATTTGTCCAGTCTGGCAGAGTCATATGGTGGTGGACCGGTAGGTGTGGATACGCTGGCCGCTGTTCTGGCCGAACAACGTGATATGCTGGAAGAGGTCATTGAGCCCTATCTGATGCAGACCGGTTTGCTGATGCGCACGCCGCGCGGGCGGTGTTTATCTTTGTCTGGCTGGGCTTATCTGGGGCTGACCCCGCCGGCACAGGCAGAACGCCAGCTTGATTTGCTGACCCGTGAGCAGGTCAGCCCTGATGATGAATTGTCATAATTGGTTAACCTGAAAAGGAAGTGTTTATCTGTGTCTGAGCTTACCGATACCTTGTCTGAACATCAGTTGGTTGAACAGGCTGCCCTTGGCCTTGATGGCGTCATAGACAGAACTGATCCTGGCCATATCAAACATCTTTATGGTCTGGTTGTGCAGTATGAGGATATTGATGCTGGCGGCATTGTTTATCATGCTACCTATCTGAATTTTGCGGAACGGGCCCGTTCTGCTTTGCTCCGCGCCTCGCGGTTTGATGTGCATTACTGGCTGTCTGAGGAACGCCAGGGCTTTGTGATTTCGCATATTGAGACAGATTATCTCAGCCCTGCACGGCTGCATAACCGGCTGATTGTTGAAACCAGTTGCCTGCAGCTGGGTGGCGCCTCAGCGCTGCTTCAGCAAACAGTGATGTCATTTGACAGAGGCCATATTTTCGCCAGAGTTATGGTTAAAGCTGCATGGGTTGATATTGAACTCGGGCCCCGGAAATTCCCTGAACCTCTGCAAGCGGTTTTGCGGTCTTTCCAGCCTTCAAGCTGAACCAGAACTGTGTCGGAAACGAACAAACGCCAAGTGAGCTGAATAAAGTTAATCCTCTACCGGTCAATCGCCCTGCATTGAATGTGAATTGAACATTTGTGACAGGGCGCGGCTGCAACCCCTTTGAACGAAGCGAGAAGAAAGAAGAACGTAATGGCAAGCGAATTAAATTTAGCAACCAGCTCTGCACAGGCGGTTGACATGTCTGTTTTCGGTCTGTTCATGATGGCAGATCCGGTGGTCAAGGCGGTTATGCTGTTGCTTATCGGCGCGTCTGTCTGGTGCTGGGCAATTATTTTTGACAAGGTTACCCGGATCCGCCGCCAGCGCCGCGGGGCCGCAGAATTTGAAGAGATGTTCTGGTCCGGCGGGTCGCTTGATGATTTATATAACCAATTGGGTGATGACCCAGATAGTGCACAAGCCAAAGTGTTTGTTTCTGCAATGCGTGAATGGCGGCGGGCAACAGTCAAGGGCCTGACCTCTGATCTCAGAGGGGAACTGAAATCATCTGTTTTGGCCCGAATTGAACGGAATATGTCATTAACCATCACACGCGAGATGGATCGGCTGGAAAAGGGCATGAATTTTCTTGCCTCAATCGGGTCTGTGTCTCCTTTTGTGGGGCTGTTTGGCACTGTCTGGGGGATCATGAATTCATTTACCTCAATCGCTGAATCCAAAAATACAAGCCTTGCTGTGGTTGCGCCAGGGATTGCGGAAGCCCTATTTGCGACGGCACTCGGTCTATTGGCGGCGATTCCGGCAGTGGCCGCTTTCAATAAATTTTCTGGTGATCTGGATAAGGTGGGCACAGCTTTGGACGTCTTTGCTCAGGAATTCACGACCTTGCTCGGCCGGCAGCTTGACGAGGGAGGGCAATAAGCATGGCGATGAGCGTCAATTCCCGCAACGTGGGACAGAATGGTGGCGCGCGCCGCCGGTCCCGGCATCGGCCCATGGGAGATATCAATGTCACACCGATGGTTGACGTGATGCTAGTGTTGCTCATTGTCTTCATGGTGACCGCACCTTTGCTGACAGTGGGCGTGCCTGTTGATTTGCCGAAAACACAAGCTGGACAGGTCAATGCAGATCAAGCCCCGCTGGTGGTGACAATCCGCGAAAATGGTGAGCTTTATCTGCAAGATACTGAAATTGCCTCTGACCAGTTGATTCCGCGTCTCTCTGCGATTGGCAAGGCCAATAGGGACGTCCGCATTTTTGTGCGTGGGGATAAGGATGTGGCTTATGGCGAAGTTCTTGTGCTGATGGGCAGGATACAGTCAGCAGGGTTTGAACGAGTGGCGTTGGTTGCTGAACTGCCCGAGGGTGAAGGCTGATGCGGTTTGACACAGGATATTTAACAAAGCCGTTTGCGCTTTCGATCCTGTTTCATCTGCTGGTCGTGGCGGTGGCAGTCATTGGCTGGCCGTTTCTGGCCACACCGACGCCCACCGCACAACCTCTGGTTATTGTGGATATGGTGAAAACTGTTCCAAAGACAAATCTGGCTGCAGCAGACAGTAAAGCCAAGGCCAGCTCTGAGCCAGAACAAGAAGCCACCAGACGTAAGCCACCGCCTCCGCCACCTCCTGCGCCGCCCCCGCCAGAGCCGCAGCAAGTGGCCAAAGCAGAGCCCGCGCCGGCGCCAAAACCAGTTGTGGAAAAAGCCGAAATTCTGCCTGAAAAGCCAAAGCCGGTTCCAAAGCCGAAACCGAAACCTGTGGCGGCGCCAAAACCAAAACCAAAGCCAAAGGCGGCGGCAAAGCCAAAAGCAGTCAGCATACAAACCCCTGTATCGCGCCCCCAACGCCCGAAGCAGCAACAATCGAAGCAGGTTGCCCAACCGGCAACACGGCCAAATGAGCTGGCCCGTAAAAGTCAGCAGAAACAAAAGGCAGAGGCGCTGAACGGGGTGTTGCAAAATCTGGCTGAAGCCAGCCTGGCGAAGGAAGATAAAAAGACAAAAAAAGCGACTGCAAAGCAGGATAAGACTGCTCTTGCACAGTCTGTTACCAGTGCGATCGGCAAGGCCGTTAAAGCGCCACAATCAAAATCGATCGCCCCGCTGGGCCTGTCTGAGCTTGACCGATTGCGAAAACATATTTCCGATTGCTGGCAACCGCCGATCGGTGCCAAAGGCGCTGACCAGCTGAAGGTGGATATTCAGGTGAAGCTAGAAAAAGACGGAACTGTCAGGCAGGCTGAAATAGCCGACAGGGCCCGGTATAGTTCTGATGTACTGTATCGTGCGGCGGCAAACGCAGCAAGGCGCGCGGTTCTGGATTGCCAGCCTTTGCCATTGCCTCCTGAGAAATACCAGCTCTGGAAAGAATTCATCTTTGGTTTTGATCCAAAGTTCATGTGATGATAGCCATAGAAGGCAGGTCTAATGAAAGCAAGAAACTGGGTGAGGCAGATGTGATGTTCACAAACCTGAATAAAAAAATAGCCTATCTTCGAAAGCTGGCATCTATGGTGTTGCTGGCTATTGGTGTGTCACTATCCACCGCATCGGCTCAGACGTTGCGGCTGGATATTACTGAAGGGCAAATTGCGCCGATACCTGTTGCGGTTGCTGATTTCACCGGCCTTGATGGCGTGCCCTCTGATGTGGGTCGCCAGATCGCGCAAGTGATTTCTGATGATCTGGTCAGCTCTGGCCTGTTCACCGCGATTGACAGTGCGGCCTTTATCTCGCCGCCCACCTCGCCATCTCTGCGCCCTGAATTTGCAAACTGGACGCCGTTAGGGGCGAAAGGCTTGGTTGTGGGATCAGCTTTCATTGACAGCGACGGTCTGCTGCAGGTTGAATTTGCGTTGTGGGATGTGGTCTCTCAGCGCCGGATAACCGAAGGGGGCGGATCTGCAGATCAGGCGGGCCTCAGACGGATTGCGCATCAGATTGCCGATTTTGTTTATGAAGAATTTACCGGTGACACCGCCTATTTTGATACCCAGATTGTGTATGTGTCTGAAAGCGGGCCTGCGTCGCGCCGGATCAAGCGTCTGGCGATTATGGATCAGGATGGCCATAATCACCGGTTTTTGACGTCCGGGCTGGATTTAGTGCTGACCCCGCGTTTTTCACCAACTGCGCATGAGGTGGCGTATCTGAATTATTTCAATGACGAGCCAAATGTCTATTTGCTTGATGTGGCTTCAGGCCGGACAGAACGGTTGGGCAGCTTTCCGGGCATGACTTTTGCCCCGCGGTTTGGGCCTGATGGGAATAAGCTTATCATGAGCCTGGCTGAAGATGGCCAGACAGATATTTTTGAGATGGATTTGCGGACTCAAGGCATCACCCAGCTTACCCGATCTGCATCTATTGATACCTCACCGTCCTATTCGCCTGATGGCAGGCGGATTGTGTTTAATTCTGACCGTGGCGGCACGCAGCAGCTTTATATCATGCGCAGTGATGGCACAAAGGTGCAGCGGATCAGCTTTGGCGAGGGCAGATATGCGACTCCGGTCTGGTCACCGCGCGGCGATATCATTGCCTTTACCAAGATTTATCGTGGCGAATTTTATATTGGTGTGATGAATGTTGACGGGTCAGGTGAACGCCTGCTGGCGCGTGGCTTTTTGGTTGAGGCTCCCACATGGGCGCCAAATGGCCGGGTGCTGATGTATTTCAAACAGAACCCCACTGCAGAAGATGGATCAGGCGGCGAGACCTATCTCTACCGCGTCGACATCACTGGCTTTAACGAGCAGCGTGTGGTCACACCAGCCCATGCAAGTGACCCGGCGTGGTCGCCGTTATTGCAGTAACCTCAGTTCAAGGCAGAAAATTCAGCCTAACGGGCCGTAAGTGTATAGTTTTTGGTTGATTTTGACCGCATGATATGGTTTGAGTAAGGGCAAGCCAAATTGCTGATAAGGGTCTGGTCTGTCGAGATGCATCTTCGGGCTGACAAGTGCGGCAGGCGCACAGGCAAGGGACAAAAACAAAATTTGCCAGCTCAAACGGGTGGGCCGACCAGTTGGAGGTCAAGAACATGATGAAACGTCTATTTACATTACTCGCCGCTACCGCTTTTCTCGCGGCTTGTGAAACTGCATCCACAACTAGCGGGGATGTAACAGGTACAGCTTCTAGCTCATCCACAACAGCATCCACAACAGCATCAACAACAAGCACAGCGTCAAGCTCAGCCAGCACAACAGCAGAACAGCCTGCTGAAGACCCAGCCACACAGTTGAAGAAAGACTTTGCCCAGGTTGGCACAACGGTATTATTTGATTTTGATTCAGCACAGCTTTCTGATTACGCACAGCGTGTTCTGGACCGTCAGGCTGCATTCCTTAAAGCACGTCCTGAAACACGTGTGATTATCGGCGGCCATGCCGATGAGCGCGGAACACGCGAATATAACCTGGCTTTGGGTGAGCGTCGTGCATCATCAGCACGCGACTATCTGGTGGCTAAAGGCGTCAATGCCGCCCGTATCCGGATTATCTCATACGGGAAAGAGCGGCCAAAAGCAGTAGGGTCAACCGAAGCCGCATGGCGTCAGAACCGTCGCGCGGAAACAGTCCTGAACTAAGGGCTGCCGGCTACTGAAAAGAACTGAAAATAGTTGAAGGGCTTTGTTCGAACGATCAGAACAAGGCCCTTTGCTTTGGGGTGTTTGTGCCTCAAAACTGCCATAAAGACAGCCTAAAACCGTGACGAAGAACAAGTCCGAAAAGGCGTCAAGAAAAGAGAGTAAGCATGAAAAAGCTGTTTATTTCAGGAGCCTGTTTTGGTTTGGTGCTGTCCGTTTTGACCGGGACAGCAGCCTTTGCGCAAACGGTGCAGAGCACACAGTATGGTTCTGGCGATCTGTCAGCTTTGGTTGCGCGGCAGCAGTTGCGCATGGACACTCTTGAAAACGGGCTGAAAGATATTCGGGGAACCATCGAGGTGGAATTACGCGATATCCGCACGCAGCTAGAGCAGTTGTCAGCAACAGCTTTGGCAGAGCAGTCAGAAACCTCAGTGGATGTAAAACAGTTTCAAGCCGAACTTACCCGGCTGACTGATTCTATTGATATTCTTAACCAGCGTATTACCCGCACATTGGAGCTTACCTCTGATGTTGAGTTTCGGGTCTTACGGCTGGAAAAACGAATGCAGACCTTGATGTCTTTGTCGGGGGATCAATTGACAGACCAGCTGGCGCAGCAGGATGTCACAGCCGCGGCGAGCGCCCCGTCTGTCAGCATCGGCCGGGATAACACAACTGGTGAGACGGTCTGGACAATCGAGCAGGATGAGCTGGAACAACATCTGGATAGTGATAATAAAACACAAAATGCAGCTGATGCAGAATCAGAGCAAGAACAGCTGCGGCCAGAGACAATTGCTGAGGCTGCGCAACCTGTCTCAGAAGAGGCGCAGACCGAGCAGGACGAACAAGCTGAGCAGCCGCAGGCCCCTGAATATCTGCCTGATGTCAGCCCTGAAGAACAATATCGGTTCGCACTGGCGCGGGCATTGCAAAATGATTTGAAAACTGCAGAAAATGCGTTTGTTGAATTTGGTGATTTGCATCCCGAACATGAACGTGCTGTTGATGCCTTGTTCTGGCAGGGGCGGGTGCAATTTATTCAGGGCCAGTTTGAAAAAGCAGCGACGACCTTTTCGAAATTCAATGCGCTTTATTCGACAGACCCACGCATTTCAGACACCACTTTGTGGATTGCTGAATCTGTCGCAAAATTTGCGAATTCTGAACAGGCCTGTGCGATTTACGAAAATCTCGGCCAGTTTCTTGATCAGCCCCCAGAAAGTTTTGTTGCCAGACTAGCGGAATTATCTGCCAGTGCCGGTTGCAGCAGCTAAACACGCATTTTCTTCTCATCTTGATGGCCTGGTGACATCAGGTCACTGGCGGGCGGAGCAGTCAGGGCTGGTTGCCGCGGTTTCAGGCGGGCCAGACAGCCTTGCTCTTGCGCTTGTCGCGGCTGAGGTCTGTGCAGAGGCATCTGTGCGGTTTGAGGCAGTGGTCATCGATCATGGGCTGAGAGCTGAAGCAGCAACAGAAGCACAGCAGGTTGCCTCCGCTCTTACCCGCAGAAATATTCCGGCACGTTGTTTTTCTGTCAGCGGGCCTGCACCTGTCTCAGGCAGACAGGCCTGGGCACGGATGAAGCGGCTGCAGATTTTATGTGATTATGCGCGTCAGCGTGGCTCGGCTGTTTTGTTCGCCCATCACCGTGATGATCAGGCTGAAACAGTGCTGATGCGCCTGTCTCGTGGGTCGGGTCTTGCCGGTCTATCGGCAATTGCCGCTTACAGCCTCTATCAGGGGGTTGTTTTCGGGCGGCCGTTTCTGGGCCTCAGCAAGGGCGATCTCATTGCTGTTTGTCAGGCTTATGGGGCTGACTTTGTCACTGACCCGTCAAATGCCGACCCAACATTTGAACGGGTGCGGACCCGCCAGCTGCTGCAGCGCGCCGACCAGGCGCCCCTTCGCCAGCAAATGATGCGGCTTGCGGCGGTCGCTTCATCTGTAACCGAACAGGTTAAAGGTGAATGTGACAGATGGTATGCTGACCACGCTATTTTTACGCATCGCCTGCGTGCTGAACTTGATACAGGCGCATTTTCAGAACTGAGCCCTGAAGCACGGATGCATATTTTGCGGCACTGTGTGGCGGTTATCGGCAGCCAGCCCTATCCTGTTTCTTCTGGGAGCTTGGCAAGGGTTCTGGACAGCTTGGAGACAGGCCGGAAAGTAACCGCAGGGGGCTGTTTGATCGATATGACAAAAACCCGTTTGCGGCTGGTTGCCGAATTTGGCCGCCCCCCAGAACCAGAGCTGAATGTAAGGGCTGGCCGCCTTTATGTGTTTGATCGGCGCTGGCTGGTATATGTTCCGCAGAATGGCGTTGTCAGGCGGTTGGGTGCGCGGCGGTGGGCTGCCTGTAAAGACCAGCATGCCGCCTTTAAAAGCATGAAAAATTGGCCCGCACGGATGGGGATGATGCTTCCTTATCTTGATGGCCTTGACGGACAGCATTACCATCCCCATTTTAAGGCATATCCAGCCGTATGTTCAGCGGCTGCACGCGCCGCCGCAGAAGACCGCAAGCCGCTCAGTGAGGAGTTTGTGATGTGCGACCTGCCAGCAGATGGTGCGCTGCGGCTCAGACAAAAGGCATAAATGACGAAAGATAAAGGCAGACGCGCGTGAATAATCTTGGACGGAATATAGCGATTTGGCTCATCATCGGGGCGGCATTAATGGCCCTGTTCAACATGTTTCAGACTTCTGACACATCGCAGAGCTCATCCAAAATAGCCTATACTGACTTCATTGCGCAGGCCAAGAGCGGCGGCATTACAGATGTGCTGATTGAAGGAAATAATCTGAAGGGCCGCACGCGGGAAAACACCACCGTGACCAGCTACCGTCCTGACGGGGCAGATGTGGTTGCCACTTTAGAAGGTACAGATGTGCGTATTGACGCACGGCCTGATGAATCCAATATGCCTGGCTTTTTGTCAGTCCTGATTTCCTGGTTCCCGATGCTGTTGTTCATTGGGGTATGGATTTTCTTCATGCGCCAGATGCAGGGCGGTGGCCGTGGTGGGGCAATGGGCTTTGGCAAAAGCCGAGCCAAGATGCTGACCGAACATCATGGCCGCGTGACCTTTGAGGATGTTGCAGGTATTGATGAAGCCAAAACAGAATTGGAAGAAGTGGTCGAATTTTTGAAAGACCCGGGCAAGTTCCAGCGTCTGGGCGGCAAAATTCCGAAAGGCGTTTTGCTGGTCGGCCCGCCAGGTACAGGTAAAACCCTGCTGGCCCGGGCGATTGCCGGGGAAGCCAATGTGCCGTTCTTCACGATTTCCGGTTCTGACTTCGTGGAAATGTTTGTTGGTGTCGGTGCCAGCCGTGTGCGCGATATGTTTGAGCAGGGCAAGAAAAATGCCCCTTGTATCATCTTTATTGACGAGATTGACGCGGTTGGCCGTCATCGCGGCGCCGGCCTTGGCGGCGGTAATGATGAGCGCGAGCAGACTTTGAACCAAATGCTGGTTGAAATGGACGGTTTTGAGGCCAATGAAGGGGTGATCCTGATTGCGGCTACCAACCGGCCGGATGTTCTGGACCCGGCTTTGCTGCGGCCAGGCCGGTTTGACCGCCAGGTTGTGGTCCCGAACCCGGATGTAACAGGCCGCGAAAAAATCTTAAAAGTGCATATGCGCAAAACCCCGCTGGCCAATGACGTGGAAGCCCGCATCATTGCCAGAGGCACACCGGGCTTTTCCGGGGCTGACCTGGCCAATCTTGTGAATGAGGCGGCGTTGCTGGCCGCACGTAAAGGGCGGCGCACCGTGTCGATGGCTGAATTTGAAGAAGCCAAGGATAAGGTGATGATGGGATCAGAACGCCGGTCTATGGTGATGACAGATGATGAGAAAAAGCTGACGGCCTATCATGAGGCAGGGCATGCTGTTGTCGCGCTGCATTCACCAGCATCTGATCCGATTCACAAAGCTACTATCATCCCGCGCGGCCGCGCTTTGGGGATGGTGATGCGTCTGCCTGAAGGGGATCGCGTTTCCATGGCGGTGGATAAGCTGCTGGCTGATTTGCGTGTCGCTTGTGGCGGGCGGATTGCTGAAGAGCTGATCTTCGGGCCTGAAAAAGTGACCACAGGCGCGTCTTCTGATATCCGGATGGCAACTGATGTGGCCCGCCGGATGGTGACCGAATGGGGCATGTCAGACAAGCTGGGCTTTCTGGCCTATAGCGGGGATGAACAGGAAGTCTTTCTGGGCCGGTCTGTGACCCAGCAGAAAAACGTGTCTGAAAAAACAGCTGATGTGATCGATAGTGAAGTCCGCCGGATTGTGGATACCGCCTATGGCGATGCGACCAAGATTTTGAAAGACAAGCATCATGAACTGGAACGTCTCGCACAAGGGCTGTTGGAATATGAAACGCTGAACGGGGATGAAATTAAAATCATTGTTGAGGGCGGTACGCTGTCCAGAACTGATGAGACAGATGACGACACACCGGCCCCACGGGCGAAAAAGCCGCGCTCCGGTCTACCAACAGGGGGGCGGTCACGCACCCGACCTGACCCGGACACACCAGGCTCTGAGCCTGTCTGATAACGGGCCTGACAGCAGTGACAACAGATAAACATAAGGCGGGGCTGGTCTATCTCAGCCCCGCTTCTTTTGCCGCTGGCTGGACTGAGGGCCAGCAGCTCTGGCTGCGGCCTGTGGGCATCGCGCCGCTATCTGCGCTGGCGGCGGCTTGCGCAGAGCAGGATTATCTGCCGCTTGCCGGCGGGCACAACGGTTTTACCCATGTCGATATGGTGACCCGCAGTGATGAAGGCTATCACGCCGCACGGCTGGCAATTGACGGCGTGCGCCAGATTGCAGGAGAGGCGGCAGAGGCACAGCTTGAGGCCCTGTCCCGCTCGCGCCCTGCCTTTGCCGGCTTATCCATGGACCGGCCCCATATTATGGGGATTGTGAATGTCACGCCGGACAGTTTTTCCGATGGCGGGCAATTTTTAGCCGCAAGCGCCGCACGCACCCATGGCCGCGCCATGGCGGCGGCAGGCGCAACAATGCTGGATATTGGCGGCGAGTCAACACGCCCCCGGGCTGAGCCGGTCACCCGTGATGAGGAACTGGCCCGCATCACTCCGGTGATTTCCGGCCTGTCCGCAGACGGGCATCTGCTATCTGCTGATACCCGCCATGCAGAGGTGATGGGCCCGGCATTGGCCGCAGGGGCAAAAATTATCAATGATGTATCTGGCTTTACAGGGCCCGGCGCAGCAGAGGTAATGGGGAGGGCCTATGCTGAAGATGATGATATCTGGGCGATTGCCATGCATATGCAGGGCACGCCCGCAACCATGCAGGATAACCCCACATACGGCTTTGCCCCGGTGGAGGTTTATGAGGTGTTATCCGGCCATATAGCCCGGCTGGTGGCGGCCGGCCTGCCGCGGGACCGGATTGCGGTAGACCCGGGCTTCGGGTTCGGTAAAACACCGGCGCATAATGCAGAGCTGATCAGATGGACCGCGCTGTTTCACGGGCTGGGCGTGCCGGTTCTGATCGGCGTATCACGCAAATCCTCTATCCCGAAGCTGGCTGCGCTGGGCGGCATGGATAACAGCGGGACAGGCGATTATGGTACATCTTCTGATGACAGGCTGGCGGGCAGCCTGGCCCTGACCCTGGAAGCGACAGCCCAAGGCGCACAGCTGATCCGCACCCATGATGTGGCGGAAACCGTTCAGGCGGTGGCGGTACAGAGAGGGATAGGGTAGGGGGTAATTATCAAAAACTTATAAATAAACTAATTTTTTTTGTTTTTGTTAATCTTATAAAAGTAATCAATAAAATTTGATTATCTAAAAGTAATAAAAAAAATTAAAGTAATTCAGCTTCATTTTACTGATTAAATCCTAAAATTTAGCTGATTATCGCTTGTTTGTCCCACAAAAAAGACAGCTACTTTTTTGTGTGTTTTTTTGATGTCAAAATATCGACATCAGGAATCTAGTCCCCATCTATGCTGTATATTGCAATCCAAGAGTGCTTAAAATTAAAAAGTACTCGTATAGATAGAATAATATTCTGCTATGAATACCGAAGCAACACAAAACAAAAACTCTTCACCAATAGCACCTTATCTTAGCTTGGAGCAAAGCTTGGCATTGATTGGTGACCTGAAGAAAGCCGGCTTACAGAACGCAACCTTTAACCGCCACTTATCCTTTCAAACGATAGGTTCAGGCTCTGGTGCTAGCATTCGAAAGCTTGCGTCACTCGGATACTATGGCCTCTTGGAAAAGGCTGGGATTGGCGAATACAAAATAGCCAGAGATGCGATCAAAGTTCTTCTGGATGTGAATCTTCCAAATGAAGAAAATCTTCGTTTGAAAAAGAAGTTTGCCTTAGCTCCAGATGTTTTTAAAAAACTCCATTCACAGTTTGGTGCAGAGGTTGTGAACGAAGACACATTGTCTGGTTATTTGCAGGTAAATTACGACCCACCTTTCAATGAAGCAAATGCTGTTAAAGTTGCCAAAAACTATTTGGTAAACTTCCAGTTTGCGAAACTCGGAGAGGAAAGTGGAGCTGGAATTTCTGAGCAAATTGAACATCAATCTGACGAGCGGGGCAAACAAAGTGGTTCGATTGCTGATGGTATCAGTGGAGGGATAGATGGTTGGACAACGCTGATAGACAGGCCGTTCAGACCTAACACACCTAATGAAAGTTTCAAGGTGATTTGCACTGGTGAGATAGATGATTCCCGTCTTAAGATCATTGCTGACGTTGCCCAGAAGATGGCTGACGAAACGCTAGACTCACCAAAGCAGTTAACGCATCAGCCAGTGTCTACAACGGACGGGTTCGAAGATGATGACAATCTATCCTGATCTTCAATCTTGAAACTAAGGGAGAAAATAGATGCTCAAAGTATGTATTTTGATCAAGTTGTTTTGGAAGAAGAGAAGGCTCTATTTTCTCTTTTGGTCTGAGCCCGTACCAGATGCCATAGAGCATTCTGATGTGAAGAAAATCAATAAAAAATAAGTCTTTAAGTCACAACAATTCCTCCTGTCGTGAATCACTGTGGGTGTGGGTGGCTTTGGTGTAGGGGTTGCGCGGGTTGGGCATATCGGGCTGTCTGCCGTCTAACAGTTCAGCAACTGTGATAATTTGTAATTTTGGCCAGTTTCGGTCAGTGAAATCGTCTGTCCACAGCCCTGCTTTGGCGGCTTCTGTTACCATGCCACGTGTCGAGGACTTCATCAGAACCAGAACGCCCATTGCGGCATTCATCGCTTCCACTGTCCCGCGTAAGTCGCGGACCATAGCTGGATTTACATTCGCCCCGCCTTTCCCCGAGACAACACCGCGCTGGGCGCGTTTTTTATCTGTAGACGGGAAGGTCAGTTCGCCATCTGAGCCGCTGTCACCGACCTGTTTCTTGTTTGGTTCTGCCCCCACAAGGTCAACCGCCCAGCGTTCAAATTCAAACGGGTCTCTTTGAAACAGCATACGCGCGGCTTCCAGACTGGTCGGAATGCCGGTCACCTCAACATCCGTCATCACATTTGTCCCATGCACATCTTCCAGACGGGCACGGATCGCATTTATAGCCAGAACAGAGACATCCATGCCTGCCCAGCGGCGGCCAAGGGCTTGTGCCGCATCAACCGCCGTCCCGCAGCCGCAGAACGGATCAAGCACAACATCCCCTTCATTGCTTGATACAGGGATGAACTTTTCTAAAAGCCCGAGCGGTTTTTGGGTCGGTTAGCCGAGATATTCACTGTTGGACACTGAATAGTTGGTGAAACCAATCGGATCGAGAATAATATCTTGAATAGGGTTGCCGAGATCAGAGGCTTCATATTTTTTCAGGCTCGGCCAAAATCCGGTTTCAGGGTGAGCAATCATGTCATGCTCGTCCAGCTTATCCAGACGGTCATGAATGCCCTCAATCTGGCGATAACCCGGAATGACATGACGGTCTATATAGTCAGCGTAAGAACCGCGTTTCGGGGCTGACCAGACGCGCCCTCGTGAGCCGATATCATAGCCCCTCCAGGGTTTTAAGGATTCACCGGAAGTTTGGCCATGAGACGGACGGGTTAAATTATCTTTGTGGTAAAAGCCCCGTTTGTCTTTGCTGGGAAAGGCTGTCCGAAGCTCTCTTTCTGTTCATGGTGTTCTGACCGCGTCCCCGTTCCAGATGAATTTGTCTGACTTGGTGTAGAAGAATATTCTGTCTGAGATACGCCCGATCCGTCTAGCGTCATTGTGAGATATCGCCCGTCTCCACACCACCTCATTTCTGAACATGGCTGAGCCGAACACCGCATCCATTGCAAGCTTCAGATAGTGACTGGCGGTCGGGTCACAATGAAGATACAAACTGCCTGTGGGCTTCAGGACGCGCTGCAGTTCAATCAGCCGTTCTGTCATAAACAGGACATAGACCAGCATGCCGCATTTGCCCAGCATCATGAACATCGCTTCTGTGACGCGGCCAACCGCCCCCTGGCGTTCGAGAAGGCGCAGATAGACCGTATCATGCGCGGCATTCCAGTACCATGTATCGGCAAAGGCTTGTCCTCACCTGTCTCTGAGCCGAACAGCATATTATAATCAGTATCCGATTTAAATGGCGGGTCGAGATAGATCAGGTCAACCCATCCGTCCGGTACCCAGTCCAGCATCTCAAGACAGTCACCATAAAGCAGGTGATTGCGCGCCAAATCCAGCGTCCGTGTTTCTGCCATCTGCTCCCCCTCAGATCTGTCTGGTCAGAAGCGCACAGCATAACAAAAGGGGGTTAACATTCCGTAAAGATGAGCCAAATTTTTACCCGCTTTCCGAAATCTGGACAATCCGGGGCCGTCCGGCCTATAGTCAGGCCAGGGCAACAGCACCAGTAAAAGGCAGCGCAAAATGGCAGGAATTTTCGGCACAGACGGGGTGCGCGCACGCATTAATACCGGCCCGATGCGGGCGGAATCCGTGGTCCGGCTGGCGCTGGCGGCGGGGCGCTGGTTTGCCGATAAAACCGCTGATGACGGGCGGATGACCAACCCGATGGTGGTGATCGGCAAGGATACGCGCCTGTCCGGCTATATGCTGGAATCCGCGCTGGTGGCGGGCTTTACCTCTATCGGGATTAACTGCCGCCTGTTGGGGCCTGTGCCGACCGCGGCCGTATCGTACCTGACCCATTCTTTGCGGGCGGATTTCGGGGTGATGATTTCTGCCTCTCATAACCCGCATCATGATAATGGGATTAAATTATTCGGGCCGGACGGCCATAAGCTGGATGACGGGATTGAAGCTGAAATTTCAAACCTGATGCAGGGGTCAATCGCGCTGGCCGTAGCAGAGGGGCTGGGCCGGGCACGCCGGATTGTGAATTCGGCCCAACGCTATATGGAATTTGCCAAAGCCACTTTTGACACCACCCAGTCCTTGTCGGGGATGCGGATTGTGGTGGATTGTGCACATGGCGCGGCTTACCGGACCGCCCCGGACACGCTGGTTGAGCTGGGCGCGGATATTGTGCCTCTGGGGGTGGCCCCTGACGGGATGAACATCAATCTGAACTGCGGGGCAACCGCCCCTGCGGCAATGGCGAAGGCTGTTGCAGAGGCCGGGGCGGATATCGGTATCTGCCTTGACGGGGATGCTGACCGCCTGATCCTGGCAGATGAAACAGGCCGCATTTGTGATGGGGATCAGATTATCGCCGCGCTGGCGCTGGAGGCCAAGGCACAAGGCACATTGACCGGCCCTGTGGTGGGTACGGTGATGAGCAATTTAGGCCTGGAAACAATATTGGCCGAAAACGGTATCGGGTTTGAACGGGCGGCGGTTGGTGACCGCTATATTCACGAACGGATGGTGAAAACAAACAGCAGCCTGGGCGGAGAGCCGTCAGGCCATATTCTGCTGCCAGAGCTGACACGTACCGGTGACGGGCTGATCGCCGCTTTGCAGCTGTTGTCTGTGATGTGCCGGACAGGCAAGGCCGCGTCTGAGATTCTGTCCTGTTTTACGCCTGTGCCGCAAAAGCTGGTGAATCTGAAAGATATGGATAAAGCCGTTCTGGGAGATGAACGGATAAAGATGGCGGTTGCCAAGGCAGAAGCTTATCTGGGCACGCAAGGGCGTGTGTTGTTGCGCCCGTCTGGCACAGAACCCCTGATCCGCGTGATGGTTGAGGCGACAGATGAAGCCCGTCTTGATACCGCCATGGATCAGCTGGTCACCGCGCTGAAGCACGCAGCCGGATAGGGGCGGTTCATATTTTCAAAAAAAAATCTGATGTCGTCTTCTTGACATTTTTAGTCGGCTGATTATCTTCTGCAATGGGCCGCTGTCCCCCAACGGACAGTCACATTTTGAGAAGAGGTTCGCCATGACGCCGAAAAACCGGCCGTTGTCTCCGCATTTTTCATCCGGGCCAACGAAGAAATTCACCGGGTGGACCCCTGCCCATCTCAGCGAAGCCGCCCTTGGCCGCTCGCATCGGGCCAAAGCCCCAAAAGCCAAAATAACATCTGCTATTGACCGCATGTCTGCTCTGCTGGGTCTGCCCGACGATTACCGTCTGGGTATTGTGCCGGCGTCTGATACAGGTGCGGTTGAAATGGCCATGTGGTCTGTGCTGGGCGCACGGGGCACAGATGTTCTGGCGTGGGAATCTTTTGGCAAGACATGGGTAGCGGATGCCACCAAACAGCTCAAGCTCGATGATTGCCGCATTATAGAGGCAGATTGGGGCGATTTGCCCGATTTGGGACAAGTTGATTTTTCCCGTGATGTTTTATTCACCTTTAACGGCACCACATCGGGGGTGCGTGTCCCTGATACAAACTGGATTTCGGATGACAGAGAGGGGCTGACCATCGCGGATGCCACCTCTGCCTGCTTTGCGATGGAGATGGACTGGACCAAGCTGGATATCACCACCTTCAGCTGGCAGAAATCATTGGGCGGGGAAGCGGCTCATGGTGTGATTATCCTGTCGCCGCGTGCGGTCCGTCGGCTGGAGAGCTATACACCGCCCTGGCCGCTGCCAAAGATTTTTCAGCTGACCAAAGGCGGCCAACTGATCGAGGGGATTTTCCGAGGTGATACCATCAATACGCCGTCTCTGCTCTGTGTGGAAGATTTGCATGCTGCCCTGGACTGGGCCGAAGCCCAAGGCGGCCTGCACGGTCTGATCAAACGCTCTGAAGCCAATCTGAAGGTTGTTCAGGATTTCGTGGCGGCCTCTGACTGGTGCGGTTTTCTGTGCAGTGATACCGCTCATCTGTCCTCCACATCTATTTGCTTAAAGCTGGTCCATCCAGACGTGATAATGATGGATGCTGAGGCACAGTCTGCTTTTGCCAAACAAATGGTCACCTTGCTGGCGGAACAAGAGGTGGCGTTTGATATTGGTGCTTATCGCACCGCACCTGCGGGTTTGCGCCTGTGGGGCGGGCCGACGGTTGATGCAGATGATATGGCTGCGCTGACGCCCTGGCTGGACTGGGCCTTCGAAAATGCACGCAAAAATTAAATTTCAGTAAAGAAAAAGAGACACGATCATGACTAAAGTATTAATCAGCGACAAGCTGGCCCCGGCCGCAGCGGATATCTTCCGTGAGGCAGGTATTGAAGTTGACGTAAAGCCCGGGTTAAGCCCTGAAGAGCTGGCTGAGATTATCAGCGATTATGATGGGCTGGCGATCCGATCTGCAACAAAAGTTACAGCCGAATTACTGGATAAGGCACCTCAGTTAAAAGTTGTCGGCCGGGCCGGTATTGGGGTGGATAATGTGGATATTGCCGCTGCCACGGCGTCTGGCGTGGTGGTCATGAACACGCCGTTCGGGAACGCTGTCACTACTGCAGAACATGCCATTTCGATGCTGCTGGCGCTGGCCCGCCAAATACCGCAAGCGCATCTGTCAACGGCTGCCAGCAAATGGGAAAAATCTAGATTTATGGGCACCGAGATTTCCGGCAAGAAATTAGGCGTGATCGGTTGCGGGAATATCGGCGCGATTGTGGCAGATCGGGCCCAGGGTCTTAAGATGAAGGTGATGGGCTATGATCCCTTCTTGACCGAAGAGCGGGCCAAGACTCTGGGGATAGAAAAGGTTGAGCTGGACGAGCTTTTGGAAAAAGCGGATTTCATCACGCTTCATACCCCCCTGACAGACGCTACCCGGAATATCATTTCTGCAGACGCGCTGAACAAAACCAAGAAAGGGGTGCGGATTGTCAATTGCGCACGTGGCGGACTTGTTGATGAAAACGCATTGCTGGCGGCTTTGCAGTCGGGACATGTTGCCGGGGCGGCTCTGGATGTGTTTGAAACAGAACCTGCAAAAGATAATCCGCTTTTTGAAGCAGATAACTTCATTGCTACCCCTCATCTCGGGGCCAGTACGGTTGAGGCTCAGGAAAAGGTCGCCCTTCAGGTTGCCGAACAAATGGCTGATTATTTGAATACAGGGGCTGTGACCAACGCCATAAATATGGCGTCTGTGACCGCAGAAGAAGCACCGGTCTTGAAGCCATATATGACTTTAGGCGCGCTGTTGGGCAGGTTCTTGGGCCAGTTGGATACTGAAAATTTAACTGCGGTGAAGCTGGAATTCGACGGCAAGGCAGCTGGTCTGAATGAACAGCCAATCCTGGCATCAACATTAGCGGGATTGCTGGGTCCGAAGATGGATTCTGTGAATATGGTCAATGCTGTCGCTCTGGCTCATGCGAATGAAATTGCGGTGGCGACTGTGCGGCATGACCGGCGTTGTGATTATGAAAGCCTGCTTCGCCTCACGGTTACCTATAAAGGTGGCGAGCGTACAGTCTGCGGGACATTGGTCGGCGGCAATATGGCGCGTTTGGTTGAAGTTCAGGGGATTTCTGTAGAATCAGCCTTCCCAGAAAATATGTTATATGTGCGTAATTATGACAAACCTGGCTTTATCGGTGCTCTTGGCAGTATGATGGGCGAATTGGGCGTGAACATCGCTACGTTCCATCTGGGGCGTAAGCAAGCTGGTGGCGAGGCCATTGCCCTTGTCGAGATAGATGAGGCTGTTTCCCCAGATACATTGCAGACCATCAGGAATATGCCGCAAGTGGTCAGGGCTGATTATCTGCGCTTTTCCGCCTGATTAATGCTGATCTGCTTGCCCCGATGCGGCAAACAGGCTAGAAGATAGGAGATTTGGGCCGCCTGCTGGAGTGGGCCCGGCCCGTCCTTTATCTTTATCGTCAGGCTGCAAACCATGTCATCTTCTGACAGTTTTGATCGTTCATCTTCTGATGTCACTGTTATGCCGCTATCACCAGATTCATCTGGTTCCGCTGCACAGGGGTTGCTGCCTTCAGGATTGAGCGACCTTCTGGCCCCGCAAGCAGAACAGGATGCCAAGGCTGTGGATACAGTATTGTCCTGTTTTGCGGCTTTCGGCTATCAGCGGATTAAGCCGCCTTTGGTGGAGTTTGAGCAAACCTTACTGGCAGATGGGCCGGGGGCAGCATTGGCTGACCAGACCTTCCGCTTGCTGGATCCAATTTCACGCCGGATGATGGCACTGCGTTCTGATATGACGGCCCAGATTGCACGGATTTCCGGCACGCGGCTTGCCCGCTATCCGCGCCCCTTGCGTCTTGCTTATGGCGGCGAGGTGATGCGGGTGGTCCCGGATGTTCTGAACCCTGAACGTCAGTTGGTTCAGGCCGGGGCAGAGATTATTGGCCGTGATGATCAGCATGCCGCAACAGAGATTATTATGCTGGGGGTCAGGGCTCTTGGTCAGGCCGGTATTTCTGATCTGACCATTGATCTGGGCTTGCCGCGCCTGGCTGAAGACATTCTTGGTGATGAATTAGTGGCAATGGATGCCGAACTGAAACAGCAGATGTTCGCTGCTATATCGGATCGAGATTTGACGCGGTTGACCCAGTTGCCGGTAAATGCAGCTTCTGTTCTGGCCGAGGTGATGGAAGCGTCCGGTGCAGACAGCAGCAGGCTGTCAGCGATTGCCTCTCGCCTGCCTGAAGCAGCATCTGGTCAGTTAGCTGAGCTAATTGCTGTGGCGGATAATTTGAACAGCTTGATCCCTGCTGCCGCGATCACGCTTGATCCGCTGGATTTGCAGGGCTATGGCTATCACACGTCGATCAGCTTTTCGATTTTCGGGGCTGGCCTGAAAGGCGCGATTGCCAGAGGCGGGGCCTATGTGACCGGTTATGACGAAAAAGCAATGGGTTTGTCTGTCTATATGGAACGGGTATTGCGCGCGCTGCCTGCCCCGCAGCAAAGCCCGGTGATTTATATCCCAGCAGAGGTTGGCCTGGCTTCTGGTCTGGCTCTGGTTGAGCGGGGCCGCCATGTTTTGTATGGCACGCAAGGGGCAGATGCAGAGGCTGAGGCAAAGGCCCTTGGCTGCAGCTTTATTCTGCGGGATGCGGGCGGCATGCCAGAGCCGCTTGATAAGTAAATATTTGATAAGATAAGTTCACGTTAAAGACAGGATAGCAAACAGATGACGAATGTGGCTGTGATCGGCTCTCAATGGGGAGACGAAGGCAAGGGAAAGATTGTTGACTGGCTGTCTGAACGGGCCGATATGGTGGTCCGGTTTCAGGGCGGTCATAATGCCGGTCATACGCTGGTCATAGACGGGGTTGAATATAAGCTGTCCCTGCTGCCGTCAGGCATTGTGCGCCCGGGCAAGACGTCGGTCATCGGTAATGGCGTGGTGGTTGACCCGTCCGCGCTGTTGTCAGAGATGAAAACCATCCGCGATCAGGGGGTCGCGGT
This sequence comes from SAR116 cluster alpha proteobacterium HIMB100, assembly GCA_000238815.2. Lineage (NCBI taxonomy): Bacteria > Pseudomonadati > Pseudomonadota > Alphaproteobacteria > Puniceispirillales (SeqCode) > SAR116 cluster alpha proteobacterium HIMB100. Next base: position 87,404 of record AFXB01000010.1, on the reverse strand, counting down.
CAGTCCGGATAATCTGGTGGTGTCTGATGCGGTCTCGCTTATTCTGCCGGTTCATGTGCGCGTTGACCAGGCCCGTGAGGCCGCGGCCAGCGGCAAGACCAAAATCGGTACCACCGGCCGCGGTATTGGCCCGGCCTATGAGGACAAAGTGGCCCGCCGCGGTATCCGCTTATCAGATCTGCGTGATGAGGGCCATTTGCGCGCCCGCCTGGACCGGCTGGCCGCCCATCATAATGTCTGGCTGGAAGCCGCAGGACAGGCCGCTGTCTCAGCAGAGCAGATGGCAGATGATTTGCTGGGTATGGCGGGTGAGCTGTTATCCTATGCCGGGCAGAGCTGGCGCGTGCTGGCCGAAGCACAAAGCCAGCACAAGCTGGTCCTGTTTGAAGGCGCGCAAGGCATTATGCTGGATATTGACCATGGCACTTACCCGTTTGTGACCTCTTCCAATACGGTAGCGGGGCAGGCGGGGACAGGGTCTGGCACAGGCCCGGTTTCAGTTGGGTTTGTGCTGGGCATCACCAAAGCCTATACCACACGGGTTGGTGCTGGCCCGTTCCCGACCGAAGATTTCGGTGCAGATGGTGAACGTATGGGTGAGCGGGGAAGAGAGTTCGGCACGGTTACAGGCCGTAAACGCCGGTGCGGCTGGTTTGATGCGGTGATGGTCAAACAAGCCGGACTGACCGCCGGGATAACCGGCATGGCCCTGACCAAGCTGGATGTTCTGGACGGGTTTAACACGCTGAAGATTTGTACAGGCTATGACTGCGGCGGACAGGTTCTTGACTATTTCCCGTCAAATGCAGCAGAACAGGCCGCCTGTACCCCGATTTATGAAGAAATGCCCGGCTGGACCGAAAGCACCTATGGCGCACGTACATGGGCCGATTTGCCGGCCAATGCGGTGAAATATATCCGCCGTGTGGAAGAGCTGACCGGGATTCCGGTCGCGCTTTTATCCACCAGCCCTGAACGTGATGACACGATTTTGGTGAAAGACCCGTTTTCAGGCTGAGGAGGCGTCAGCTATTCGGCCCCAGGTGAAGAGCGCGGCGCAGCAGGGCATTTGCACGTGACTGCCAACCTTTGCCGCCTGCCTTCAGCGCGTCCAAAACATCTTTATCAAACCGGATAGACACCGCGATTTTTGTCTGTGGCAGGGGCGGGCGGCCGCGCTGTGCCCGGGCGAGGTCAGCCGTGCTCACCTCCCATGTGTCGGGGTCTGTGGCAATCGCCGCCTGTATCGCGGCCTCTTCAGCTTTACTGTTGCGGATCAGCTTTTTCATAGAGGTCTATTTCCCTGTTATTGGCGCGTCTGAAGCTGATCAGGCGCATCACCTCTGCGCGCCATGTCCAGACCAGCGTGTACAGCCTTTCTTTCATTTCCGCCAGCGTGATATGGCGTACCTCCCTAGCATGCACGCTTTGGATGGTTAACGCCGTCTGCCAGTTCAGCCGCACAGCCTTAGCAAAATTAAGCTTATGCTTTGCAAGGTTGGCCGTTCGTTTATCTTCATCCCACTCACATAACACAACCTGAACTCCTTTGTTGTATATACAATAAAAATGAAGTCAAGAAAGGGCTTCTTCTCTCTTGTGATGGGCAAGTCTACACCAACACATCTTAAAAAATCGTAAAAGCCTGGGCACAAAAAAGCGGGTGAGGGGGGAGGCTCACCCGCCGGACAAAACCGGTACCGGTTTATGTTTATCGATTCTGTTTTTCATTCACCCTTCAGTGGCGGGCAGTAATTTCATCTCATCCGCTTTTGCTAGAACGGCTTGCGATAATTTTTCAAAGGCGCGGACCTCAATCTGGCGGATACGCTCGCGGCTGACGCCAAATTCGGTGGCCAGCTCTTCTAAGGTCAGCGGCGGTTCGGCCAGGCGCCTGGCCTCAATTATTCGCACTTCCCGTTCATTCAGGCCGGCCATTGCGTCCATCATCAGGGCCTGGCGTTTATCCAGCTCTTCTGCCTCAGCAAAGCGGGTTTCCTGATCCGGCCGGTCATCTTCCAGCCAGTCCTGCCATTCGCCGCCCTCTTCCCCAGGCGCGGTAGCCAGAGGCGCGTTCAGCGACTGGTCGCCGCCTGACATGCGCTGGTTCATCGACATTACATCTTTTTCAGAAACATTCAGCTCATCCGCGATATGGGTAACATCTTCTGGCTTCAGATCGCCGCGGTCAATTGCGCCAATCTGGCCCTTGATGCGGCGCAGATTGAAAAACAGCTTTTTCTGGGACGCGGTGGTGCCGATTTTCACCAGAGACCAGGAGCGCAGCACATATTCCTGAATAGAGGCTTTGATCCACCACATTGCATAGGTGGCCAGCCGGAAGCCCTTATCCGGGTCAAATTTCTTGACCGCATGCATCATGCCCAGATTACCTTCGGAAATCAGGTCCGCCACAGGCAGGCCATAGCCGCGATAACCCATGGCGATTTTGGCCACAAGCCGCAGATGGCTGGTCACCAGCTTATGTGCCGCCTCCACATCGCCGCGTTCAGCAAAAGACCGGGCCAGCATATATTCCTCATCCGCTTCCAGCATCGGGAACTGGCGGATCTGTTCCATATAACGGGACAGGCTGCCTTCCGGGGTTAATGCGGGGATCAGGGCGTTGCGGCTCATCACTCTCTCTTCTTTGCTGTTAGATGTTAAGTGTTATATGGGAATGTTATATCTATCTGTAAAGAGGGGCAGAATTAAGGCAGACCGCGATAAAATGACAAGACCGAGGGGGTCAGGCCCGGCCACGGGCCGCAATCGCCTTATCTATGGTGGTGATAAGGTCTGTCATATCTTCTGGCAGAGGGGTCTGAAAATCCAGCGGCGTGCCAGTAACAGGATGCGCAAAACACAGGCTGGCCGCATGCAGGGCCTGACGCGGAAAGGCACGCAAAATCGCGAGCGCGTCGCGGCTGATGGTGTCCGGCATCTGGCCTGCCCGTTTGGGACGGCCATAGAGGGGATCGCCGATAACGCCATGCCCGATATGGGCCATATGAACCCTGATCTGGTGTGTGCGGCCCGTCTCCAGCCGGCATTCCACAAGGCAGCCAAAAGGCGGTAGATCGCGCAAAGTTGTGTAATGGGTCACAGCAGACCGGCCACGGGCCTGAACCGCCTGGCGTTTGCGATCTGTATGGTGGCGGGCCAGCGCGGCGTCTATGGTATCAGACCGGCTTGCCGGCAGGCCCCAGATCACAGCCTGATACCGCCGGTCCAGATCATGTGCTGCGAACATATCGGTCAGCTTTGCATGCGCGGCCGCGGTTTTGGCGGCAATCATCACGCCGGATGTTTCCTTGTCCAGACGATGGACAATGCCCGGCCGGGCAACCCCGCCAATACCGGTCAGGCTGTCGCCGCAATGTGCCAGAAGCGCATTCACCAATGTGCCCGACAGCGCGCCCGGAGCCGGATGCACAACCATGCCGGCGGCTTTGTTGATACAGATCAGATGTTCATCTTCAAATAATATATCCAGCGGCAGGACTTCAGCTTGCGGGGTAGCCGGGGCGGCATCAGGCAGGGTAAGGTGGTAGGCGGTATCTGCAGTTACTTTTGCTGACGGGTCTGTCACTTTCTGGCCGTCACGGGCCAGCGCGCCCTCCTTGATCAGGGCTTTCAGACGTGACCTGGACAGATCATCACGGGCAAGGCTGTCTGCCAGCCATTTATCCAGCCTTTGTCCTGCCTGTTCAGCATCTGCAGTGAGGGTAAAGCACTCGCTCATCTGGTGGGTTTGCCTTGCTTTATGATGTGTTGGTGTTGACTTGTTGCTTGGCTTATCGCGTAGGACAGTTTAAAACGTCAGACAGCAATGCGCAAACCCGGCAGGGAGGTTTTTTTGTCGTCACCCTCACCAGACACATCTGATACAGCTGATGGCCAGACCGGCAGCCCTTTATCAGCCGGAACAGTCCGCGCCCTGAAAATTTCCATCATTATCATGACAGTGCTGATTGCAGGCGGGCTGGTCGCCCTTGTATATGGCATGTCACAGCAGATGAATAAGCTGTCAGACAAACCGCCAGTGGCAAAGACAGTTTCAGTCAGCCTTGGTGCAGGCACAATTTTGCACGCCATAGAAGCCGCAGATGAGGCAGGCAGTCTGTGGCTTCATGTTGAGCTGAACGACGGCAGGCAAGAGCTGTTGTTGGTGAACCCGAAGGGGCAGCTGGTCAGGAAAGTTCGTTTAGATCAAACGCAATAGTTCAGTGATGATATCTGTCAGCCTGGCTTCAGCGGGCAGGCTGGCCAGGCCGCTGATATTGTAATCAAGGATCGCGGGAAGCCCGTAATAACGCAGCAAAAAAATAAAAAAGGCCGCTGAAAGACATTGCGCAGCAGGCGTCAATGCGCGCGGGGTTATGTAACCCAACACCCGCATCAGCCTGTTTGTCAGCCGCAGAACAGAGCGCAGCACGGCAAGGGGCGGTGTATCACCAAACACCACCACCACCACAAACCGCGCTAGTATTGCCCACATCATGCAGGCAACAGCCACATCAAGCAGAAGCTTCCATAAGGGCAGAGGGAATAAGCCGGAGAGATCGAAAAAAGACATAGGCTAGAGTTTAGCGATGTTCTGTGAAAATTCCAATATGAGCATAGCAAAGCAGAGATGAATAGGCTATGTAAGAGGACAGAAATTTCAGCATCTCAGTCGGGCAAAAAGGAACAGTCAGACCATGGCAAGCACACAATATGTCTATACAATGCAACGGTTGGGCAAAGCCTATCCAGGAGGTAAAGAAGTTTTAAAGGATATCAGCTTGTCCTTCTTGCCCGGAGCGAAAATTGGTGTGCTCGGCCTGAACGGTGCGGGTAAATCGACCTTGCTGAAAATTATGGCCGGCGTAGAAACTGAATTTTCAGGAGAAGCCTGGCCAGCAGAGGGAATTAATATCGGGTATCTGGCGCAGGAACCTGATCTGGATGCGTCAATGGATGTTGCTGGCAATGTGCTGTCTGGCATGGGGGAAGCCAAACAGCTTGTCGACAGATTTAATGAGGTCAGTGCCCGTTTTGCAGAAGAAATGACCGATGATGAGATGAATGACCTGATCGCAGAGCAGGCCGAGCTGCAGGAGAAGATCGATGCGATAGATGGCTGGGATCTGGAACGCAAAGCAGAGATTGCGATGAATGCGTTGCGGGTGCCGGATGGGGCTGCTGATGTGACCAAATTATCAGGGGGAGAAAGGCGACGTGTGGCCTTATGCCGGTTGTTGCTCAGCGCGCCGGATATGCTGCTTCTTGATGAGCCGACAAACCATCTGGACGCTGAATCTGTTGCCTGGCTGCAGCGGTTTTTACATGATTTCCCGGGTACAGTGGTAACCATCACGCATGACCGGTATTTCCTGGATGAGGTAGCGGGCTGGATTCTGGAACTGGACAGAGGACAGGGCATTCCCTATCAGGGCAATTATTCTGGCTGGCTGGAGCAGAAACACAAACGCCTTGAACAAGAAGGCCGGGCTGAAGATGCTCGTGTGAAATCTTTGTCGCGTGAACTGGAATGGGTGCGTTCTGCACCAAAGGCACGGCAGTCAAAATCCAAGGCCAGGCTGAATGCTTATGAAAAGCTGTTGGAACAAGATCGTGAACAGCGCAATGAAACCACAAAGATTTCTATTCCGGCTGGCCCGCGTCTGGGGGATGTTGTGATTGAGGCTGAGGGTCTTGAAAAGGGCTTTGGCGAAAAGCTGTTATTTGAGGGACTTGATTTCCGCCTGCCGCCTGGTGGGATTGTTGGTGTGATCGGGCCGAACGGTGCAGGTAAATCAACCTTGTTCAAGTTGCTGACAGGCCAAGACCAAGCAGATAATGGTGCCCTGAAATTAGGGGAGACCGTGAAGCTGGGCTATGTTGATCAGTCCCGTGACGCACTTGATGACAGCAAGACTGTATGGGAAGTGGTATCTGACGGGCTTGATGAGCTGGAGTTGGGTAAGCGGACCATGCCATCGCGTGCCTATGTCAGCCTGTTTAATTTCAAAGGAAGTGACCAGCAGAAACGTGTTGGCCAGTTATCGGGCGGTGAGCGTAACCGTGTGCATCTGGCCAGAATGCTGAAAAGCGGGGCAAATGTGCTGCTGCTTGACGAGCCGACCAATGATTTGGATGTCGATACGCTGCGCGCTCTGGAAGAAGCTTTGCTTGACTTTGCCGGTTGTGCGGTTGTGGTCAGCCACGACAGATGGTTCCTTGACCGGATCGCCACCCATATTCTGGCCTTTGAGGGGGACAGCCATGTGGAATGGTTCGAAGGCAATTATCAGGCTTATGAAGAGGATAAAAAACGCCGGCTGGGCGCAGATGCTGCGCAACCAAAGCGGATTAAATATAAGCCGATATCACGCTAGACTGAACAAATCCGAGGACTGTCAGTTGGTTTGCTGCTGAGCAAGCTGTTCCTGCAGGGCTTCGTTTAATGCAGCAAAGCGTCCACCATTGCGGCGGATAAGTGTGGTGTTTTCATCCTGCTGTGTTTTCAGCATAGAGATATTTTCAATCTCGACATCGAAGATTTTTGCTGGCTTGTCCGGCAAGGTTACCACGCGCCAGAACATTTCAACATCAGGGAATTCGCCTGATTTATCGTGAATAATGCCGCCAACAAGGACCAGCTTTTCGCCTCTGGCTTTGCTGGTGGTCGGTTTGAATTCCAGATTTTTCAGCTGATGAAACTGAGAGCTCGCTTGATTCAGCAAAACAGACCGGAATAAACGCGCATAGGTTTTACGTTCATCTGCTGTTGCAATGCGCCAGTACCGGCCAACCGAAAACCGGGTGATCCCTTCAACATCAAAGTAAGTGTCAACAAGCTGGTTCAAAAACTGCTTGTTCTCCTCATCAGAAGAGCTGTCATTCATAAGATTGGTTTCAAGCGCGGAGATGAGAGAAGAAACAAGCTGTTCTGCCTCAGCCACCCGGTCATTCGCCTGTGCCGGTAAAACAGCCATCACGGTCAAAAACAGCCCAAACAAACCTGCTCGCATAATCTCAACCCAATTTCTGATCATGGTATCCGCCCTCATCATTTGCTTGTCTTTATTCTGAGAAAAAATCTTCAAATTCGTCCAGCCCGTCATCCTGTTCTGGCAAATTATCCCGCAACAGCCTGGCCCGTTGCTGGTAATAGGCAGACCGTGTCCGGGCATAGGGGTCAAGGCTGTTATATTTCACATCATTGATCGTATCAAAATAGGCCGCTCTGAAAGAGACTGTAGAGACAACCGGTGTTGCTGTCTGGGCGGTTTCCACAGCCTCAGCATCAAAGGCACCAAGCGGATTCAGAACCATGTCCACAGCCCGGCCGCTCAGCGATCTGGCCGAATGGCTGCCCAGGAAAGGCACCATCAGATAAGGCCCCTCACTGACGCCTGCTGATGCCAAGGTCTGGCCGAAATCTTCGCGCTTTGGTCTGTCTTCGCCCTCCATAAGGTCAGCAAAACCAAATGTCAGCCCATTAACCAAAAAGGTCAGGCTGGCCAAAGCTGCATTTTCAAATTTGCCCTGCAGTCCTGAATTCACAGCCGTCGACGGCAGGCTCGTCCAGGATACATAATTCTGAACCCCTTTCTGGACTCGTTCCGGGGCGGTCTGTCTGTAGGCATCAGACACTGGCTCCAGTACATAATCATCAACCGTCATATTGAATGCAAACACCGCTCTGTTGGCATTTTCATAAGGGTCGGTCTCAGCTGTCTTCTGATCTTCTGGCAAGGCTGTGCATGCTGACAGAACAGTCAGAGCACAGACAAGGGCTGACAATTTGGCGAAAGGTACCTGCCTGAGTGAAGAGCTGTTTACAGGGGCTGTCATAATGCGGGTCTGTGGCCTTGGTTAAATCAATATTTTCGGCCCTGAGCATACGCGCAGAAGACCAGTTTCGCAATCCTGCAAAACAGGCGGGCAGAATATTTGCGGCTGTACCGTGACAGTCCTTGTGATTAAACTAGTTTATCAGTACATCAAAAGCATCCGACTTTGTTGCAGGCGTAACAGGGAAAAGCTGTGTTCAGACAATTTACAGTGAGTAAGAAAACGTGACGACATCTGGTGATATCCCGGCCACATCTGAAGGGTTTGTGCCGTCTGTCTTGGCTGGCCCGTGGCTGGAGGGGCTGAATGAGGCACAGGCAGATGCGGTGACCAGCTTGAATGGTCCGCTTTTGGTCTTGTCTGGGGCAGGGACCGGGAAGACACGCGTATTGACCTCTCGTTTGGCCCAACTGGTGGCCAGCCGGACTGCTGCACCATGGAATATTCTGGCAGTGACCTTCACCAATAAAGCCGCACGCGAGATGAAAGAGCGGGTGTTTCAGCTTGTCGGACCCATGGCAGAACAGGTGATGTTAGGTACCTTTCACGCTTTGGCTGCGCGGATGCTGCGGCGACATGCAGAACTTGTCGGTCTGAAATCAGATTTTACCATTTTGGATACAGATGACCAAAACAGGCTGTTAAAACAATTGATGGAGGCTGAGCAGATTGACTTAAAACGCTGGCCACCAAGGGTTCTGGCAGCACAAATCAGTTCATGGAAAGACCGGGGTTTGCGTCCTGAAAAGCTGTCTGTTGCTGATGCCGGTGATATTTGTAACGGCCGCGGAATAGAGCTATACAGCCAGTATCAGGCCCGTCTGGTCCGGTTGAACGCAGTTGATTTTGGCGATCTGTTATTGCATATGCTGCATATTTTTCAGACTCATCCTGATGTTTTGACCAGCTATCAGTCACGTCTGACGCATATCATGGTGGACGAGTATCAGGACACGAATGTGGCCCAATATCTGTGGTTAAGATTGCTGGCATCTGCACATAAGAATTTATGTTGTGTTGGCGATGATGATCAGTCGATTTATGGCTGGCGGGGCGCAGAGGTCGGGAATATTCTGCGGTTTGAAACAGATTATCCAGGAGCAAAAACAGTCAGGCTGGAAGAAAATTACCGTTCAACAGGGCATATACTGGCAGCCGCATCCAGCCTGATCGCCAAGAATGAAAACAGGCTTGGCAAAACATTATATACCTCTACTGGTGATGGACAGAAGCTGCTGGTTTCCGGGTATTGGGATGGCCAGGATGAAGCCCGTAATGTGGCCAGTAAAATTGAAGGCCATCTGAAAGATGGATTTGATTTAAATCAGATTGCCGTTCTGGTCCGTGCCGGGTTTCAAACACGTGAATTTGAAGAACGGTTTCTGGCCATAGGTCTGCCTTACCGGGTGGTGGGTACGCGGTTCTATGAACGTGCGGAAATCAGAGATGCGATGGCCTATTTACGCTTGATTAACCAACCGGCAGATGACCTGGCGTTTGAGCGGATCATTAACACACCCAAACGCGGATTGGGGCCTGCGACGCTGCAGGTCATTCACCAGCTGGCCCGCGGACGTGACATGCCCTTGCTGGCAGCAGCAGGAGCGCTGGCCGACAGCGATGAGCTTAAACCTCAGGCAAGGCGCACGCTTAGCGCGTTTTGTGCGCAGATGGCCAGGTGGTATCAGCAAAAAGACAGCTTGCCACCAGCAGAATTCGCGCAAATGGTGCTGGATGAATCTGGCTATACGGAGATGTGGCAGAAAGATAAATCGCCAGATTCTCCCGGCCGGTTGGAAAACCTGAAAGAACTGGTTTCAGCGATAGAAGATTTTGACACGCTTGGCGGGTTTCTGGAACATATCTCTTTGGTGATGGATAATGACACCACACCACAGGAAGGTGAAGTGACATTGATGACCCTGCACGCAGCAAAGGGGCTGGAGTTCGATATGGTGTTTCTGCCCGGCTGGGAAGACGGGATTTTCCCCAGTCAGCGCACCTTAGATGAAAGTGGCGGGGCTGGCCTGGAAGAAGAACGTCGTCTGGCTTATGTTGGGCTGACACGTGCACGCCGCCAGGTATGTATCAGCTTTGCGGCGAACCGGCGTGTACATGGTTTATGGCAATCGTCTATCCCGTCACGCTTTGTTGGTGAATTACCAGCTAAGCATATTGACGAGGATATGGCACAGGGCCTCAGTTTCGGACAGGTCGAGCCGGTTATGTTGGGCGCGCTTGCTGAACGGGCAGGTCAGCCAGGTTATGGGCCCGGGTGGAAGCGGTTGGCGTCACGACAAAACGGGTCCTCATCTGTGCCTGAACGTGACCGTGATGGCTGGTTGCCTCAGTCTGGAAAGCATGATTTCAAGCTTGGTGAGCGGGTGTTTCATCAGAAATTTGGAATGGGTTCAGTCGAAGCAATTGAAGCAGACAAGCTGGAAATACAGTTTGATAAAGCTGGTCTGAAAAAGGTTGTCGCCAGCTTTGTGAAGCGCAGTGATGATGTCAGTTAAAGAGGGGCTGTGATGACAGATTATTGGTGTTTCAGAGCTGTTATCAGCGGACAGACGTTACCCCTCGAAACTGGCCTGGAAGTGGTTCTGGACGCTGAAGCTTTGTCTGTTGAAAAGATAAATGACGGCAACAGCGTGTTGCAGGCTTGGTTTGAACAGGAACCTGACCGTGCGGTTATAGACGAAGTGGTGAGCCGGTCTGTTCGTCCTGAGCAGGTCATTGAAACGCAATTGATTTGCCATCAGAACAGAGATTGGCTGGCAGAAAACCGCAAGGATTTTCCGCCGCTCCAATTGGGTCCGTTTTGGATTTACGGCAGTCATATCCAGCAGAACAGGCCAGCAGGCAGTCTGCCGCTTCTGGTTGAGGCGGCTCTGGCATTTGGATCAGGGACCCATCCCACCACACAAACTTGTCTTTTGGCTTTGGCTGATCAGCGTAAAGCTTCAGCTCGTCCGCGCCGCATATTGGATATGGGTTGTGGCAGTGCGATTCTGGCGATGGCCGCACAGAGGCTGTTTCCTGCGGCAGATATCTTTGCTGTTGATAATGATGCGGTATCTGTGCGAACAGCCATTGAAAACAGACGGAAAAACCAGATCAGTCCTGCCAAGATGCGGGCGGTGGTCTCAGAGGGGTTTGCGGCGCGTTATGTGTCCAGGAACGGGCCGTATGACATTATTCTGGCCAATATTCTGGCCGGGCCACTGCGGCGCATGGCTGCTGATTTAACCAGCAATCTGGCTCCTCGCGGAAAGCTTATTCTGTCTGGTCTGCTGCGCAGCCAGGCCCGCCAGATTATTGGTGATTATCGGGCGCGCCAAATGGTACTTGACCAACGTCTTGATCAGGGTGAATGGTGCTGCCTTGTGTTTACCAAGCGGCGTATTGGTTGACCGGGGCCACAAGGGAACAAGGCTATGGCAGAACAATTTACCTCAGCATCAGGAAAACTGGCCGCCGTGCGTAAACAGATAGCTCAGCAAGGGCTGGATGGTTTACTTGTCACCAGAGCGGATCGGTTCCAAGGAGAAGAGGTCAGAGCAGAAGATGAATATCTGGCCTGGCTGACAGGATTTACAGGCTCTGCCGGCGTTACGCTGATTCTGGCAGACAAGGCTGTGGTGGCCTCTGACAGCCGCTATACTGTCCAGCTCGCCCATCAGGTGGACGCAAGCCTATATGATACGATAGATACAGCAGAGCTGTCTTTGAAGGACTGGATGGCCACATATCTGGCTGAGCAAAAGGTTATTCTCGGTTTTGACAGCTATGCTGTCACCCTAACAGGCCTTGAGCGGTTGCCCGCACATGTAAGCGGTGCCGAAATCCAGTGGCGGCCTGTTGCAGCCCATCCGGTAGCTGCTGTCTGGACAGACAGACCGATATCACCGCAAACAGAAATATTCGCTGTAGATATGGCCTATACCGGCCAGAGCGCAGAGCAAAAGCTGGGAAAGGCTGCAGAGGAAATGCAGCAGAACGGACTTGATCTGCAGTTTATCAGTGCTCCTGATGTGATGATGTGGCTGACCAATTTGCGTGGTTGTGACCTTGCTTTCACGCCTGTTCATTTGTGTTTCGGGATCCTGAGTGCGGACAAAGAGCTTACCTTTATTACTGATCATCCTCAGCTGCATGATAAAGGCTATAAAGCGGTTGGCTGGGCAGAGTTGGAGACGTATCTGCAGGAATTGAGCGGACAACATATAGGCTGTGATCCAGCCAGTCTGCCTGTGGCTGTTCAGGATCGGTTAAGGCAAGCAGGCCTTGATGTGACGCTGAGAGCTGATCCGCTGGTTGCAGAAAAGGCCCGCAAAACGCAGGCAGAGCTGGAGGGGTTCAGACACGCTCATTTTCTGGATGGATTAGCGTTAAGTCGGTTTTTTCATTGGCTTGAGACACAGGCAGATCGGACAAGCCTGAGCGAGGCAGAACTTGGCCGAAAGCTGACCGCGTTCAGGGCAGAGTCTGAGGCTTATATTTGTGATAGTTTTGCCACAATTGCAGGATGGCGTGATCACGGCGCAATTGTGCATTACAGGGCGGTGGATGGTGAGGATTACACCCTGTCAGGAGATGGTGTGCTGCTGCTCGATTCTGGAGCGCATTACAACTGCGGCACCACCGATATTACGCGTACAGTGTTTCTGACAGACGCCGGTCATAGCCCAGAGCCAGAGCTGATGCGCAAAGCAAGCCTTGTTCTGGCTGCTCATTGCCAGCTGGCTGCTGCCGTATTTCCGGCTGGCACAACTGGCGTCCAGCTTGATGCCATCTGCAGAGCCCCGCTTTGGGCTGAGGGGCTGGATTTTGGTCATGGGGCGGGGCATGGTGTCGGCCATATCCTGAATGTGCATGAAGGGCCGGTTTCAATATCGAAACGGGGCAAGGTTGCCGTGCAGGCTGGTCATATTCTGTCTAATGAACCGGGATATTATCAGGAAGGCAGCTTCGGTATAAGGCATGAAACCCTGGTTCATGTAGAACAGGTCAAACCGGGCTATCTGGGTTTTGAGACGCTCACCTGTTTTCCGTTTGACCGACAGCTTATCGACAGCGCTGTTTTATCGGCCCCTCAGCTAGAATGGCTGAACAGCTATCATCGATCTGTCTTTGACAGGCTTGCCCCGCATTTGGAACCAGCGGTAGCAGACTGGCTTGCTGGAAAATGTGCACCACTTTGATAAAGGGTGGTCAGCGCATCAGTTCTATCCAGTCATCTTCACTCAGGACTGTAACACCCAGATCGCGTGCTTTCGTCAGCTTTGAGCCTGCGGCGCCTCCGGCAACCAGATAATCTGTCTTTGCCGAGACTGAGCCAGACACGCGTGCGCCCATGCGCTCAGCCTGAGCTTTTGCCTCATTTCGGGACAATTTTGACAAGGTGCCGGTGAATACAACTGTTTTGCCGCTGACGGCGCTATCTTGTGCAGGTTGTTCTGGGGCAATGGGCTGGATATAGCTCAGCAAGTCAGATACCATCTCTTGATTTTCTCTATCTTGAAAAAAGTGGATGATATCTTGCACCATCAGATCCCCGATCTGATCAATGGCAACAAACTCTGAATAATCCTCATGGCCAGGATCACTGGCGTTCAGTGCAGCTTGCATCAGCCGTTCTACAGACCCGTAATGCTGGGCTAGTAATTTCGCTGTGGCCTGGCCAATTTGCCGGATACCAAGGGCAAAAATCACACGGTCCAGTTCAGGGGTTTTGCGCTGGTGAATGGCTGAGATGAGATTGGCTGCAGATTTTTCGCCCATCCGGTCGAGCGCAGAGATATCTTGCTGCCGTTCAGTCAATCTGAAGATATCAGCCGGTCGTTTGATCCATCCCAAATCATAAAACAGGTCAAGCTGGCGCGTGCCCAGACCATCTATATCAAGGGCCTGGCGCGAGACAAAATGTTTGAGCTTTTCGCGTTGCTGGGCCTCACAATTGAACCCGCCCGTGCAACGGCGTACGGCCTCTCCCTCAGGCCGGTCAGCCGGGTGGCCACAGACCGGACATATATCCGGGAATTGAAATGGCTGACTGTCTGCGCGGCGTTTGTCCTGAACCACCTCTATGATTTGGGGGATGACGTCACCTGCACGCTGCAAGATGACATGATCGCCAATGCGGATATCTTTACGGGCGATTTCATCTTCATTATGCAAAGTTGCGTTAGACACAACAACCCCGCCAACAGTCACGGGCACAAGGCGGGCAACTGGGGTCAATGCGCCAGTGCGCCCAACCTGGATATCGATGCCGTTCAGAATGGTTGTGGCTCTTTCAGCTGGAAATTTATGGGCGATGGCCCACCGCGGTGCACGACTGACCTGACCCAAGCGAGCCTGCCAGTCATAGCGATCAACCTTATAAACCACGCCATCAATTTCATAGGCAAGGTCGCTTCGCTGTTCCGCAATAGCCTGATAATGCGTTAAGACCTCATCAGTTGTTCGGCAGGTTTTGGTCAGTGGATTCACGGAAAATCCATGTGCGCTGAGAAGGTCCAGAAATTCTGAATGCGTTGTGGCCACGGGTGCTGATAAAAATCCTGGAGCATACGCAAAGAATTTCAGCGGACGTTGGCGAGTTACAGCCGGATCTTTCTGCCGTAAAGAACCTGCAGCAGCATTGCGGGGGTTAGCAAAGGGTTTCTGGTCATTATTCTGCTGTTCGGCATTCAAAGCAGCAAAATCAGACCTTTTCATGTAAACTTCACCCCGCACCTCAAACTGATCTGGCAGACCTGCGCCCAGATTGTGAGGAATATCGGCGATGGTTTTGACATTACTTGTAACATCTTCTCCGACTGTGCCATCCCCTCTAGTGGCCGCATGAACAAGTATTCCAGCCTCATAGCGAAGGGAGAGAGACAGCCCGTCGATCTTCGGCTCTGCAGTCATCATAACAGGCTCAGCATCCCCAAGAGACAAAAAGCGCCTCACCCGATCCGCAAATTCAAACACATCTTCATGGGTGAAGGCGTTACCCAGAGAGAGCATCGGCTGGCTGTGAGTGATTTTTGCAAACTGACCAGACAAAGCCTGAGGCTCTGCTGCGGCTGTTCCTACCCGGACAGATGGGCTGTCTGGCCGCACCAGCTCTGGAAAGGCTGTCTCAGTTTCTTTATTCAGGGCAATCAGTGCGTCATAGTCTGCATCGCTGATTTCTGGCTGGAGGGTGTCATCAGCAGCATGATACAACCGGTCATGATACAGGATAACTTCAGCCAATTCAGCTAAAAGGGCTTCTGCGTCCTCAGGGCTAAGTAAGGCTATATCTTTTCCCGGATGCAGCTTAGCAGCTGTTTTTTTGTTCATCTGCCATCCTCGAGCAATTGTGCAGCAGCTGAACGTGCAGCTTCTGTAATTTGATCTCCGGACAGCATGCGCGCAATTTCCTCGCGTCTTTCATGTGCGCTCAGGCTGACAGTACTGCTGATTACCTGATCGCCCTGCTGATATTTGGCGATTTTAAGATGGTTGTCGCCATTTCCAGCAACCTGAGGGGAATGGGTAATCACCAAAGTCTGCATTTTCTGCCCCAAACGGGCCAGACGCGCCCCGACCGCGGCGGCCACTGCACCGCCAACACCTGAATCGACCTCATCAAAGATCAGCGTTTTTGGTGGGTCATTTTCAGA
Organism: SAR116 cluster alpha proteobacterium HIMB100; assembly: GCA_000238815.2. Lineage (NCBI taxonomy): Bacteria > Pseudomonadati > Pseudomonadota > Alphaproteobacteria > Puniceispirillales (SeqCode) > SAR116 cluster alpha proteobacterium HIMB100. The sequence continues at coordinate 71,901 of AFXB01000010.1, read as the reverse complement.
TAACACCACTTTCAGGGCGAGCAGAAACCGGGCCAGCTCACCCCCTGATGCAACTTTGTCTATGGGCCCTGTAGGCATGCCAGGATTGGTGCGGGCCTGAAAAGAAATGCGGTCCCATCCGGTGGCTGACCATTTATCTTCATTCAAGGTCTGAATATCTGTTTGGAAAGTGGCCGCTTCCAGCTTTAGAGGCGGCAGTTCAGCCATTACCGCCTTGTCCAGATATGCAGCCACATCTTGTCGTTGACTAGAAAGCTTGTCTGCCTGCGCTTTATAGGCGGTCAGGCAATCCAGTTCGCGCTGCCGTAAACGGGCAAGAGCACCTGACTGGTCATCCATTTCTGCCAGCTGTGCAATCAATCTTTCATGTAAGTCAGGCAGCTCATCAGATTCAATTTTATGCTTGCGGGCTTGCGTTCTTATCTGATGTAACCGGTCATCTATTTCGGCCAGACGGTTTGGGTCACTATCAAGCTGACCGCCGATTTCTGTCAGTAATGATTCCGCTTCGGTTAATTCAGATACGGCCCGGTCCAGAGCTTCGATAGCAGGGTCAAGAGCACCTGCAGCCACATCTGCCTGACGTTCCAGAATGGCTTGTGCACGTCCAGCCATATGCGAAACCCCATCTTCATCGCTCAGCATCACGTGGGCCTGCTGAAGGGCTTCGGCTATGCGGGTACTGTGCATGTGACGTTGACGTTCGGAGGCAAGTTGGTCTTCCTCACCCGGGGCAGGGGCAAGCATATCCAGCTGTTCAACAGCATCACGCAGCCACTCTTCTTCTTCACGGGCACGGGCGAGCCGTTCTGTCATTTGTTCCAACTCTGTGCGCGCTGTTTTCAGCTCAGCCCATAACCGGCTTACCTCATCAAGCGCGCTTTTATGGTTTGCAGCCCTATCGATCAGAGGCAGATAGGTTGTCTGGTCTAGCAGGCCGCGGCCTTCAAACTGGCCTTGTATTTCAACCAGCATGTCGCCGATCTGACGCAACAGATTTACTGAAACAGCCTCATCATTAATATGCGCAGGTGACTTTCCATCACTGCGCAATTGGCGCCTCAGAATCAGGCTGTCCGCACGGTCTATACCAATATCTGATAAAATGTTCCAGACCGGGTGATCAGCGGCGATATCAAATTCAGCTGTTACACTCGCCCGTTCAGCAGCAGTCCGGATAAGGCCAAAATCCGCACGACTTCCTAAAGCCAGGCCAAGCGCATCGAGCAGAATGGATTTGCCTGCTCCTGTTTCGCCAGTGAGCACAGTCAGGCCAGTCTGGAACTCGATATCCAGAGCTTCGATCAGAACAACATTGCGGATGCTGAGGCGGGAAAGCATGAGGGGCTGCCCTCAGAACAGAGATAAGGCACGGTCTGCCAAGCTGCCCAGAAGCCCTTTTGGCCCGCTTCTGTTCGGGTTTTCATGTACCTCATTCAGGCGTGCTGTCCAGACTGAATCAGGAAAATTATAATTCGCTACCTCAGCCACACGGTCAGCTTCTTCGGTCAGCCCAAGTGACAAATACCCCTCGGTCATACGATATAATGCTTCAGGAATCTGATTGGTCCGGTCAAAATCACGGACCACAATCGCAAACCGGGTCAGCGCAGCTGCATAATGACCCTGGTTTAAATAGAACCGGCCAACTGCCATTTCTTTACCCGCCAAATGTGAACGTGCCAGATCAGCCTTTAATTGCGCGTCCCGGGAATACGGACCATCAGGGTGCCGGCGCAACAGATCTTCAAACGCAAACAGGGCGCGGCGGGTCATATCTGCATCACGTTCCACATCGACGATTTGTTCATAAAAGACCAGCGCTTTCAGATAATAAGCATATTCGGTTAGTGAATCCGCGGGATAGAGCTGAATGAAACGGTCGAGGCTGGCTTCTGCCTGCGCATAATCATTTGCTTCATAGAATGACCACGCGGCCATAACCTGCGCTTTGACGGCCCATGTTGAATAGGGGTGCTGACGCTCTACTTCTTCAAATTTCGGCGCAGCCTGTACAGGGTTGCCTGACAATGCTGTATTCAACGCCTCATTATAAAGCTCATCAACTGGCTGCTCGACCTGTGCAACCAAATCTTCTTGTTCATCCCCACCTGAACACGCCCCGAGTGCCACTGCTAGAAAGGTTGCCGCCAAAATCCGGTTAATGGCCTTGGACAGCGGTGGATCCTGGAGGAGGCGGGCGAACGGCAAAATCATGTGGTCGTTAATCCTTCAAAGCGTGCGTGTGGTCTGTTCTGTCTGCTTGACGGGGAACACAAACCAGATGCTGTGACCAAGATAACGAGTTGTCGTGGCTGTGAAAAGATAAAATGATGGCCTATGGCGCAGATAGTGGCTGTGTGCATGTTGGCTGATCAGCTGATCAGGAATGAGCCGCAACAGCCGCTTCAGGATATGCCCAGGTTCCGGTCTGGAGGGTTTGGGGTTCAGCCGGATTTTCGATAACAAACGATTCCGGGCGAGCCATCACAGCTTGTAATAATTTGGTGCTGAGGGCGTGGCCTGGACGAGACGCCGTGAGTTTGGCGCGCACCGCCATTCCAAACAGATACAAATCCCCTAAACAATCAAGTGCTTTATGTCGCACAAATTCATCATCAGATCGCAGCCCACCATCATTCAACACAGCGCCATCATGAACCACAACCGCATTGTCGAGTGAACCACCTCTGGCAAGGCCGCTATTGCGCATAGCTTCCACATCTTTGAGCATGCAAAATGTCCGTGCGTCAGCAAGATTGCTTTCAAATGTGCTTGTGTCGTGACTGTAAACCAGAGATTGCTTTCCGATCAGGCTATCATCAAAATCGATGCAGACATCCAGCTCAAGCTGTTCATTTGGTGATAAGCGTGCATGCCGCCCATTGCCCAAATCAATTTCCACATCATCAACGATTACCAAAACCTGTTTCGCCACAGATTGTTTTTCGATGCCAGCTTTAGTCAGAAGATTGATAATTGGTGTCGCGCTGCCATCAAGAATAGGCATTTCCGGGCCGTCAATTTCGATCAGCAGATTATCAATACCCAGACCGTGAAAGGCCGCCATGAAATGTTCGATTGTATTGATGCCAATACCGTCCTGATTCTGGATGCGCGTACATAATTGGTGCGGCACAGCATAATGGATTGTTGCCGGAATAACATTATCGCTTTCCACGACATCTGTGCGGTGGAAGATGATACCATGGTTAGCTGGTGCAGGGTGAAGCGTGACGTCTATATATCGTCCTGAATGCACGCCAATGCCGCCGACCTCAACGGGTCTGGCCAGTGTGCATTGCAAATCTGTAGGACTAGTTGCCATGATGTTTTCACCCCTTCCAGCCAAGTTAACCTAAAAAAATCAGTTAGCGGATACAAATCACTTTTAGTTACAGATTGTTGCATTTGAAAAAAACATCACCGCAGTAACGAAAAAATCCCCTGCCTGAAGCAGGCAGGGGCTGAAGATGGGGCAGGGCGCAAGCCAGAGTTTAGTTGGCCTGACGCCGCAGGAATGCCGGAATATCTAGATCGTCATCATGATCAGAATCTTCCTGTGGTGCTGCAGTTACCGGCAGGCTGGGCTGTACCACGTCAACAGCGGGAAGGTCCATAATGGTTGGCTCTTCTACTGTTGGCAGGGTGACATCTGCCCGGTTCAATACTGGTTCTGATTTTACAGCTGGCTTGTCTTTGGCCTGCTCTGTTGGTGTTGTCCCCTTAGGCTGATCAGATGGCTTGGAAGACCAAATGCCGGAGAACCGGTTCAACAGGCTGGGGCGTGACGGGTTGGCGACTGCCGCTGTCTGGACCACCTCATCATCTGTACCGACATCCTTTGCAGCTGCTGGCACATAAGCGGCCCTGCGGATCACTTTGGCCTGTTCGTGGCTGGCCGGACGGGCAGAATGTTCAGCTTGCTCAGGCGCAGCTTCTGAAGCGACTTGCTCGGCTACAGGTGCCGGAGCCTCGGCTGACTCAGCTTCCTGTGTCGTACTGGTTACATCCTCTAGGTCCAGCTGCGCACTTTCAGAAGCGGTTTCGGTTGCTTCTGGCGAGGTGGCTTCAGCTGTGGCTGTCTGTGTGACATCTGCTTCTGCTTCTGGCTGAAGCTGGGCGCTCAGAGACGGCGCAGCACTTTGTGGTGCATCTGTCTGCACATCTTCAGCTGCTGTGTCTTTTTGCTGTGGTTCAGGTTCAACAGCGGGTGTTGACGAGGCGGCAAGGCCACCAAAATTAATGACCTGCTTCATCTTTGGTGCGGGCATTGCCGGTACAGCTGGCGCCATTGCCTGTGTGTCGGTTTCAGCAAAGGGCAAAGGGACGCTTTGTGACAACGCATCTATGCCTGTTGCCACGACAGAGACCCGCATAACTCCGTCCAGTTTTTCATCAAAGGCTGAGCCAAAAATGATGGTTGCGTCTGGATCGACTTCAGCCCGGATACGGTTGGCAGCTTCATCTACCTCAAACAGAGTCATGTCCATGCCGCCGGTGATATTGATCAGAACCGCACGTGCACCTTTCATTGAACTGTCATCCAGAAGCGGGTTATTGATAGCTGATTCAGCTGCTTCTGTGGCCCGGGTCTCGCCAGATGCCTCGCCTGTGCCCATCATCGCTTTGCCCATTTCAGACATCACAGCGCGAATATCGGCAAAGTCCAGATTAATCAGTCCTGGCTTGATCATCAGGTCTGTAACCCCACAAACACCTTGATGCAACACCGCATCAGCCATATGGAAGGTATCTGCAAGCGTTGTGCGTTCATTCGCAAGACGGAACAGATTTTGGTTTGGAATTACAATCAGTGTGTCCACATAAGCTTGCAAGGCTTCCACCCCTGCATCCGCCTGGTCCATTCTGCGCTTGCCTTCAAAATCAAAAGGTTTGGTGACTACACCAACGGTCAGAATACCCCGTTCTTTGGCAGCACGGGCAATCACAGGGGCTGCGCCTGTTCCGGTGCCACCGCCCATTCCAGCAGTGATGAACACCATATGGCTGTCCGCAAGTTCAGCCAGTACCTCATCCAGAGATTCTTCTGCGGCTTTGCGGCCCATTTCAGGCTTTGAGCCCGCGCCAAGCCCTCCTGTGAGGCTGCTGCCCAGTTGAATTTTGCGGGGCGCCATTGAATGCGCCAGTGATTGGCCGTCTGTATTGGCAACCAGAAAATCCACACCTTCAAGATTGGCATCGATCATATTGTTGACTGCGTTACAGCCTGCACCGCCTACACCAATAACGGTGATACGCGGCCGTAATTCCTGCATGGTTTGCGGAACACTGAGGTTGATTGTCATGATAGTCTCCCTTGTTTATGGGGTTTATGTGCCTTTTGATCAGACCACTGGTGATGATGAGGCTGTCCTGATCCGGGTCTGGACGGACCAGGGACAGTCATAAGAAACAAAAATAAAGAGGCGCTGTGCATCGTCATGGCTCAGATATGCTCCTTGAACCAGGCACCCAGACGTCCGAACATGCTATTGCCTGTGGCTGTGGCTCTGTGGATGTGAAGCGCGTCATCTTCGGTAGACTGGATATGGCGGGCAAGGCCCATACAGGCAGAAAATGAGCCGCCTGAGATTTGCCCTTCTGGGCCGGACAGGGGCGTTGGTGATCTGAACGCAACTGGCTTCTGCCAGAATTCAGATATGAAATCAGACATACCCGTCAATTGGCTTGCCCCGCCAGTCAGGGCCAGATTAAAGGTGCGTGCCGGGCCTAATCCTGCTGTATTCAGTTGCGCATCAGTCGCCTCTAAAATTTCTTCACATCGGGTGCGGATAATGTCGCTTAAGAACTGTCTTTGAATCACCTGGCCACTCGGCAAGGTCAGATTATCTTCAGCTGAAAGCGTGTTTGATAAGACAAAATTATCACCTTGGCTGGGAAAACTGAACCGCTCTACCTGTTCGGTGACGGCAATTGCAGGAAGGACTGAACCGTCAATCGCTTTCAGCCGTTCTGCATCACTGATGGAAATTGACAGCATTTTGGCGATGTCGCGGGTTACATTCAGGCCGCCCATACGTACCGTGCCAACATAATGCAGCTGGCCATCAGCAAACAGCGCTAGGGATGTTGTGCCGCCGCCGAAATCGATCAGCAATGTGCCCAGCTCGCGGTCATCTTCGGTCAGGCAGGCATGGCCAGACATCACCGCACTGTGATGCACAGAGCCCAGCTCAAGGTGACATTGCTGAACTGCCTGACGAAGGTTAGCGTAGCTGGTTTGCGACATCGCCAAGGTGGTAAAGTCAATACCCAGGGCGCGGCCGCACATACCCAGCGGATTATCGATTTGCCTCTGGTCATCCAGTTGGTAGGACCCGGGCTGTTTCTGGATGATTACCTGGCCAGCTTCGGGCTTGAGTTGGCCTTGCTGATGCATCAGCCGGGTAATATCGCGGCGGCTGATCACATCATCATGAAGGTCTATTTTGCTGGTATGTGCGTTCAGCTTTTGGCTGCCACCCGGGGTCACTATATGGATTGTGGAAATCGTTGTATCTGCACTCCGTTCAGCAGCGTTGACAGTCTTGCCAACTGCGGTGCTGAATTTATTCATATCGGTAATTTCACCCTGCTTGACACCCTCTGACACATGCATTGACTGGCCCAGAAGCTTGACCTCGCCTGTGGCAGATTTTTGCGCGATCAGGCAGGCCAGCTTGGACGAGCCCAGATCAAGGATGCCAAAGGGTCCGCGGGGAACGATTTTGGGGCGCGTAATCATGTCTTGCTCCCTTTACCTCTGATCGGGATATTTGGTTTGACAATCAGCTGGCCGGGAACGCGCAGGTCGATTGAAGCCAGGTCACGGGCAGTGATGGCTGTGTCCTGTTCCAGCTTGGCGAGCCTTGACCAGGCTAAAACCGGATCTTCTTCAGGCAGCTTGATGGTCAGACCAGAACGCATATGCACGTCCCACCGCCGTTCTGAAACCAGTTGTACGGCCCAGACATCAGTGAATAGCTCAGGTTCAGATTCCAACATACCCAATAAAGCCGCCACGCGTTGGGCCGCACCATCACCAGAGACAACAACCAAATGCGCAAAAGCAGAGACATCGGCACCTGTTATCGGCGCACCATCAGCATCGATCAGTTGATGGCCAGACGGGGTCTGCATCAGGGCTACAGGCTGACGTTCATATAGCGTGACCACCAGCCGGTCTGGCAGATGGCGGCTGACCACAGCATCCTTTACCCAGCCCAGAGACAGCAGCTGGCTGCGAATGGCCTGTAGATCAGCTGTGAAGATCGAGGTTTCACGCCAGTCAGACAATGCAGAGCGTATGGCATCTGCATCAGTATGATTGCGTCCGGTGACCTGAATCGATTTGAGGCTGAACCCCTGTTGTATGCTGAAATCGGTCAATTCCGTCTTGAGCTGGTCAGCTTTCAGATAAAGGGCACCGCTGCTAGCTGTCAGCAAAGTTGCAAGGAAAAAGCTGGTATAGCCTTTCCAGCTGATCCGGCCCGTATTCGAGGCGTCCCGGCGTTGTGCCCATTTGCTGATCAGTCGTCGCATTGCGCAATCTCCAGCAGATGGTTGACGAGCTCTTCACCTGAAATTCCACAAAAGGCGGCTTGTTCAGGGGTCAGGGATGTGGCAGTCATTCCAGGCTGGGTGTTGACCTCAAGCATATACAGCCTGTCTTCATCTTCATCCCATCTGAAATCAGCTCTGGCTACACCGCGGCAGCCGAGAATGGCAAAGGCCCGCTCAGCCCAGTCACTAGCCAGTATGGCCACGGGTTCTGGAATATCTGCAGGCACAGTATGTTGTGAGCCACCTACCTTATATTTGGCATCGAAATCATAGAATTCGTCTGGCACATGTATTTCGGTGACGCATAGGGCGCGGCCATCAAGAACAGATACAGTCAGCTCTCGGCCCGGGATATATTCTTCAGCAATCAATTGGGTGCTGGCATCCCAGCGGCTGCGTTCCGGGGCAGGCTGGCCGTCTTTGACAATCACAACTCCAACGCTCGAGCCGTCATTACGTGGTTTGATCACATAATCACCGGTAAAATCGGCTGGCTGAACATGGCTGTCTTCTTGAAGCGCCAGCAAAGACGGCACAGAAATGCCGACAGAGCTGAAAATCAGGCGAGAGCTGATTTTATCCATTGCCATCGAAGAGGCCAAAACACCGCTATGCGTGTAAGGGATGTTCAGAATGTTCAAAAGGCCCTGAACAGAACCATCTTCACCTATCTGCCCATGCAAAGCATTGAACACGCGGTCTGGCTGGATGTCGTCAAGCTTTTCCATCAGATCCCGATCGAGCTCCACATCCACCGTGTCCCAGCCAGCCAGACGTGCTGCCTTGCTGCAGAAGCTCGCGGAAACACGGCTGACAGCGGCTTCTGAAGTCCAGCCGCCCATCAGAACAGCAACACGGCGATCATGTGCGGCCATCTGCACCTCCATTTGCGTTTTGCTTGCTGAGCGGTCGGCCCATCCGTCTGATTTCCCATCTGAGCTTTGTGCCGGAATGTGCGGCAACAGCGGCCCGGACCTCTTCACCTAATTCTTCAATATCCGCCGCGGTGGCTGTGCCCTGATTAATCAGAAAATTACAATGTTTTTCTGAAACACTCGCCCCGCCTCTTTGCAGGCCGCGACAGCCAGCAGCATCGATCTGTTGCCAGGCTTTACCCCCATCAGGATTGGCGAAGGTCGAGCCGCCTGTGCGCACACCTACGGGTTGACTGGCAGCCCGGTTGGCCAGCATTTGCTTCATGGTTTGGCGGATCACAGCATTATCACCCGGTTCGGCGCGGAACCGGGCAGATGTTAAAATGATATCTGCGGGCAGCTGGCTGCGGCGATAGGATAGCTGCAGATCAGCAGCGCTGAAATTGACCTGCTCACCCTGATGGGTCAGCCCCTCTCCTTCAATCAACACATCTTTGAATTCGGTGCCGTAACAGCCAGCATTCATAACGATGCCGCCGCCAATTGTTCCGGGAATGGACACCAGAAATTCAAGACCAGTTAAGTTCTGTTTTGCGGCATAGCGCGCAACCTCGCTATCGGCGCATCCAGCTTCCGCATAAATTTCGTTGTCTGTATGGGTGATTTTGGTCAGATGAGCTGCAAGGTGAATCACAATACCATCCATGCCCCCATCACGAATTAGTGAGTTTGAGCCAGCACCTAAACAGGTTATCGGCACATCTTCTGGACATTGACGCAGGAAATTCTGCAGGTCGCTGATATCAGCAGGGGTGAACAGCCAATCGGCAGGGCCACCAACCCGCATCCAGGTCAGTCCAGCCAGTTCAGCCATCGGCTGCAGCTGTCCGTTCACTCCTGTAAATTTATCGGCAGACAACATCATGACCCCTCCGCTTGTTCAGAAGTCAGGTCGCCTGATTGCAGACGCTTCAGATTCGCTGGCAGATCAGCAGCCCATTGCGTGATCGATCCCGCTCCCAGACACATCACCAAATCACCTGATTCCGCGTAGGGCAGAATGGTCTTTGCCAGGTCTTCTGGTGCATCCAGAACATGAGCGGAACGGTGCCCATAAGCCCGCAATCCTTCAGCCAGCTGGTCTTTTTCAAAGCCTTCAAGTGGGGCTTCGCCGGCAGCATATACATCAGCAACAATGACGTGATCTGCTTCATTGAAACAGGCACAGAAGTCTGAGAACAGATCCCGCAAGCGGCTATAGCGATGGGGCTGAACCACAGCAATCAGCTTGTTTTCACCGCAATACATTCTGCCTGCATCCAGTGCGGCTTTAATTTCAACCGGATGATGGCCATAATCGTCAATTACTGTAATGCCACCAGCTTCACCTTTGATATCAAAGCGTCTGCCGACTCCCTTGAATTGAGCAAGTCCTGATCGGATCAGGTCAATATCGAGGCCCATTTCAAGACAAACAGACAAAGCAGCCAGACAATTTTGGACATTATGTTCGCCCAGCATCGGGAAGATGACATCTTCAATCCGGCTGGTGTTCATGCCCAGCCTGTCTGAAATCAGCACATCAAAAATCATGCGGTCATTTTCATGCCGCAAATTGGCCGCTCTGATATCGGCGTTAGTAGACAACCCGTAAGTAATCACCCGCCGATCTGAAATAGTAGGCAACAGCCGCTGAACCGCCGGATGATCAATGCATAAGGTTGCAAAACCATAAAACGGAATCGAGGAGATGAAATTGGCAAAGGCCTGTTCCAGATTTTCAAATGAGCCGTGATGATCCAGATGTTCAGGATCAATATTGGTTACAATCGCCACAGTCGGTTTCAGACGCGAGAAAGAGCCATCGCTTTCATCTGCTTCAACCACCATCCAGTCACCTGCACCCAGGCGGGCATTGCTGCCCCAGCTGGAGATAATGCCGCCATTGACAACGGTTGGATCCAGGCAGGCAGAATCAAATAACGTCGCCACCAACGACGTGGTTGTCGTTTTGCCATGAGTGCCCGCAACCGCAACTGACCAGCGCAGACGCATCAGCTCGCCCAACATTTCAGAACGATGTACCACAGGCAGAAACTGGCGGCGGGCTTCAATCAGCTCAATATTGTCATCTTTAATCGCCGTGGAAATCACAACAATCGAAACATCTTTCAGATTGTCGGCCCGTTGCGGCGTCTTCACCTTTATGCCGCGTGAGCGCAGGCGCGCAACATTGGCATTTTCGCTCAGATCACTGCCCTGGACCTGATAACCCAGCTCATGCAGGATTTCAGCAATACCACTCATGCCGATACCACCAATACCGGTAAAGTGAATGATGCCTATGGATAAGGGCAGCGCAGTCATGCGGCCTCCCGTGATGGGCTGGAAAAATGCTGTTTGAGAACGCTGCATATTTGTGCAGCTGCGTCAGGGCGGGCAATTTTGCGGGCTGAAAGTGCTTGTTTCTGGCGGGGCTCATCCGCGCCAAGCAGCTCTGTTAACAGCTTTGCCAGATGCGCAGATGATGCGTCCTGTTCATCTACACATACAGCACCGCCGATACGGACAAGCTGGTCAGCATTCGCGCGTTGATGACCGTCAAGTGCCCCTGCAAAGGGGATCAGAAGAGAAGGCCGGCCTGCAGCCGCCAGTTCAGCGACAGTAGATGCCCCTGCGCGGCTGATTACCAGATCAGCTGAAGCCATCACCCCGGGGACATCAGCAAAGAACGGGCGGATATCTGCGGTTATGTTCTGGTCTGTATAGATCGCTTGAAGGGCCGGTATCTGGTCTTCCCGGGCTTGCTGGCTGACACGCAGAGACTGTTTCAGCTGAGCTGGTAATTTGCCAACAGCTTGCGGAATAATATCTGCGAACAGGCGCGCACCTAATGAGCCACCAAACACCGCCAGATGAAGCTCTTTATATACTTTATTCTGGGCATATTCAGGCAAATTGGTAAAGGCTTCGGCCACGGGCAGTCCGGTATATAGATGGCGGGCAGAAGCAGGCAGCCCCTTTGTTTCTGGCCAGCTGGTAAAGACCTGATGAACAAGCTTGGACAACATCTGGTTGGTGCGTCCCATCACCGCGTTCTGTTCATGCAGCCAGACAGGTACACCAAGCAGCCATGCGGCCAGCGTGGGGCCTGCCGCCGGATAGCCGCCAAAACCCACAACAGCAACAGGCCGTTTGTGTAATAGCAAGGCAAGGCACTGAACAAACCCGGCGGATAATTTCATGAGAGCAACTATCCGGCTGAAGGGCGAGCCAGCAAATGGAGAGGCAGCAGCGATTACAGCCTGTGGCAACTCAGCTGGCAGAAGCCGTTTGCCTCGCCTGTCAGTAACCATCATCACTTCAAATCCATCAGCCATCAGGGCATGTGCGGTATGGATGGCCGGAAACACATGTCCGCCTGTTCCGCCAGCTGCCAGCCAGATACGCCCTGTGATATGGTTTGCTGAGCGGGACATCACGCAGCCTCCCCAAGCTGGCGGTCATATGAAGGTGACGGCATATGTGTGCTTTTTCTGGTGAGGGCAAGGATGAGGCCGAGGGTCAGGCCACTGGCCATCAGCGATGATCCGCCATAGCTGATAAGGGGCAGGGTCATGCCTTTGGTGGGGATCATATCGACTGAGGATGCCATATGAATGGCGGCTTGTACGCCAAATTGTGTGGCCAGGCCCGATACCGCCAGAATGGTGAATAAATCCGGGCGGCCAAGAGATTGAGCATATCCGCGGATTACAACAAAGCTATAGACCCCGATTAAGAGCAAACAGGCCAGCAACCCATATTCCTCTGCAGCAACAGAGAAGATGAAGTCAGCATGCGCATCGGGAAGATATTGTTTGACAGTGCCGTCCCCCGGGCCAACACCAAACCAGCCGCCTTCTGCAAAGGACTGGATTGACCGTTCAGTTTGCAGACTGCCACCTTCTAAGAATTTATCAACACGCAGGCGCACATGATCAAGTTGCGAATAGGCGATCCATCCTGCCAGGGGAGCAAGACCAATGGCCGCAAAGACCAGCAATAACGGAAGCCCGGCCAAAAATAACTGAAAGCCGAAGGTCAGAACGACCACACTGGTCATCCCGATATCTGGTTGCAGGATTAATAAGGTCACCACACATCCTGCCAGCAGTGAGGCCCATACCCAGCCAGGAAATACCTCTTGTTCACGCCACAGCCCCAGCAGCCATGCGCAACTTACCGCAAATAATGGTTTGATAAATTCAGACGGCTGCAGCCGGAAGCCGCCAATGGTCAGCCATCTGGTCGCCCCTTTCACCTCTGGGCCAATAATCAAAGTGGCTGCCATTAAGCCACTGACGATGACCAGCCCCAGCAGACATAGAGCACGGATGGTTCGTGGGCCCAGAATTGAGGTGATCAGCATAATCACAGTGGCGGGCACCAGGAAGATCAACTGTTTCCAGACAAAATGCTGTTCGGGCAAGCCGATGCGGCTGGCCACAGGCGGGCTGGCAGCCATGACCAGAACAGCCCCCAAAACCATCAACAAAAATATACTGGCCAGCATCATTTTATCAACTGTCCACCACCATACGCCAATGCGGGATCTGTCTGTTCTGTCAAACATGGCCCGCTACCTTTTCTGGTGTTGGATGCTTGGCGTGCAGCTGTGCGATCTGTTGTTCGGCTATCTGGCAAAATGCGTCACCGCGCGCCTCAAAGCTGGTGAATTGATCAAATGAAGCAGCTGCTGGAGAGAGCAGAATGACTTGTTCATCTGTCGGGGTTTGAGCTGCAGAATGAACTGCGGCTTCTACCGCCTTTTCCAGATTGTCATAGCAGCTGGAGTTTATTTTGCCGGCAACCGCTTGTTCAAATTCTGGTGCAGATTCGCCGTAGAAATAGGCATGCTGAACATGAGCAAAGAATGCCTCGCATGCGGACAGCCCATCTTCCTTGGCAATCCCGCCTGCACACCAATGGATGCGGGTAAAGCTGGCCAGCGCTTTGGCGGCAGCCTCACCATTTGTGGCTTTTGAATCATTAATGAACTGGATTTTTTCAATTCGTCCAGCGGGTTGTAGGCGATGTGCCAAACCAGAAAAACTGCTGATACCGTCATTAATTTGTGTATCGGTCAGCCCCAATTCACGGCAGATCAGGCGGGCTGCGGCACAATTTTGTTGGTTGTGTCCCCCTTGTAACGCCGGATTGCCAGCCTGTGCCTTCTGGCGGTCTTCCTCTGCCAGACAATCATCATCCAGTCTGATAATACGGGTTTTGTGCTGCTGATCGGCGGCGATGTCGTCAAGGGGCTGTCCAGGACCTAAAATCACCAGCTCGTCTTTTGTCGCGCTGTCCAGAATGGCCTGTTTAGCGCTTACATATCCGTCCCAGCCTCCATGTCTGTCGAGATGATCTGGTGTGATATTGAGGATCACACGAACGGCTGCACGAAGTGATGGTGTGGTCTCTAGCTGATAAGAAGATAATTCTATAACCGCAATGCTGTCTTCTGTTTGTTCAGGCAGGCTGGTCACTGGCGCACCAATATTGCCGCCGATTACCGCTGTTTTTCCTGCCTGACGAAGGATATGGCCAGTGAGCGCAGTGGTTGTTGATTTTCCGTTTGTGCCGGTGATCGCAACCCAGCGTCCCTGCGGGCTTGTGCGAAGCGCAAACTCAACCTCACTGATGACCGCAACATTATGATGATTGGCCAAATGCACGGCTGGATGAGGCACCGGGAATTCATGCGGGATGCCAGGGCTGATCACCACAGCATCCAGCTTGTCCCACGGCCAGTCTTCAGGTGTCTGAAGGATGATTTCCGATTTATTTTCTGCGTTGCTGTCATCATAACAGATAACTGCTATGTCCAGGGCCCGGGCCTTATCAAGAACTGCACGGCCAGATCTGCCAAGGCCAAGGATAGCAATTGAAGTTAATGGCTGTTGTTGAGGTATATTCGTCATCATCCCTACCTCAGTTTCAACGTAGACAGGCTGATCAAGGCCAGCACAACAGAGATGATCCAGAAACGGATGACGATGGTGCTTTCAGGCCAGCCCTTCTTTTCAAAATGATGGTGCAGGGGGGCCATCAGAAAAATCCGTTTACCGGTCAGCTTGAATGACGCCACCTGCAAAATTACAGATACAGTTTCAAGCACAAACAACCCGCCTGCGATTGCCAAAACCAACTCATGCCGTGTGGCAACTGATACCGCTCCGAGTGAGCCACCTAAGGCAAGTGAGCCTGTGTCACCCATAAAGACTTTGGCGGGTGGGGCGTTAAACCACAAAAAGCCAAGCCCGGCCCCGATTAGAGCACCCAATAACGTGGCCAGATCGCCTGTGCCCGGCACATAGTGAATTTGCAGGTAATTGGCAAATTGGATGTTTCCGCTGAGATAAGCAATTAAGCCAAAACACATGGCCACAATGATCACCGGTACAATCGCCAGCCCGTCCAGCCCGTCAGTGAGATTCACGGCGTTTGAGGCACCAACAATGACCAGCATCGCAAACGGCACATATAAAATGCCCAAATAAAGCAGCGTGTCTTTGAAAAAAGGAACCGCCACACCATAACGCAAGCTGTCAGGCGAAAGCTGAATGAAAATCAGGCTGGCTACTAACGCCGCTGTCATCTGGAAAAACAGCTTTTGGCGACCGCTCATCCCGTCACTTGACCGCTTCTTCAGCTTCAGCCAATCATCAGTTGCCCCGATCAGACCAAAGCTGGTGGCAATCAGCAGAACCGGCCATAAATACTGGTTTGACAGAGGTACCCACAACAGGGTGGAGATAATGAAGCTGGCCAGAATCAGCAGACCGCCCATTGTCGGTGTTCCAGCCTTCGTCAGAATATGCGTTTCCGGCCCATCTGCACGGATCGGCTGGCCTTCAGCCTGATGCGATTTCAGCCAGCGGATAAACCTCTCGCCAAACATCAGTGATATAATCAGTGCGGTAATTGTCGCACCACCAGTCCTGAAGGTAATATATCTGAACAGGTTCAGAATTTTGTAATCATCAGCAAACGCCAGAAGCAGATCAGGAAGCATGGCTTATCTCCTGTTGTGGCTGATGACCGGTATAGCTTGTGATCAGATGTTGGCTCATCAGATGTGCACCAGAACCATGTGAGCCTTTGATGAGCACATAATCTGCTTCAGCGGCAAGTTGTTGAATGGCTTCATCCAGCTCTGCAAGCGCATCTGTGCTGGTCTGATAGCATTGACAAGAAATATCGGCAGGCAGACAGGCCGTCATAGCAGTCATGTTCGGGCCGATTGCGATCAGTTTGTGAATGCCGCTTGCGGTGATGTGCTCGGCAAGCTGGATATGTGCTTGTTGAGCAGAACCACCAAGCTCCAGCATATCTGACAGAATGGCCGCCCTATGGCCGGGCATTTCTCTTAAGCCGGCCAATGCGGCTTTCATTGATGCAGGTCCAGCGTTATAGCTGTCGTCGATCAGGCTTAGCTGATGGTCAGAGACGATAAGATCATAGGTTTTGCCGCGCCCGGGCAGGTCTGTGCATTCAGCTAATTGAGCAGCCGCTAATTCGCAATCAAGGCCTGCCGCAGAGCACATGGCCAAACCACAAACCGCATTCATTGCCCAATGGCGGGCGGTCATCCCCAGCTCAAAGCTGAGGGTTTTGCGTTGTGTGCCCTTGCTCATAACGGGATAGTCAATTGTGACCATCAGCCCGTTATCCTTCTTTGTGCAGTCAAGAAGACGAAAATTGCTTTCGGCATGTGTGCCGAAGCTGATGATTTGCCGTGCTCCTGCTGCTTTTGCTGCGGCAGCAAGGCGGGGGTAGAATATGTCATCACGTGGCAAAATTGCGATGCCATCTTCAGTAAGCCCTGTGAATAATTCGGCCTTGGCATCAGCGATTTGCTCAAGCGAGGTAAAATGACCAATATGGCTGTCGGCAATACACGTGATTGCTGCGACTGACGGTTTGACGATTTGCGCCAGTTCAGTCAGCTCGCCAGCATGGTTCATGCCGAGCTCACATGCTAAAAATTCAGTATCTTCAGGCATTTGTGCCAAAGTGAGAGGGGCGCCTATGTGATTGTTATAATTTCCCTTTGTAGCGTGGGTGCGACCAAATCCTGCCAGCATCCGGCTTAACATGTCTTTGGTGCCTGTTTTGCCTACAGAACCTGTAACGGCGAATTTGACGGCGCCTGTCAAAGCGGAGACTTCTCTGGAAATTGACTGCAGTGCCTGCAGACTGTCACTGACACAAAGCTGAGCGGCAGCTGCGTCTTGATCGGGGTGTTCCACAATCGCTGCCTGGCCAAGATCGCGGTCCAGGTCAGACACAAACCGGTGGCCGTCAGTTGTCTCTCCTTTGAAGGCGATAAACAGCTCATCTTGTCCCATCATCCGGCTGTCAATCTGGGCTGATGTGAATGACGCAGGCAAGGCGGTGCTGTGATGCCAGTGACCGTTGCACAGTTCAGCAAGACGCGTTGGAGACAAATGAGACAGCATTACAGACCTCCTGAGGTGAGGCTGTTGCCTGTCAGGTTTATCAGCGCATGACGGGCAATGCTGGCATCATCAAACGGCAGAACTTCAGTACCAATTGTCTGACTGGTCTCATGGCCTTTGCCCGCAATCAGCAGCGTATCTTCGCTATGCAATTCTGAAATGGCCAATTGAATTGCTTTATCCCGTGGCGCAATATCCTGTGCGTTCGGGCAGCCCTTCAAAATGTCGTTGCGGATAGTGGCAGGCGGTTCGGTGCGAGGGTTATCGTCCGTGACATAGAGTTTATCTGCATAGGCAGCGGCAATTTTGCCCATTTCTGCACGTTTGCCCTTATCCCTGTCACCGCCACAGCCAAACACCAGATTCAGCTGGCCAGATGTGCCTGACCGCAGAGCTTTTAATGCGCCTTCCAAAGCATCAGGCGTGTGGGCAAAATCAATAATCACACGCGCGCCATCAGGATGACCATGAATGGGTTGCATGCGTCCGCGCACAGGCAGCAGATAGGGCAGGGCGCCAAATGAATCCTGTAACGGCATGCCTGAAGCATGGGCGGCGGCCGCCGCGGTAACCGCATTTATGGCCTGAAACTCACCCGAAAGAGCCAGCGGATATCTGAATAGCTGACCTGCGGCTTTAATCTGCAGATCAAGACCAAAATGCTGGCTTTGTGTGGACATAATCTGGAAGTCAGCATTGTCGTGAACACCAACAGACCACAGAACGATATTGCGCGATTGAAGTTCGTTATACAGGCGCTGACCCCACGCATCATCAATGTTGATTACCGCCGTCCCGCCATCAAGAAGATTGTCAAAAAACAGCTTTGCTTTTGCTGCAAAATAACTGTCCATATCTCCATGCCAGTCAAGATGATCGCGGCTGAGGTTGGTGAATACCGCGACATTGACAGCCAGTTTATGCAGGCGCATCTGGTCAAGGCCATGGCTGGACGCCTCAAAGGCGGCATGGGTCACCCCGCCTTTTCGTAAATTATGCAGCAAGCAGAATAGCTGTTCAGATGGCGGGGTGGTCAATTGGGCAGACGTGCTGTTCAGCGCTTCAATATCACTGGCCACGCCCAGAGTGCCGACAGCTGCTGATGGCCAGGTTGCCCTTGACCAGATTTGCCGCAAATATTCGCAAACAGATGTTTTGCCGTTGGTTCCGGTCACGCCGGTCAGGATTGCTGGTCGGGCAGGGTAGAATTTGGCCGCAAGATGGGCATAATCAGCCCGGATGTCCTTGCTGGTCAAAACACAGATATGTGCCGGAACATCGGCCGGACGGCCCTCTGTGACAATGACGTCAGCTCCGTTTTCAATGGCATCATTAATAAAATCGTGTCCATCTGTCTTGTGGCCGGCGACGGCAACAAACAATCCACCAGCTTGAGCAGCACGGCTGTCAGCTGTGACATGGGTCACTGTTTTTTCTGCTGAGCCGCTGCATAAGGTCAGGCCTGGGATTTGTGTCAACAGATCAGTAAGACGCACGAATAGCTCCTTTTCCTCCTATACGCAGATCTGGCTCTAGATTCCGGCGAATTTCGGGCTGATTTATGTCAACAGGATGAACATTCAGAATAGGCGCTATCCGGTTTACAATATCGGCAATAACAGGGGCTGCGACCCATCCGGCTGTGGCATAGCCATGGGAATGTTTCTGCGGCTGGGGCTCATCCACCATCACGAACACCAGATATTCTGGATCATGAATGGGAAAGGCGGCGACGACCGAGACAAGGTTTGCCCGCTTGTCATAACGTTTGCCTTTCACCTTTTCAGCAGTACCCGTCTTGGCTCCAACCAGATAGCCGGGGGCCTCTGCAAAATTGGCAGTGCCATCTTTATGAGAGACGACAAGACGCATCATAGAGCGAACCTTTCGCGTAGTCTGTGACGAAAATATTCGGACCCGTTCAATGACTTCACCAGGGCTGCGCTTCAGTAAGGTCGGGGCGATGAATTCCCCATCACCTGCGGCGGCCCCAATGGCCCCCATTACATGAACAGGGCTGACCGAAATACCATGCCCAAAGCTGATGGTGTAAGAGGATAGGCGCCCCCATGATGACGGGTAGAGCGGGCGCGCTGTCTCGGTCAGTTCCAGAGCGGGCCGACCCAACAGGCCAAGCTTTTCCATGTAGCCCCGCTGTACCTCAGGGCCGATTTCCTCAGCAATACGGGCGGAGCCGATATTAGAGGAATAGACCAACACCTCCGACAAATTGAGGAATCTGTCATAAGGATGATAGTCGCGTATTGGAAAGCCGCCAATTCTCAGCGGCCGCGTCACATCATAGCTTGATGAGAGTTGTGCTGATCCGGCCTCAAGTGCGATAGCAGTGTTCAGCACTTTGAAAATACTGCCCATTTCAAACACGCCCTTTGTGGCCTGGTTGAATAAGGCTTTCTGTTCAGCAACTGCATATTGGTTCGGGTCATAATCAGGCAGAGAGACAATAGCAACCACTTCGCCTGTCTTGATATTGCTGACCAATCCGGTCCCGCCAAGAGCTTCAAATGTTTTGATCTGCTCAGCTAATGCGCGTCTGACTACAGCCTGAACACCCAAGTCAACAGATAAGGTGACATCGCGTCCAGATGACAAGGTGGCCTGCATGCTTTTTTCAATGCCAGCGATGCCCAGCCCGTCTCGGTTCACCTGACCTAAAATATGGGCTGCTTCAGCGCCATTTGGATAGGTGCGCAGATTTGAAGGGGTGATAAATATACCAGGCAAGCCCAGCCCCAGAATGGCTGCATGTCGGCGCGGGGTAATTTTCCGGTTCAGCTCAACATAACGCGTCTTCCGGGACAAAGCCGCCAGAATATCCTGTTTTGTCAGTTCTGGCAGCACAGCTGAGAGTTTTTCTGCAACTTCATAAGGATCAAGCACTTGTTTTGGATCAACATGCAGGGTCATCACCGGCACGGTCTGGGCCAGAACACGCCCGTTACGATCATATATTGCGCCCCGGTCTGCGCCAGCAAGCCGGACGTGTACCTCAGTGTCGCCTTGAGCGCTCACAGTTGCCAGATGGAAGGCCTTTGCCCCAATGCCTGCAAAACATGTGATGGCCAGCGCGCCAGCAAATATAAGGCGCATCTGGGCAGTGTTACGTGCCTGTTCAGGGGCCAGACGTGACGGCCAGAACCGTGACCATAACCCGCCCAGTAAGGTTTGGTCAGATTCTGCTTGTGGATGTTGATCGGGCAACCGGGTCATTCTGCAGCCTCCGGTTTGGGCTGTTGGTCGTCCCGTCGCATTGGAATTGCTTCAAGCGGCAAAATTCTGTCGGCGGTGATTGGCCGCATAGATAACAGCCCGCCTGACAGGCTCAATATCCGGTCAGGACGGCTGACATATGCCCATTCTGCTTCTAAAATGGCGGCCCGTTCTTCAGCTCTTGAAATTTCTTTGCGAAGCTCGCGCAATTCATCATAGCGGCTGTCAACGGACTGTTTGGTCATATACAAAACCGTGCCGCTTCCCCCCAGCACAAGACAGAAAATGAGGATTAGCCTGATCATGCTCCTGCTCCTTGTGCGACTGTTTGTGAAGAGGGGGCGTGCGTTCGTTTGGCCACACGCAAACGTGCAGACCGTGCCCGGGGGTTATATCGTTCTTCATCTGCAGAGGGCAGAACAGCTTTGCGGGTCATCAGCGCGTAGACAGGCGGCGTCTCTGCCTCAAGCTCAGGGCGATGGCGTGAGGGGCGGGCTTTCCGACCACTTTTTCCGGCCATGAAGTGCTTTACAATCCGATCTTCCAGAGAATGAAAGCTGACCACCACCAATATACCGTCTGGCTTCAGCAGATGTTCGCAGGCCTCCAGCGCGGTTTCTAATTCATCCAGCTCGCGATTAACGTGAATCCGTAAGGCCTGAAATGACCGAGTGGCGCTGTCTGGCTGGCCGGGCTTCGGGCGCGGCATGACAGAGTGAATGATATCTGCAAGCTGGCCGGTCCGTTCAATCGGACAGCTGGCCCTGGCTTTGGTTATGGCACGGGCAATCCGGCGCGAAGCCCGTTCTTCGCCATATCGCCACAGAATGTCAGCGATGTCAGCTTCGCTATATCCGTTCACCACATCGCATGCGTTCTCGCCAACAGGCGTCATCCGCATATCCAGCGGACCGTCCTGACGGAATGAAAAGCCGCGCTCTGCCTCGTCAAGCTGGGTTGAACATACGCCGAGGTCAAACACAATACCGTCAACCTGTTCAAATTCGCTGTCTTTAACCAGCTGCCTGATTGTTGAAAACGGCCCCTCAAACAAGCTGAAACGGCCTTCAAATGCGTTCACCATGGCCTGTCCGCGCGCAATTGCTTCAGGGTCGCGGTCAATCGCGGCCACGCGGCAGCCAGCTGTTGTCAGGAAATGATGAGAATATCCCCCATTGCCGAACGTGGCGTCAATCAGGGTTTTGCCCGCATCAGGGTTCAGAGCCGCGGTGACCTCATCCAGCATCACAGGAATGTGTAAGCTGGCTTCTCTCATCACCTGTCTCCCTGGCCGCCCCGCCGGCCCAAGGTCAGCCGGGGAACCCCTCGCTCGCTGGCCTGTTCACGGGACTCAAGTTCGCGCTGCTGATGCCGGTCTGGTCGCCAGATTTGGAACGACCGGCCGATCCCTGCAAATAGCGCAACGCCGTCAAGCTCAGCAAATTCAACAAATTCAGCTGGCAACAACATCCGCCCATCTGAATCAATTTTCATTTCCTGGGCGCTGAACAGCATGGTCTGCAGGACTTCAGCTTCTTTTGACAGGCTGTCCATATCATCTATGGCATCAACGATTTGAGATATGCGTTCTGGCCCGCACCCTTCAAGGCAGGGCAGAGTCAGAGATTTATAGATGTAAAGCGGGCTGCGGTTACGTTCTAAAACTGAACGATAAGGTGCAGGAACGGAGACCCTGCCCTTGGCATCCAGTTTATTTTCGTATGTGGATAAAAATAAATCCACTGACTCGCTCCGTTTAAGTGCAGCTCGAAATCTCTTCAAAAAGCTGCCAGTTTTTTCATTGGCACTGCGGAAATCTCTTGCAGCCCACCCCATCTGATCAGTTATGGGTTCTTATGGGATATCATGGGAATTTATGGTGGTCAATGGGAATTGACGGTAAAATATGGAAAAATGGTGTAAATTCAATTGTTTATGAGATATGACTTCAATAAAATGTCTTAACATATTCAAATATATATTTTTTCATATATATGTTCATGATATGTTCTTTTTTGGGTTAAGAAATTGTTAACTTTTGCAGGGGTTCTGCGTGTCCAGTTTCTGCAGTCTTACTGTGTCAAAACCAGAAGGAAAGACAGCCTCTTACCGGTATCAGCAATATTTGGTCGAGGGGAGCAAAGAAGATTGCCAGCAGAAACTTTTGGTTTTTGGGGGAAACGGTCTGCATATCTGAGACAAAGTCTCTGCTGGCATAAGGTCATGAGCTTGTCATGTCACCTCACGTTCTTCGGCGGTATTAAACATTAATGAGCTATTAAGGCAGAATTATGGCATTGCTGACCGGTTTGCGCATATCTGCTGAATTCAGTGCGCGAAACAGGAACGGAACAGATAACCTGTAAGCCGGGTTCTGTCTCTGTGGTGCCCTCAGCAGGGCAACACAGATGATGGCTATTCATCTGGGATGCCTGTTACCAGACACCTCTTGCAACCTACCCGGACATCTCTGGCAGGATCACCAGTGCTGATCAAACAGCTATGCCCCTACATGGTCTTGCTTCGGATGGGGTTTACCCTGCCAGGCCTGTCACCAGCCCTGCGGTGCGCTCTTACCGCCCCTTTTCACCCTTACCAGACACAAGGTCTGGCGGTTTGTTTTCTGTGGCACTTTCCCTGGGGTCGCCCCCGCTGGACGTTATCCAGCATCCTGATCCTGTGAAGCCCGGACTTTCCTCTGCCAGCTCCAGGCCAGCAGCAGCCACCCGGTCATCTGCTCCGAGACAGAGTTTTGCCTGTTTGTGAGAGGGAAGTCAATTCAGCTGCTGCTGAGCTCTTCTCTCAACAGTTCTAACGCCAGCCAGTCATCTTCCATTTTGTTCAGCTGCTCTTTATCTTGTTTTGTCTGTTCAGCTAAAGATTGATAGCCATCGGGGCTGTCAGCATAAAATGTCATGTCAGACAGGCGGGTATCAGCGGCGTCAATCTTATCCTGAAGCTCGGCAATCTGTTGCGGTAGTTTTTCCAGCAGATAGGCTTGTTTATAGCTCAGTTTGGTTTGTTCACGCACAGCCGGTTGTTCTGCTTGCTTGTGTCGTGATGTGTTGTTTTTGCGGGACTTGTTCTGGCCTGGTCCTGTATTTGTTTGTTTGTCTTGTTGCTTGCGGCGGCGCTCCAGATAGTCAGAATAGCCGCCCGCATGGGCAACCACACGCCCGCTATCCTCAAACGCCAGCAGGCCAGTAACCGTACGGTCAAGAAAATCGCGATCATGGCTGACAATCAGAACCGTGCCATCATAATCGCTGACGACTTCCTGAAGCAAATCAATGGTTTCCATATCCAGATCATTGGTCGGTTCGTCCAGAACCAGAAAATTATGCGGCTGGGCAAAAATAAAGGCCAGCATCAGCCGGTTCTGTTCTCCCCCAGATAAGGTGGAGACTTTCTGTGTCATTTTGAAATCATCAAATAAGAAATCACGTAGATAGCTTGTGACATGGCGTGGCTTGCCAGAGATGTTCACGGTGTCACCGCCATCCGGGCATAGGATGGTCCAGGGGCTGGCCTGTTGGTTGAGCAAAGCCCGGTTTTGATCAAAATAACCAGGGATCAGCCCATAGCCGGATTTGACATGGCCTGTATCAGGGTCTTGCTCGCCAAGTAAGGTTTTGACCAATGTTGACTTCCCTGCTCCGTTGGGGCCAACCAGCCCCAGCCTGTCTCCGCGCAGGATTTTCAAATTGAAATGACTGACAAGTTGGCGCTGGTTCAGATCAGGGCTGCCGACAGCAAGGCTGATGTCGCGGGCCTCCAAAACAACCTGGCCACCTGTCTCTGCCTTTACATGAGCAATGTTCATTTGTTTGATTTGCGCAGGGGCCTGGCGGGCACGCTCTGAGCGCAGGACTTGTAACTCACGCAGGCGCCCCTGGTTACGTTTCCGCCGCGCACTGATGCCCTGGTGCGACCAGCGGGTCTCTTCGGCAATTTTCTTGTCCAGCTTATGCAAGCGCACGGCCTCATCGGCCAGAATTTCCTCTGACCAGTCTTCAAATTCATCAAATGCGCCTTGCCGCCGACGTAATGTTCCGTGGTTCAGCCATAAAATGCCATTCCCAAGTGCACGCAAAAACGCGCGATCGTGGCTGATCAGAATGAGCCCGCCTTTACGGGCCTTCAGCATGGCTTCGAGCCATTCAATGGTTGGTAAATCAAGATGGTTTGTGGGCTCATCCAAAAGCAGAACATCAGGATCTGTGATCAGGGCTTTTGCAAGAGAAACACGTCTGCGCTCTCCGCCCGATAACTGATCGGTCAATTGTCCGCCATCAAGGCCTAAACGGCCCAAAACAGCTTCAGCCTTGTGGGTTTGTTTTCGCCTGTCTTCAACGCTTAATTCAGGGCCATCATCTAGCCCGTCGAGAACATAAGAGGATAAGGACATGCTGCCGCGAAAGGTCGGATTCTGAGGCAGATAGGCGACTGAGCTGTAAGGCGCGCACCAGCGGCTGCCCTCATCAGGCTCGGTTTGACCTGCAATCAGCTTCATCAAGCTTGATTTTCCTGCACCGTTGCGGCCAACAAAGGCCAGCCTGTCCCCTGCACTGACCGCCAGATCAACATGCCGCAACAGCCACCTGTCTCCCAGATTCAGGCCTAAATCAGAAACTGATAATAATGGCGGGGCCATGGCGTGTCCTTAACCTTCATCTGTTATAAAGCCAGCCATGCTTGTTATGCGGGTCTGCTGTTCATTTGTCTAGACAAGGTGTCATAGGCGTGGTTGATGCGAGCCAGCCTGTCTGTGGCAGCTTGAATGAATTCTTCGGGCATGCCGGCGGCAATCAACTTGTCAGGGTGATGTGCTGCCGCCAGGGTCCGCCAGGCTGTGCGAATATCGTGAAGGCTGGCGTTTTCTGATACCCCTAAAATCAGATGCGGAGGCGGGTTTTCGCCTGAATAAATGTCAGACAAGCGGGAGAATTCTGCCTCATCATATCCGAAGATAGTGGCCACCTGTTGCAGATAGGCCCATTCTGGTGCGGTTATCTGCCCGTCTGAACGGGCAATTGTGAATAACAGGTCTAAAAGCTGTTCGAGTATGGCTGATTTTGGCCCGAACAGGCTGGCCGTTTGTCGGGCATAGGCTTCGAACCCATCTTGTGTCTGCCTGGCCAGATCCCAGAACTGGCCAACCCTGTGCAGGTCTTTTTCAGGGATTTGAACGCGCGAGCGAAAGCTGTTGATCTCAGCAGCGGTGACGATGCCATCAGCGCGGGCCATTTTTGCAGACAGCGCAATAACGGCAACAGTAAAGGCTACTTTTTTGGACTCATCTGGGTCCAGATGTTGACGCAGTTGCTGGCCGGCAAGCGAACCAGCGGCCGCGCCCAACAGCGCGCCTATCGGCCCGCCAAAGGCAAATCCGGTTACCCCACCAATGATCAGTCCCCAAATTGTCATATTGGTGAAATCCCCTCAACGTGGAAAAGCAGATTGCCGGGCGGCCACAACCGTCATTATACTGCGGCAGGAGCGTAATGTCACATTTAGCCGGTTATAGCGAGTTTAGCAAAATGACACAAATCCCGTCATTTGATTATCGTGGATTAAAATGCCCGTTGCCTGTGCTGAAGGCCAGGCGGGCGCTGTCACAACTGACAGCTGGACAGACAGCAGAATTCCTAGCAGATGATCCTGCCTCTCCGCTTGATATGTCTCATTTTTGTGAAGCTGAAGGCCATAATTTGGCGCGTTCAGACGAAGTGGATAGCTATTTCATTTATCATATCATCAAAGGTGGTAAGTGCGCGTAGAAGGCTGTTTTTTACAGCTGTTCAGGATCGCCGGCTATGCCAGAAGTTGATAAAGCTGGTCGAGATGAGCGTTATATGCTGTCTTGCGATCCGGGGCATTCAGAGACATGCCGAGCTGTTCAGCACATAAAAAAAAGCCCGGCGCGGGCAGGCCATCCCTGGCCTTGGAAATCACAACTGCTGCTCTGAACGGGCGTCCGCAGCGCTGATCCTCTGCCATGGTCTTCTCCAACCAGCTGATCAGCCTGTGAATGCGATGCGGGCCAGACAACCCTGCTGCTACAGCCAGCTGATTATAGGTTATCTGGCGTTTATCCGCGATTATCTTCATCAACAGCTGGCTGGCAGTGGCTTGCCAGCTATCTGGCTCTGGAGATGTCATCTTGATCTTCTTCCTGGTCAGGCTGCTTTTGCTTGAGCGAGGCGACCATCCGCTATAGTAATGAAGCTATGATACTCATCAGATCGTTCATATTCAATATTCTGTTCTATATCAGTACCGCCATCTTAGCGGTTGTGCTGATCCCGTGTCTGCTGCGCGCGGACTGGGCCCGGGCCGCGGGCAAGTTCTGGGGCAGCTATACAGCCAAACTCCTTGTGATTGCCGGGCTGCGTCATCAGCTCACCGGTGACCCACATAAGGACCGCCAGGTCGTTTATGCGGTAAAACATCAGTCAGCCTGGGAAACGCTGATTTTATATTGGGAGCTGGATGCGCCAGTGATTGTATTAAAGCGTGAACTGCTTCGCCTGCCTCTTTTGGGCTGGTTTTTCAAGCGTTCTGGCTGCATCGCGGTAGATCGCAAAGCCGGGATGGCGGCTCTGAAAATGATGCGTCAGCAGGCGGTTGCGGCTGCGGCTACTGGTCGTTCAGTGTTGATTTTTCCGCAAGGCACGCGTGTGGCTTCTGGTCAGTCTGCCCCTTATCAAATTGGTGTATTCGCCTTGTATCAGGCAACCGGACTAGATGTTGCTCCTGTGGCGTTGAACTCAGGCCGGTTCTGGGCGCGTAATGGGTTCATTAAACGCCCTGGTCTGATTTCTGTTTGTTTTCTGCCTCGTCTGGCCGGGGGCTTGCCGCGTGGGGAATTCATGACCAAGTTAGAAGAGGCAATAGAGACAGAAATGACCCGGCTCGGCAGCTGAGGCTTTCGCTTGAACGAACATAAGGGGCAAAAAAAGCTATGGACGGCGAGAGTTTTGGCAGTGGCCGACAGAAAAATGTACTTGGTGGCGCGCTCATCCCTTGTTCGGTCAGGCCGTTAACCGGGTTTTTCCGGGACGGTTGTTGTCATACCGGACCAGAAGATATGGGAAGCCATACAATTTGTGCGGTGATGACAGATGATTTCCTTCATTTCAGCAAAGCAGCAGGTAATGATCTGATGACCCCGCGCCCTGAATATAATTTCCCCGGATTGAAAGCAGGGGACAGCTGGTGTTTATGTGCCGCAAGATGGGAACAAGCCAGACGCGCAGGAGCTGCACCAAAAGTTCACCTTGCCGCCACCAATGAAGCCTGCCTGGCGGTTGTTACGCTCGCAGACCTGAAAGCACATGCGCTTGAAGCGGAACCGCGTGACTGAGCAGGACAAACGATTGTGGCTTGTCTGGGCCGCACTTGTTCTGGCCGTCGTTATTGCATTGCCTTTTTTAATCAGGCAACCGGGTTTCTTTGCCTCTGCACTAACGCACTGCATACAGCTATTAGGCCTCAGCTGACCGCGTAACTTCCGTGACGGACTCAGCTTTTCGTCAAAAAAATGCACGCTGAGTAAAATTTGTGTTACGCTGAGGCGGGGAAGCAGGTTTTCAAGAAGGGGTGTCCCCCGATGAGTTGGGACCGGCTAGGATTACTCAACCAAGGGACACACCTACTATACGCGGGTTGACGAAATGTGGACTTGTTGAGATCTGCTTTCCCGCAATTTTCTCTGAACTTTCCACTATATGAGAAGCGCTGCCAAAAATTTTACCCTTTCTTAAAGATCCAAAAGGTTTTCCTGGAGTGTGAGGAACGCTGTGGCGGCATCTGGCAGGCTGTTTTTCCAGTCTGTATCTGCGCTGGTATCTGCGCCATCTGAGATAAATTTAAAGGATCGCAGCGGAATGCCTTTCTGATCTGCAATTTTCGCCAATGCGTACAGCTCCATATCGACCAGATCACAGGGGATATCAGGCGGGCTGGTCGCAAACCGATCGGCTGTGCCACAAATCAACGGACTGTCAGACAGGGAATAAGAAAATGAGTGATCTTCAAAAGGGGTGACGCCCAAATCAAGGCCAAGCGGGCGTACATCCATGTCATATTGAACAGATTTGCCGACCTCAACAATGCCAGATAAGCCAGATGTGACAGCACCAGCCGTTCCATAATTGATCAGCAGATCCGGTTTGCAATCCGTAAGGGCTGTCATCAGGGAAATCGCCGCATTTACCTTTCCGACCCCTGTGTAAATGATTGTCCAGTCAGCCAGCCCTTCTGAAGGCAGTTCCTGGTCAAGAGCGACGATAAGCGCGATATGGTTTGACATTGAGCAGTATCCTGTCTGTAAAAATGTAAAAAATCATCTTGTCAGTACGGCTCTGACAGACAAGCATAGATGAACCGTGCCGAGCGTACTGGGTGAACAGTGTATATCAAAAGGACATGAATGATGAATATGAAAACGCGGAAGATAGGCAAACAGGACAGAGAGGTGGCATCTGTTGGTATTGGGGCGATGTCTTTTTCAAATTTCTATGGACCTTGTGATGATGATCAGGCAGATGCCATTCTTACCGCCGCGCTCGATTTAGGTCTGGATCATATTGATACCTCAAATGTCTATGGTATGGGTGTATCTGAACAGCGGATCGGCCAATTTTTAGCTAAACAGGGCAAACAGGCCACAGAGTTTTTTCATATTGCAACCAAAGCTGCAATCTGCCGTGATTCGGATACGGGTGCGCGGTCATTCAATAATTCAGCCGAACATCTGGAGACAGAGCTGGATAAGAGCCTGTCGCGCATGGGGGTTGAGCATGTGGATTTGTTTTATGTGCATCGCCGCCAGCCCGAACTGCCGATTGAAGATGTAGCGGGTACCCTGGCGCGCCTTGTGGAAAAGGGGAAAATAAAGACAATAGGGTTTTCGGAAATCGCACCATCTTCTTTGCGTCGGGCAGATAAAGTTCATCATGTCGCCGCGGTGCAGTCTGAATATTCGTTATCCACCCGCGCACCAGAGCTTGGTCTTTCTCAGGCCTGTGCAGAATTAGGCACGACTTTGGTTGCGTTCAGTCCGGTTGGCCGCACGCTGCTAACTGACCGCCCGATCAGCTTTGAGGTTGCGCAAACGCTTGATTTTCTCAAAGGAAACCCGCGGTTCCTGCAACCTAATTATGATAAAAATATTGCGCTCACAGCTCCGTTTCGGGCATATGCAGCAGATCATGGTTGGGCCGCCGCCAGTCTGGCGATCGCCTGGCTGCTGGCACAGGGTGATCATATTTTGCCTATCCCGGGCACACGTTCAGTCACGCACTTAAATGAACTGGCCGCTGCACGAGACATCACATTAACAGAACAGATGCTTGCAGAAATTGAACAAATTCTCCCCGTAGGCTGGGCTCATGGGGACAGATATTCACAAGCACAATGGATAGGGCCGGAACGATATTGCTGATGGGTGCGCGCATTTTAGTATTCATTCGACACAGGCTGTGATAGACCGGCGCGATGAGCCCGCGCGACTATCTTTTATATGCATGTGTGATTTTTGGCTGGTCGACAAGCTGGCTGCCCTTAAAAGGGCAGGTTGGCCTTGTTGCTCCTGAAGTATCTGTCTTCTGGCGATTTGTTATTGCCGCAGCCTTATGTTTTCTGATTGCGCGTCTGCAGGGGTTGCGGCTGGATTTTCCGGTGCGTGTCCATCTGCGTTTTGCTGCATTAGGGCTGCTGCTGTTCAGCACAAATTTTACACTGTTTTATTATGCCAGCCCGCATTTGGCCTCTGGATTACTTGCAGTTGTCTTCTCAACGGCGTCCTTGTTGAATATTTTGATGCTGGCTTGTCTGACCCGTTCAGTTCCCCCTTTTCGCCAGTTGCTGGCTTCTGTAATTGGACTTGGCGGAATTGTTCTGATCTTTTTGCCTGAATTGCGGCTATCTGCGGCCGCATTGCCTGCTTTGTTGTTATGTGTATTGGGTACTTTATTTTTCTGCGCTGGCAATCTGGTCTCCGCTTCATTGCAGAAACAAAATGTACCGGTTATGAGCGCGAACAGCTGGGGTATGGTTTATGGCTGCGGTGTGCTCAGCATCTATGCTGTTGTTTTGGGTAATCCGTTCATCATTGATGTTGCGCCTGCCTATCTGACCGGGCTGGTCTGGCTGGCAGTGTTTTCTTCTGTTGTTGCTTTTGCGTGCTATCTGACTCTTGTTGGGCGCATTGGTGCTGGCCGAGCAGGTTATGCCACTGTGATTTTCCCTGTGTTTGCCTTGCTTATCTCGACATTCTTTGAAGGCTATGGCTGGACGATCTTATCGGTTGCTGGTATCGGTCTTGTGCTAGCGGGCAATCTTTTGATGCTGCGTTTACGCTAACCTCTGGCAGCGCTTTTGGCTTATTTCTGCTGTGACACAGGCGCTTCAAAAACCGGTTTTAAAATCAATTCACCGCGCCGGTTGCGTGTTCTGGCGAATTCAGATACGCCGCTATAGGCCAGCCGTTCTTTCCCATAAGAAATTGTTTTCAGCCGGTCTTTCGGCACGCCAGCATCTGTTAAGTTTTTGGCAATGACTGCTGCCCGTCTGGCACCAAGGGCAAAGTTATATTCTCTGGTCCCTCTGTCATCACAATGCCCTTCAATACGTAAATTCAGCTGGCTGTTTTCTTCCGCCAACAGAAATGCAGCCAATTGCTCAAGCTGTTCGGTTTGCGCTGTTGATAGCCGGGCTTCATCAAGGGCGAAATAGATTGGCTGAGTGAGCTTATCTATCAGCTCTTCACGGGTCAGGGGAACAGGCTCAGGCTCAGGCTGCTCTTCTGCAATGTCTGCCTGAACATCTGTCTCAACAGGCTCTTCTTGTTCAACCGGCTCAACGGGCGCCGGCGGCGACAGAGCAGCTGGCGGGTCAAGATCCTCGCTGACGATAACTTTACTCTCATAGACAGGGGCTTCAGCGTCTTTTGGATCCAGCCGAACAGACCCCTGCACCGCACAGCCAGTGAACAGCACAAGGCCAAGCAGGGCAAACAGAAACGGTCTTATGCGGGTATGGGCTAACATCTAAAGGATGATCCAGATTATTTCAAACAAACACAAATTAAGAGGTGAATAATAAATGATGTGACTTGAGCCAAACCATGGTTGTGACGCCGTGCGTCAAGAATATCCGGCAATCAGGGTCTGGTCCCGCCAGCCCGAAATCGATATCCTCATCAGCCTGCTCTGACATGTTCTGCTCACGTGGTGGCAAAAACGCGCCACCCTGACCGGAAGAACCCCCAAGGGTAGACTGTATTTTAAATAAATCCTGCAACATAACAAACAGAGTAACGGCGCATATCGGCGCTCTGTTAAGCCTGTGTTCCCAGACTATAAATTCTGGCAATCCTGTCGTATAACTGCCAAAGAAGAAGCAGAGGTCTGGCAGGTCAGTAAGTATGTCCAAAGCAATATTCAAAATAATGTGCGCATTTTTTTTATGTCTGCTTATGGCTGTTGATAAGGGGCAGGCTCAGGGTGTTGAAACCTGTCAGGAAACAGACCCGAACCAGTTTTTTTCACTGATTAATGCACCTGTGCAGTCTTATATCCCGCCACTTGACCGGAACGGGAACACCATTTTGTCAGAGAATGACGTGTTTATTCAGAAATCGCGGCATTATTTTGCAGAATTAAAAGACTTTCCAGAAGTGACTATTTCGATGGAACGCTTTGCCTCTGTGACAGAAAACAATCCTACTGCGTTGGAAAATTTCGAAAGCAAAATCACCGTCCTTGGCCCAGATTGCAGCAAGGTTAATATGTATCGCAGCCGCCTGGTTGGTTCCTTTACAGCGCAGTTCAACCAGATTATGGGGCTGATTGAACTGGGAATCAGAACAAATAACGAAGCGATCACACAATTTGCTACATCTCAGCTCACGCCAACAACTTTGAATTTTGACCAGATTGTTGGCATTCTGGCGAATGATTTAGCGCTGAATTTAGATGTAGTGAATAACATGTTGCCGCTGACCTTGCGTAGTCAGTTTCTGGCTGAGGAAGAAGATATTTCTCTGAATTCCATGTCTGAAATGGCGTTACTGGCATTTTCATCAATGGGTGGGGCGATCGACAGCAATGTCAGGCAGATTTATGTGTTTGTTCCGAAATCCTTACAGGGTGTTGATAGCGGTCAGGAAACCGTCATCCTGACCTCTGATGCACGCTTATATGGCATTCAGGGGTTTGATTATGATGTCGCAGGTAAGGTGTTGAGCCGGATGGGGGTGCGGACCTCTATTGTGTCCTTATCCGAAATAAAGACAGACAGGTTCGGCAGCTGTAAAATTGATATTGCCGGACAATGGATGCAGGTCATAAACGGTAAAAAAGTGCGCAGCTGTCCCTTTACTGAATTGGTGCGTCAGATGCTTGAAGACGGCGCCTACAGTAAAACAGAGGATTACAAGCATCAGGAAATTGTATTTGACGGCATCACACGGGTGTTGTCTCAAAAAAATAATCAGGTCAGAAACTTAATGCGTTGAATTTTTGTAAGAATTCACACCGTCTGTAAGGCCGCAGAGAATTTTATCTCACATATTACTTAAAAAATTTTGAGCAACTGCGAAACTGGTATGGTTCTTGTAAGTTTCAGGCATCACATCACTGAAACCCTTTTACATGACAAGGAAATAGGAACATGACAAATCAGGTCCTGGATATGAACGAAGCTCTGGTTGCCAAAATTTTGTATGATTTTGACGGTCAGTTGCAGGCCCGTTTTTCATCCAGCCTGTTCCAGTTTATCCTTGCCACAGATGAGATTTCAGAAGGCATGTTTCATGAAACTGTGCGTCAGGTCTGGCATGATGCCGGACCGCTGGGTTTGCGTTCATATCTGAAGCGTGAACTCAGTCTTCTGGAAGATTGCCAGTCGCGCACACATCAGAAACTCAGCTCATGATGAAGGTTGCCGCCCAGGCTTGAATGTACCTGTCGCGCTTGCCAAAAGGCGGCCGTCCGCGGCCACAACTTCTCCTGATGCAAAAAAGACCGAACGCCCGCCGCCTGTTTTGCGGGCGGTGGCAAAGACGTCTTTGTCCTCTGCTGTTGCCGCGCTGATGAATTGGGTATTCAGGTTCAGGGTCAGCCCGGGCATGAGTGCCAATGGTGGCGGGCTGTAGCTGCCGGTCATAGCCAGCACAACATCCAGCATAGTCGAAAATACGCCGCCATGAACAAGGCCAGCTGGATTCAGATGTTGTGGGCTAAGCTGGAGCCGGACCAGACAGTCATCTTCTGACCATCTTACCAGGCTAAGGTCAATCAGGTGATTAAAGCCAATTTTGTTCAGCTCATCAATCCGTGGATCAGTTGACGGCGTCAAATCAAGCGGCGCGATAACAGGGCCTTTCATGTTCATGATTTGTCCGCAAAGCTGCGTCCCATTGCATAAAAGTCATCATTCGGCCGCATAGACGTCAGGCTTGCCATGCGGTTTGACAAAGCAAACAGGGATGTAATTGCGCCAATATCCCAGATGTCCTCATCAGAAAAGCCATATCCGTGCAGCGTCTCAAAATCGTCCTCACCAATGCGTTCAGACTGAAGCGCCACTTTTTCTGCAAAGATCAGCATGGCTTTTTGTCTGTCTGTGATATCGGCTTTTCTGAAATTTGTTGCAATCTGGTCTGAAATTTGTGTCGACTTTTCATAGATGCGCAGGATTGCGCCATGAGCGACCACACAATAAAGACAGCTATTGGCAGCAGAGGTGGCTACCACAATCATTTCACGTTCAGCTTTACTAAGGCCGGATTCGCGGCGCATAAGTGCTTCATGATAGGCCCAGAAGGCGCGCAGCTCATCAGGCCGATGCGCCAATGTCAGAAACACATTCGGGATAAAACCGGCCTTTTCCTGAACATCTGTAATGATCTGCTTCACATCATCTGGCAGATTATTCACCTCAGGGACCGGAAAGCGGCTGATGTCAGGGCTGGTCATAACAGCATTTCCTTTTTATAGTTTTAGCTCGATGCTAGCACTATAGAGGTCAGCTGTTGAAGCGCAAATGAAACAGGCGAAGAGCAGATAGATGGTTGAGCCAAGAGACCCTGAGTTTGAAGCCCGCGTCAGGGCAAGTTTTGCGGCGCAGTCAGCAATGAAAACGTTACAAATTGAACTGCTGAGTGTGCAGCCTGGCGAGATCATCATGCAGCTGGAAAAATCCGAAAATTTGTTGCAGCAGCAAGGGTTTGTGCATGGCGGGGTGCTGACAGCCGGGCTTGATAGTGCCTGCGGGTTTGCTGCACTTTCTTTATCGGCTGCTTCTGCTGAAGTCTTATCCATAGAGTTTAAAACGTCTTTCTTCCGGCCAGCCAATACAGATATGGTTCGGTTTGTGGGACGGGTTCTGAAACCCGGCAAACGGGTCAGTTTCTGTGAGGCTGAAGCGTTCAGCCTCTCAGAGGAGGGGGCGATTTTAGTGGCGAAAATGTCATCATCGCTCGCCATGGTCGAGATGCCACAGGGGTGGCGACCTGAAAACAGGTCTTGACAGTCCTGTTAGCGTGGCGGCATACGAATAGCCCCGTCAAGGCGGATGGTCTCGCCATTCAGCATTTCGTTTTCAGCAATGTGACTAACCAGTGCTGCAAATTCCTCTGGCTTGCCCAGTCGGGCTGGAAACGGAATTTGTGCCGCCAGCGCATCCTGAACCTTTTGAGGAAAGGCAGTTAACATCGGTGTGCCGAAAATACCTGGCGCAACAGAGACAACTCTGATTCCCTTATCGGCCAGGTCTCTTGCCATGGGCAGTGTCATGCCTGCCACCGCAGCTTTGGATGCAGCATAGGCGCTCTGGCCAATCTGGCCATCAAATGCGGCAACAGATGCGGTATTAATAATCACGCCGCGTTCACCGTCCGCGGATAGCGGCTCTGCGCCAGCCATGCCTTCTGCGCCAATGCTGGCAACATGAAAGCTTCCAATAAGATTGATATTGATTACCTTGGCAAATATATCCGGGTCATGTGCAGTTCCGCGTGAAACAGTTTTCATGGCCGGGGCAATGCCTGCACAATTGACCACCAGCCGTTCTTGGGCTTGTTGTTGTCTCGCTTCTTCGAAGCCATGACGCACAGAGGTTGCATCGCTTACATCTACGTTGATGAAAACACTGCCAGTGTCAGCAGCAACTTGCTGGCCCCGGATGTCATCCATGTCAAACAATGCTGTCTTTACACCCTTACTGCGCAGGTGCCGGACAACCGCTTCGCCTAGTCCGGATGCGCCGCCTGTAACCACGGCCGATACGTGTTCAGTCAGTTTCATGACACCTCCACCGCGATGGCAATCCCTTCACCACCGCCAAGACAGATAGCTGCAATTCCCTTTTTGCCACCGGTCTGGTCAAGCGCATTTAACAAACTGACCAGAATACGGGCCCCTGATGCACCAATCGGGTGGCCAAGGGCACAGGCCCCGCCATGGATATTGACCTGCTCAGGGTTAAGCGCTAACTCACGAATAAAAGCCATTGCTACCACAGCAAAGGCTTCGTTCACCTCCCACAGATCAACATCAGCTGTTTTCCAGCCCAGCTTGCTGACCAGCTTTCTGGCTGCATATACAGGTGCGGTTGTAAACCAGCCTGGTTCATGAGCAAATCCGGCATGCCCGCAAACTCTTGCCCGCACAGGCAGATTATATCTCTTTGCCGCTTGGCCGCTGGCCAGCCCGAGGGCGGCCGCACCATCAGAAATTGAAGATGAATTAGCTGCGGTAACCGTGCCGCCATCCCGGAAGGCAGGTTTCAGATGCGGAATTTTTTCAGGAGACGCCAATCCTGGTTGCTCGTCCATAGTGACAGTTACGCTGCCTTTGCGGGTCTTCACGGCTGCCGGACAAATCTCAGCAGCGAATATGTCCGCCTGTTGTGCCTCTTGAGCACGGCGCAGAGAGCGCAGGGCATAGTCATCCTGAGCTTCGCGCGAAAATTGATAATATTCAGCACAGTCTTCAGCAAAACTGCCCATCAGTTTGCCTTTGTCATAAGCATCTTCCAGGCCGTCCAGAAACATATGGTCATTCAAGCCTTGATGGCCCAGACGTGCACCGCCTCTGGCCTTCGCTGCCAGATAGGGCGCGTTAGACATGCTCTCCATACCTCCGGCAATAATCATCTCTGCTCCGCCTGACTTAATCTGATCATAGCCCAGCATCACTGCTTTCAGGCCAGAGCCGCACATTTTATTAACAGTGGTACAGGGCACAGATTGGGGCAGCCCGCCTGCAAAGCTGGCCTGGCGGGCAGGGGCCTGTCCCAGACCTGCTGGTAACACGCAGCCCATAATCACATCATCTATACCCTCAGGGTCAGCCTGTTGCCGGGCAAGTGCCGCAGCAATTGCGACCCCGCCTATTTCAGGGGCGGTTAACGGGCTGAGTGCGCCCTGAAAGCCGCCCATGGCGGTCCGGGCGGCTGCGGTTACAAACACAT
This sequence comes from SAR116 cluster alpha proteobacterium HIMB100, assembly GCA_000238815.2. NCBI lineage: Bacteria > Pseudomonadati > Pseudomonadota > Alphaproteobacteria > Puniceispirillales (SeqCode) > SAR116 cluster alpha proteobacterium HIMB100. Next base: position 35,243 of record AFXB01000010.1, on the reverse strand, counting down.
CTTCAGACATTATCTCTACCTTTCGAGTATTTGTAGCCGTTATTCACCGGTGAAACGGGCTGGCCGCTTTTCTGTAAAGGCGGCCATGCCTTCTTTCTGATCTCTGGTTGCAAACAAGGAATGAAACACCCGCCGTTCAAACAACAGCCCTTCTGTCAGGCTTATCTCGTCCGCCCGGGCTACAGCCTCACGCGCAAGCATGGCACTGGCCGGGCCAAATTCAGCAATGGTCTCTGCCACTTTCAGGGTCTCTTCTATCAGGCTGTCATCAGAGAAAATCCGGGCAATCAGACCCGCACGTTCAGCCTCTTCAGCATCCATCATCCGGCCTGTCAGGATTAAATCCATTGCCTTTGCCTTGCCAACAGCGCGGGTCAGACGTTGCGATCCACCCATGCCTGGCATAACCCCTAATTTGATTTCTGGTTGTCCGAATTTGGCAGATTCACCTGCAAACAGGATATCGCACATCATTGCCAATTCACACCCGCCACCCAGCGCAAATCCGTTCACAGCTGCAATTTTTGGCGTACGCAGCTGGGCAACTTTTTCCCATTTGGCAAACATATTTTCATAAAATGTATCCATATAGGACTTGGCCGCCATCTCTTTGATATCTGCGCCAGCAGCAAATGCTTTGCCATTACCGGTCAGAACAAAACAGCCTGTATCTGTATCATCATCAAGGCTGGCAAGGTAACTGGTGACCTCATCTGTCATCTGGCTGTTCAGCGCATTTAACGCATCAGGCCTGTTCAGCTCAACCAGAGCCACACGGCCATGCCGGCTGACTCGGATTGTTTCAAATATCTGTTCTGTCATCATGTTTGCCTTGGTGGTTGTTTTGTCAGGAACGCGAACGGGTTTCAAACCGTGGTAGCATAGCTGAAAAATCGCGCCCTTCGCCATCTTCATCGCTTACAAATTGTTTATATAAAGCCAGCGCATATGCCCCCATCGGGGTGTCCGCATCAACAGCTTCTGCAGCTTGTTGTGATAAGCCTAAATCTTTGACCATCAATTCTGCTGCGAAACCGGGTTTGTAGTCGTTATCTGCGGGGCTGGCCGGGCCCACACCAGGGGCAGGAAAATAGCTGTTTACCGTCCAACTTGCCCCTGATGAAGTGCTTAACACGTCAAACAGCTTTTGTCTGTCCAGCCCCAGCTTGTCTCCCAATGCGATGGATTCACACGTCGCGATCATGGTTACGCCCAAAATCATGTTGTTACAGATTTTTACGGCTTGTCCGGCCCCGGTTGTGCCAACATGAACCGCTTTATTGCCCATCACATCAAATAAGGGCAGGGCGGTGTGATAAGCCGCATCTGTGCCCCCGACCATGAATGTTAACGTACCAGCTGCCGCACCGCTAATACCGCCGGAAACAGGGGCATCCAGCATATCAATTCCGGCATCCGCCATTTGTGTGGCTACAGATTTTGCGGTATCCACATCCACAGTTGAACAATCCAGCAAAACTGACCCTGACGTCATGACGTGTCTGATCTCATCGGCAACCGCCTGCAGAATCGCGCCATTCGGCAGCATAGTGATCACCACTTCACACCCGGCAGCACAAGATGCAGCATCGCTGCATATATTAACACCTTCAACGTCAGCGGACATGACATCAAAGCCATTTACCTCATGCCCGGCTTTGACCAGATTAGCGGCCATAGGCGCGCCCATATTACCAAGTCCGATAAAGCCGATTTTCATGCTCACTCTCCTGTATTCAAAAAGGCGTCAGTATATGCCGTTGGCGCCAGAAGTTCATCAACCAGACCTGGCGGAATATCACTGGCCTGTTTGAATTGCCAGTCCGGCTGTCTGTCCTTGTCGATCAGCATCGCCCGGGTACCTTCCAGAAATTCTGCTTTTTGCATTGCGCGGCTGGTGAAACGATATTCCATTTCCAAGGCTTCTGCAAAGCTGCAGTTCCGCCCCAGCCTGAGCAGCATGGCATCAACAGCTATCATTGATAAAGGTGCATTATGGCCAAGAGCCCGGTTGATGTGTGCCGCCAGATCATCTGTCCGGCTGGTGAGGGCTGCTGTGAGCTGGTCAGGATTGAATTCTGTAAACAAGCTATCAATATCAGTCTGCCAAGTGGTCAATTGGCTCTCACCAGCACCCTTTGTGAGGCTGTCTATGGCATCAGGCGTGCCTTGGTCGGTCAGCATAGTGATGGCGTCAGCCCAGCGATCGTGCGGGATAAAGCTGTCCGCAAATCCGGCCCAAATCGCATCAGCAGCTGTCATCCTGTAGCCTGTAATGCCTAAAAACTGTCCGCTCAGTCCCGGGGCTCTGGCCAGGAGATAGCTGCCGCCAACATCCGGAACCAGGCCAATGGCACATTCCGGCATTGCCATTTTTGTGGTCTCCTCCACAATGCGGTGACTGCCGTGACAGGAAATGCCAACCCCGCCGCCCATCACAAAGCCTTGCAGAAATGCAATATAAGGCTTCGGGTAATGGTTAATCAGGCTGTTCAGCCTGTATTCCTCTCGCCAAAACGCCTGTACTTCGTCAAAGTCGCCAGCCAGACCTTTATGATATAATTTAGCGATGTCGCCGCCTGCACAAAACGCTTTTTCCCCTTCGGCATCAACAATCACCTGGGTGACATTTTCGTTATCACGCCAGTCCAGCAATGCAGCCTCAAGCTGCTCACACATCTCATGTGTCAGGGCATTCAATGCCTCGGGCCGCCGCAAGGTCACCCGGCCAGTGGTATTTTCAATTCTGCAGTCAATGTGGCTCATTTGTCCCGCTCCGTCAGCAGTGATCGGCTGATAATCACACGCATAATCTCGTTAGTGCCTTCCAGAATCTGATGAACCCTCAAATCACGGACAATTTTTTCAAGGCCATAATCTGCCAGATAGCCGTAGCCGCCATGAATCTGTAGCGCCTGATTGGCCACATCGAAACAAGTGTCTGTCACAAATTGTTTTGCCATTGCACAGGCCCGGGTGGCATCAGCTGCGCCGTTGTCCAACTTCCAGGCCGCCTGCCGCAAAAATACCCGTGACGCTTCAAGCTGGGTGTGCATATCTGCCAGCTTGAACTGAAGTGACTGGAATTGATCGATGGATTTGCCGAATGCGGTTCGATCTTTTGAATAGGCAAGGGCTTTGTTATAGGCAGATTGGGCCCCGCCAAGCGCCGCTGCGGCAATATTCAGGCGGCCGCCATCCAGCCCTTTCATGGCATAGGTGAAGCCCTGACCTTCGCCCCCCAGCAGGTTGGCTGAGGGCACAGCACAGTTATCCATGATGACTTGCGCGGTTGGCTGGCCACGCCACCCCATCTTCTTTTCTGGAGCGCCAAAAGACAGCCCTTGTGAATCACTGTCAATAATCAAAGCAGAAATGCCTTTTGGACTTTCCTCACCAGTCCGGCACATCACAATATACAGATCAGAATAATTCCCCCCTGAAATAAATGATTTCGTGCCGGTCACCTGCCAGCCTTCATTGGTCCGTTCTGCCTTTGTTTTCAGCGCCGCTGCGTCAGAACCAGAGCCAGGTTCAGTCAGACAATATGAACCAATTTTCTGCATTGAACACAAATCAGACAGATAGCGGGCGCGCAGGTCTTCATCGCCAAAAGATGAGACCATCCATGCCACCATATTATGAATAGATAAAAAGCTGGATACACTGGGGCAGGCCATCGCCAGAGCCTCAAAAATTAAGGTTGCGTCCAGACGGCTAAGGCCAGACCCACCATGCTCTTCCGGAACATAAATCGCGGCAAGTCCCAATTGAGCTGCTTCACGCAGGACATCCTTTGGCATCTCTTCTGTCTGATCCCAGTTGACAGCATGCGGAGCGATCATCTGATCGGCAAAGTCGTGCGTCATATCAAATACAGACTGCTGTTCTTCAGACAGAGCGAAGTCCATCATTGTGTTCCTCCTAAAATATTTGGCTTAGAACTGGGCCAGTCTAGCATCTGCCTCACAGAACACCAGAACATCAACGCAATGATCAGCCTGGTGTGCGCTGATCGTCGATAACCTTGCCATCATTTGGCAGGCTGTCTCGTGCGACTACCTCTATTGTGCCCCGCAGCTTCAGAATATCGCGAACAGCCTCTGTATAGGCCGGTTCTGCTTCTGCAGCACCTTCGATTTGAACCGTCATCTGATCTTGAGACCCATCATGCGTAACTGTGACACGCACGCGTGCAATTTCATCAAAGCGGGCCGCCAGCTGGGCGACTTGTTCTGGGCGGACAAACATACCCTTTACTTTTGTCGCCTGATCTGCCCGGCCGCGCCAGCCGACTATCCGCCGGTTGGTCCGCCCGCAAATGCTCTGGCCTGGCATAATCGCTGACAAATCACCAGTAGCAAAGCGGATCATCGGAAAGTCCGGGTTCAGTGTGGTGACAACAACCTCACCAATCTCGCCATCAGGAACCGGGTCACCTGTGCCGGGGCGAACAATCTCAACCACCACACCTTCATCCAGGATCAGGCCATCCGTTTCAATAGATTCGAACGCCACATGTCCTACATCTGCGGTGCCATAACATTGCCGACATAAAATACCCCGGCGGTCATATTCTTCGCGTAAGGCCGGAAACAAAGGTCCGCCGCTGACACAAGCCTTGGTCACAGATGTCATATCAAGGCCCAGCTCTTCACCTTTTTCCAAAATGGCCTTCAGATAATCAGGTGTGCCGGCATAAGCGGTGACAGCCAGGCTGGAAATGGCTTGTGCCTGCAGCTCGGTCTGACCTGTACCAGCAGGCACAACAGTCGCACCAACCGCTGCCGCTGCAGATTCAAACATCATTCCTGCAGGCGTGAAATGATAGGAAAAACAATTCTGTACAATATCGACTTTGCCAATACCGATCGGGGCCAGGGCCCTGCCAAACCGCCACCAGTCAGTTCCTCTCATCCCAATTTCGTAGATTGGTCCGGGAGACTGGAAAATCTGGTGTGTCTCTGCGAAATGGTGTGGCACAACCGTCTTTACAGCCAGAGGTGCGCCAGTGTGCTGCAACAGGCTTGATTTGCGCAACACAGGCAAGCTGGCCAGCGCAGCTCGGCTGGTAATGCGGTCAGGGTCAATTTCAGCAAGGATGCCTTGATAATGCGCAGTTTTTGTCTTCGCCAGCTCAATCAGGCGCGGCAAATCACGGGCAAGTGCAGCATCTCTTTCGTCTTCTGATCGCCGCTCAAGGTCGTCGTAAAAGCCCGACATCAGCTGAGCCATCTCTTCCGGCGGCGGTAAGATCGTACCTCGCGAAATGATTTCCGCCCATCATCAGACATGCCCAGATAAAATTCTTTCACATCTGGATTTTCACGCAGCTCAGCTGCAGGACCATCCATCACCACACGGCCTGACTCCAGAATATAGCCATAATGTGCAAAGCGAAGGGCTACATTTGTGTTCTGTTCTGCCAGCAGAAAGGACACCCCTTCTTTTTCGTTTAAGGCTTTGACGATGCCAAAAATTTCTTCAACCAATTGCGGCGCAAGGCCCATTGACGGCTCGTCCAACAGCACGGTTTCCGGGCGGGACATCAACGCCCGGCCAATTGCACACATCTGCTGCTCACCCCCTGAGGTATAGCCTGCCTGTGATTTGCGTCTTTCTTTCAGGCGCGGAAAATAGGTATAGACCATGTCCAGATCGCGGGCGATATCAGCACGGCTGACCGAACGGGTATAGCTGCCGGTCAACAGATTTTCTTCCACTGTCAGATGTTCAAAACAATGCCGGCCTTCCATGACTTGTATAACGCCTGATTTCACCAGCGCGGCAGGATTCAGATCAGCAACCGGTTTGCCCCGATATAAAATAGAGCCTTTGGTGACTTCACCTCGCTCCGAATGTAGCAGGTTGGAAATAGCTTTCAAAGTTGTTGTTTTGCCAGCACCATTGCCGCCAAGAAGGGCGGTAATGCCGCCTTTTGGTACAGATAAGGATACCCCTTTCAACACCAGGATCACGTGATTATAGATCACTTCAATATTATTGACATCCAGCAGCTTTTCATCTGTTTGAACTGTATCCAGCATCTGTGCCTCTGTATCTGCGATTATGTCGAATTTTCAAATCAATAAATCAAAAAAATCACCAGCCCCCACAGCTGTGAAGGGGCTGGCTTATGATCAGTGTTTAGCCACACCGCTCAGAAATTTTATTTTCAGCAGCATAGGCGGCTGAATCTTCAGCAATCAGGGCATTGATCACTTCACCATCTGTTTCGATGAAGTCAGAGATCATTGACCATTTCTTGGCCTTGGCATCCCACTGCTGGATCGCGGCAAGGCCTGGGCCACCGTGATTTTCACAAGATACGCTGAAGCTTGGTGCAAAGTTAGGCAGACCAAGCGACGCCATGCGTGCTTCATCAATCGAGAATGCTTCCATCGCATCACGCATATCTGCTGGTGAGATATCTGACTTTCCAGACATCTTCTGGGCCAGGCGGGCCGCTTCTGTTGCCAGCATCGCTGCATATAGTCCGCGGTTATACAGAACCTGTCCTGAAGAAGACCCGTCACCTGCAGCCATGCCTTTGTCATAAACATGCTTTTTCAGGTCCGCATAGATCGGGAAGTCTGAACCGGTGTTATGCATGGCCAGTGACTTATAACCATTGGCTGCTTCACCTGCGGGCAGAACATCACCTTCTGAGCCTGACCACCATACGCCGATGAAATTTTCCATTGGGTAACGAATATTTGCAGCTTCCTGAATTGCGGTTGGGTTCATTACACCCCAGCCCCACATGGTGACATAATCAGGCTTTTCACGGCGGATCTGCAGCCACTGTGATTTTTGTTCCTGACCAGGGTGGTCAACAGGCAACAAAGACAGCTTGAATCCATGCTTTTTTTCCAGCTCCTGCAGCGTCCGGATAGGCTCTTTGCCATAAGCAGAGTTGTGATAGACAAGCGCGATTTTCTTACCTTTAATATCGCCATTATTCAGAGACAGAATATGGTTAATTACAGCAGACGCCCCAACCCAGTAATTGGCCGGGTAGTTAAATACATGGCTGAACACCTTACCATTTGCAGCTGATGTGCGCCCATAGCCCATAGACAGAATGGGAATGCCGTCTGCGGTAGCTTTCGGGATCAGCTGGTAAGTGATGCCTGTTGACATCGGCTGATACACCAGCGAGCCTTCGCCCTTTGTGTTTTCATAACACTCAACACCCTTTTCGGTGTTGTACTGTGTTTCACACTCAATATAGTTAATCATTTCACCGCCGATGCCGCCATCACGCTGATTCAGCAGGGTCATGTAGTCGGCATAGCCGTCAGCATAGGGAATGCCGTTAACAGCATAAGGACCTGTGCGGTAAGTCAGATTTGGAAATGTCAGATCAGCAAGGGCCGGGCTGACCATGGTCAGGGCCGTCGCCGCGCCGACAATAAGTGATTTGAGCTTCATGATTTCCTCCGTTTGAACTCAAGTTCTTTTATTTTAATTCCAGTATATTGCCAGCTTGCCGTCAAGTAAGAACAGCCCGCTGACCTGCTTCAGACCATTAATGCGGAAATGGCCAGAGCCTCAGCTTTTCCTTGATGATGCGCCATAACATGGCAAAGCCATGCGGTTCCACAATAAGGAAAAAGACAATCAGTGAGCCCACAATCAAAAACTCAAAATGGGCCGCAATATCTACCGGCCAGCCTAACGAGCCAACCATCACATTTTTCAGTACAACTGGCATCAAAACCAGAAAGGCTGCCCCGGCCAGAGACCCGAAAATAGAGCCCAGTCCGCCAATGATGATCATAAACAAGACCAGGAATGATTTCTGGATGCCGAACACTTCACCAACCTCAACAGCCCCCAGATAGACAGAGAATAACAAAGCCCCGGCAATGCCCACATAAAATGACGACACACCAAAGGCCGTCAGCTTGGCCATCAACGGGTTCACCCCGATAATTTCGGCAGCGATATCCATATCACGAATGGCCATCCATTTCCGTCCAAACGACCCGCGTGTCAGATTACGGGCAACAAGGGCGAGAACAGTCAGGAATGACAGGCACACCAGATAAACAGCTTCAGGTGATGAATTCGGCCCAGAGATGATGATGCCTAAAAATTCACGTTCCGGCGCATTAATCTGGCCAGAAGCTGAATAGTTATAAAACCAGCCAACCTTGTTAAACAGCCAGACCAGAAAGAACTGTGCCGCCAGAGTTGCAACAGCCAGATAGAAGCCCTTAATTCTCAGGCTGGGCAGGCCAAACAAGATTCCCACCATAGCCGTCACCCCACCTGACAGCAGAATGCAGATGATCAAATTCATCTCAGGAAAGCCTGTCATCAGTTTATAACAGGCATAAGCCCCAACAGCCATAAAACCACCAGACCCCAGCGACACCTGACCACAATAACCAGTCAGAATGTTCAGCCCTATCGCGGCAATGCCGAAAATCAGAAACGGCAGCAGAATAGCATTTGCCCAGTAATCATTGATCAGGAACGGCACCACCAGAAAGGCAAATGCCAGCGCCACAAAATAGGCAATTTTGTCAAACCCAATGGGAAAGGTCTGCTGATCAGCAGCGTAGGATGTTTTAAATTCACCAACTTCACGATAAAGCATGACTGTCTACACCCTCTCAATAATCTTTTCGCCAAACAGGCCTTGTGGTCTGAACACCAGAAATACAAGAGCCAGCATATAGGCAAACCAATTTTCCGTAGCCCCGCCCAGCAAAGGCGCGCCGATCAGAAATTCAAACATCTTTTCGCCAACCCCGATGATCAATCCGCCTATAATTGCCCCCGGAATAGACGTGAAGCCGCCCAGCATCAGCACAGGCAAAGCTTTCAGCGCAATTAGGGATAACGAGAATTGAACGCCTGATTTGGACCCCCACATGATCCCCGCAACCAGGGCCACGAAGCCTGCAATACCCCAGACAATTACCCAGATACCGCGCAATGAAATGCCGACCGACAAGGCTGCCTGATGGTCATCAGCTACTGCACGCAAGGCCCGGCCGGTTTTTGTATATTGGGAAAACAGCACCAGCGAAACCACCAGAACAGCAGCAATCACAGTGGCATAGATATCCAGCGTATCAAGATAAAAGCCATAGAAATCTTCGCCGCCAAGGAAGGCTGTGTTCTCTTCAATCCAGAAATTGCCCCCTTGCGGAATGCCGATATCCAGCTTTTTGACGTTTGACCCCCACATCAAATCACCGAATCCTTCCATAAAATAGGCAAGGCCGATTGTCGCCATAAACAGAATGATCGGTTCCTGATTCACCAGATGTTTGAGGATCAATTTTTCGACAAGAAAGGCGAATAACAACATTACACCCAAAGCAAACAGGATCGCAAAAAATGCGGGTATGGTCCATCCGAAATGATGCACTTCAGTCCCGAACACGGCATTAATCAGATGGGCAAACGGGATTTGACCTTCCTGAAAGCCAACCAGAGTCATGGCCGCAAATAATGCCATGATGCCTTGTGCGTAATTAAAAATGCCTGAGGCTTTAAAAATCAGAACGAATCCGAGCGCCACCAGAGAATACATCACCCCGGCCATCAACCCGTTCAGAAACACTTCAACGCCATAATAAAAATCTGCTGGCATGATCTTTCCTCTCCGTTAAGACCGTCGCATCGGTTTTGTCATATTAGTCATGTGATACCCCCAGATAGGCATCAATCACAGCCTGATTGCTGCGCACCTCCTCAGGTGTGCCATCACCGATTTTCTTGCCGTAATCCATCACCACAACACGGTCGGCCAGATCCATAACCACGCTCATATCATGTTCAATCAGCGCAATCGTGGTCCCGAATTCCTCATTCACATCCAGAATAAAGCGGGACATATCTTCTTTTTCTTCGACATTCATTCCGGCCATTGGTTCGTCCAGCAGAAGCAGGGACGGTTCAGCAGCCAGTGCCCGCCCCAGCTCTACCCGCTTTTGTAACCCATAAGGCAGGCGGCCGACAGGAACTTTTCGGATGCTCTGAATTTCGAGGAAATCGATAACGCGTTCAACTAAAGCGCGGTTTTCTACTTCTTCTTTTTGTGCCCGTCCCCACCATAATGCCTGTGAAAACATACCTGTTTTCATATGAGTCAGGCGTCCGGTCATGATGTTGTCCAATGTGGACATACCCTTAAACAGCGCAATGTTCTGAAAGGTCCGGGCGATGCCTTGGTGAGCAATCTCATAAGGTTTTAGCGGTTTGCGTTCTGCACCTTTATAAATCACCTTGCCTTCTTGCGGGTGGTAAAACCCATTGATGACATTCAGCATGGAGGATTTACCCGCGCCATTCGGCCCAATAATAGCCCGTATTTCCCCTTCGCGGATGTCAAAGGAAATATCTTGGATAGCTGTCACACCGCCAAATCGCAATGTGATATTCTGCATTTCCATAACCGCGCCGCCAATGGTGCGCCCATCAGCGGTTACATAGCTGTCTGTCGCAGATGTCTGGCTCATGCGGCGCTCTCCTGATCTGAGACGACAACAGCATCAGCTATTCTCAGCGTCGCTGAAATTGACCCTGTGCTGCCATCTTCATATGTCACTTCTGTTTTTGTGAAAATCTCTGATTTGCCGCCATATAGCGCATCGATCAGATCTTTGAACTTATCTTGAATGACGCGGCGGCGGACTTTGCGTGTGCGTGTCAGCTCGCCATCATCTGCATCCAGCTCTTTATGCAGCACCAGGAATCGGTGAATCTGACATCCTGACAGCATCTCATCTGCGGCCACATCCCGGTTCACTTCATCAATATGTGCCTGGATCATTTGATACACTTCCGGGTTGCCGGCCAGCTCCTGATAGGATGAATAAGCAATGTTATTCCGTTCAGCCCAGTTCCCTACCGCCTGCAGATCAATATTGATAAAGGCTGTGCACATATCACGTTCAGCCCCGAACACAACGGCTTCTAAAATGCTGGGGTAGAATTTCAGCTTATTTTCCACATATTTCGGGGCAAACAGACGGCCATCTTTCATTTTGCCGACATCTTTGGCCCTGTCGATGATGCGCAGATGACCTGTGTCTTTTTCAATGAACCCTGCATCTCCGGTCGCCACCCAACCCTCTTTATCTTTGGTCTCTTTTGTGCTTTTGGGGTTTTTGTAATATTCAACAAATGTCCCTGGCGAGCGATAGAACACCTCGCCATCATCAGAAATTTTGATTTCAACACCAGGTGAGGGCACGCCAACAGTATCAGCGCGCACCTGCCCATCTGGCTGTTGGGTGATAAACACGCTGGCTTCTGTCTGGCCGTAAAGCTGTTTTAAATTGATGCCCAGTGCACGATAAAAACTAAAAATCTCCGGTCCGATTGCCTCACCCGCGGTATATCCCACCCGCACGTTGCTGAGGCCAAGCGTGTTTAATAACGGACCATATACAAGCAACCGGCCCAGCCCATACTTCAGCCTGTCAATGCCACTGACAGACCTGCCATCAAGCAGGGCACCACCTACTTTTTGTGCATGGTCCATAAAATGATGGAACAGAGCCTGCTTCATTTTGCCTGCATCTTCCATCCGGATCATAACATTGGTCAGCACACCTTCAAAATAACGCGGTGGGGCAAAGAAATAGCTTGGTCCGATTTCACGCAAATCATGCTGCATTGTCTCTGTGCTCTCAGGGCAGCACACACAAAAGCCGGTCCACATCGCCTGCCCCATAGAGAAAATGAAGTCACCAACCCAGGCCATCGGCAGATATGCCAATACAGAATCATTGACGCTGAGGTGGTCAAACTCCGATGAGGCCTCTGCTGTTTTAATGATGTTGTCATTTGACAGCACAACACCTTTCGGCTGCCCTGTGGTGCCAGACGTGTACAGCATTGCACAAGTGTCTGTTCCTGTTTGTGCTGCCTCTCTTTTTGCCAGTTCCTGTCTGTGTTTGTCGCTCGCCTCATCACCTGCTTTCTGAACCTGGCGGTAATCATGCAGGCGGGTGCGGTCATATTTGCGCATGCCGCCATCATCAAGATAAATGATGGCTTTCAGCTCTGGCAGACGGCCCTGAATATCGAGGATTTTATCAACCTGCTCTTGATCCTCAGCAAAAATGTAGCGGGCAGAACAATGCGCGAGGACATAGGCAATTTCATCAGCAACCGAATCCTGATAAACCGGAACTGGCACTGCACCATTTGTTTGTGCTGCCATCATCGCCCAGTAAAAATAAGGCCGGTTACGCCCCAATAACGCCACATGGTCACCAGGAGAGATCCCTAAATTAAGCAAACCCAGGGCCAGTTTGTTGACTTCCGCGGCGGCCTCAGCCCAGCTCCAGCTTTGCCAAATACCGAATTCCTTTTCTCGGTAGGCAGGCTTGTCAGCGTAATGTTTTGCGTTAAACGCCAGCAGACGCGGCACAGTATCCCGTCTGGCTGCGCTGGTCTCAGCTGCGGCCACGATGTCCTCCCTCAAATTTTTTTTGACGCTGGTTGGTCCAGCTTGCCGTTAGTAGAGTTTAGTGTACAAAACCTAAAACAGCTTGCAAGATGATTAATGGTTTTTTTTACATCTGTGGTCTGGCGGCCTTCAGCCATTTCTCATTCAGCTGTTTCAGCTGTTCAGGATCGAACTGGTCAGCAACCCGCCAGTATCGCCCATCTGCAACAAAATAACCCAAATCTCGTTCTGTCTTCAGGCATGCCTCGACAAGGGCTTCATCATATTCTGTCAATCGAACAGCATCATGCAGCTGTTCAATTTGCAGGCGGGGAAAAATCAGGCGGGACGGTCCGTCAGATAAATTAAGCGCTGCACAGCCTTGCCGGGCAGCCAGGCATAAAAAACGCGCTGAACTACCCTCAAGAGAGGTAAGAGAGATATCAGCACGTAAAGGGTCTGGCTGCCCTGTGCCATAAAAATGTGTGGGGCCGGTATCTGGGTAATACATATCACAGCCGATGAAACACATTTGTGCAGGACTGTGTTCATGCAATGCCCAGTAGGCGGCGGTAAAGGCCATGGTAGCGCCAGCATAAACAAATCCTCCATGATGATTTTGGGCGGGCACAAAAGCAGTTTCGTCAATCAGTCTTTGCCCTGATTTCAGTTCAGCCGGCAGGCGTGAGGCCGGAAAATCATGCGGATAAATTAACTCATCCCAGTCGCTGGTGACCTGCCAGGCATTGTTGATCACAACAATATGGTCAAAAGAGGAAAGTGACCAGTTACGCACCTGAACAGCGTTGGGCCCAGAACCAATAATCAGAACTCGTGCGGTGGGTGCAGGATTTGTAACAGCAGACATGACGCTCAGCCAAAGATCCTTAATAAGGTGCGCTAATGCTAGCATTGAGATGGTGAACAGGAAAGAGCGCTTGTCATAACAAACAGCATTTGCTTGTGTACAACCTCAGATAAGTATCATTTTTTATCCAAACGAAAAGAGAGACCGGCCTATGCTCACCGCTTTGTACGCATCCTTACTATGTCTGATGTTCATTTTGTTGTCTGTGCGTGTTATCGGGCTGCGCGGCAATCCTGTTTTTGCTGCACTCAGCTTTGGGAAAGATCAGTCAGAGACGCTTGATCGGGCCATTCGGGCGCATGGCAATTTTGCTGAATACACCCCTTTGTTTCTGATTTTGTTATATCTGGCGGAAAGTTTGAATATGACGTCTTTTGGTCTGCATGCTTATGCGGCCAGCTTTGCAACCGGGCGGGTGATGCATGGGGTGTGCTTTGCCCTGTTGAAGCGGAATTTGTTTTTGCGGGTTGGCGGAACCGTACTCACCCTTTTCCCCTTGCTGGGTTTGGCCAGTTGGCATATGCGCACATTTTGGCTTGCCTGATATAAGGCGGGCTTGGATAAGGACAAATACCGCTTTGTCCTTATCTTTGTTCAGAGCTGGTGCTGATGCGGGGTCTAAAGGCGAGAATCAAGCAACCTGCTGGTCAAGAGGCACAGCCGGACGGGCAGCGACAGTCTTGCAATCAGCAAAGCTGAGATAGCTGCTGGTCTTTGTATCTGGGCTGACAACTGCGTACGCCCCGGGATAGAGCAGACAAGGAAGTCCTGCGCTCAGCGCGGCCTGCTGGTTGGCTTTTGTATCTTCAATAGCCAGACAATTTTGCGTGCTTGCCGACAGCCTGTGTAAGGCGTGCAGATAAACCTCAGGATGGGGTTTTTCTGAAGAGACACTTGATTTGTCCGTGAGGATTGCGAATCGGCTGAAATCAATATGTGATTTCAACCCATCTCGGATCAGCTCCAATGTTTGCGGCGTTGTCGTGGTAACAAAGCCAAGGCGGACGCCATCTGTATGACAATCTTCAATCAGCTGCACAATGCCAGGCCGTGGTGTCAGGCCAGAGCTGACCAAGTCCGCAAAGATATCCTGTTTGCGGTTATGAACCTTTCGTGCGGTTTCTGCATCCAGCCCTGCTGATAACAGCCGCATATAGCCGCCCGGATGGGCCAGATGCTGGCAATATGTGGCAATATTCCAATTCAGGCCAGTGTCATATTCACCAAACGCCTGGTTCAAAGCTTGTCTCTGCAGCTCTGATGTTTCTGTCAAAACACCGATTGATCCAAAAAGTAAATTATGCATGGCTGCCTCCTGCTGTTCTGCCGCTCCCTGAATCGGGGGCGGGCGTCGTCTGCTTATACGGAAGGCGTGCATAAAGTGATGACTTGGCAATATGCCCTTATGAAGGTGCCGGTCTGATGAACAGATTTTAACAGTTCAGACAGCAAAAGACCGCGCGGCTGTTGCGGCGCGGCCTCTAATAAGGTGAGTTATGAAGGGCTGGCGGCTGCCCGGCCTTTCGGCGGGTTATTCAGCCTTCAGGTTTACAGCAGATGTTTTGCCGTTTTTGCCTGTTTCCAGCTCATATGAAATCTGCTGGCCTTCATTCAGACCATCCATGCCTGCGGCCTGAACAGCTGAGATGTGAACAAAAACATCATTGCCCTGCTCATCAGGTTCGATAAAGCCGTAGCCCTTAGTTGCGTTGAACCATTTTACTTTGCCTGAGCTCATGTCAATTCCTTTTGGTTTATAGTGAGGATAGCGTCAAATCCAAAAAGAAATTCTGGCCGTCCAGCCTGTTCCTTAACAGGTTGCCTTAGGTAATAAAGCATTCTGTGCCAGTGTCTATAAAAATATTCTGCTGACCTTTGATATTGCGCCTGTGTATCGCCGCTCATATCCGTTGCACGGTGAATTGGCCTGCTAAAATTTTACCTATTTCTTCCATCATTTGAAAAGAGGACTAAAACAGTCTTCTTTTTGTTGACTTTGATAATCATTCTCAATAAGCAGAAAAGTGATGTGAGAATGATTCGCATTTTGCGAACATTAATGAAGCACTTCAATACAAATTGAAGCGTTAATTTCAGGCCTTAGAACGGATGAATTTTGCGTTTGGGGGGAAGACAACCTTCAATAAAACAAGGAGATAAGTCAATGTTCAGAATGATATGTGGCATGATGTTCCTGTCAGTACTCACCAGCGGTGCCGCCTGGGCAGACAGCCTTGGCATTTATACCCATCGTCAACCGTTTCTGCTGGAACCCATTCTTGAAGTCTATACTGAGAAAACAGGCGTAACATTTGAAACTGTTTATGCACCAAAGGGGCTGGCAGCACGTCTGCAGGCTGAAGGTGATCGAACCAAAGCAGATTTGGTCCTGACCGTGGATATCAGCCGGATTAAGGAATTGGCGGATACAGACCTGCTCGCCCCGCTGGCCTCCGCAACTTTGAATCAGCAGGTGCCGTCATATTTGCGCGATTCTGAAGATAAATGGACAGCCCTGTCATTGCGGGCCCGTATCATCGCGGTATCAAAGGAACGGGTCGGCAAAGACGCCATTACCACGATAGAGGAACTGGCCACGCCAAAATGGAAGGGCCGCGTATGTTCCCGCAAAGGCAGTCATGTCTATAACAGGGCGATTCTGGCCTCTCTTATCGCGCATCATGGTGAAGAAGAGGCGCGCAGCTGGACACAAGGCTTCGTCGATAATCTGGCCCGCCGCCCACAGGGCAATGACCGCGCGCAGGCAAAGGCGATTTTCAGTGGTGAGTGTGATGTAGCCCTGATGAACACCTATTATTTCGGCAAAATGAAATATGCAAAAGATCAGCCCGAACAGAAAAAATGGGCTGATGCTATTGAACTTGCCTTTTTTAACCAGGATGGCAGAGGCCAGCATGTGAACATCTCAGCAGCTGGTATTATCAAAGGGTCCAAGAAAAAAGAGCAGGCCCGAGCGTTCCTTGAATGGCTGACATCTGAAGACGCGCAGACACTCTATACAGAAGTGAATTTTGAATATCCGGTTAACCCAACCGCAAAGTTGAGTGATGAGGTGGCTTCATGGGGAACGTTCAAAATGGATGAATTGCCGATGAATACCATCGCGGAAAACTCGCCTCTGGCGCAACGGGTGATTAATGAGACAGGCTGGTAAAGCGAGGCGCTGAAGGTCAAGCCAGTTTGGTTTCTGGTTCTTGCGACTGATCTTGTAACATCTGATGCGCAAGTTGTTTCAGTCTGCCTTTTTCTGGCTTGCCCGTTGGCGTCCGCGGCATTTCCGATAAAATAACAACATGTTTGGGGACCATGAATTTTGCCATTACGGTTTTACAGAAGGTAATGATTTGGTCCTCAGTAATTGTACAGCCGTCCTTTATGGTCACAAATAAAAAGACATCCTCTTCGCCCACTTCAGCAGGCACACCAATAGCCGCCGCATCTTCTATCTGCTCATGTGACAGCGCCCCTTCTTCGACTTCAAATCCAGATACCATCTCGCCCCGAACCCGAATTCTCTCGGCTATTCTGCAGCTGAAGTAAAAATATCCGTCATCATCAAGCCATCCCAGATCGCCTGTGTGAAACCAGAGATTGCGCCTGGAATCATTTGTTTTGTCCGGCATGCCAAAATACCCATCTGACATAACCCCTGCTTCTTTCGGCCGAATGACAATCTCGCCCACTTCGCCTGCGGGCAGAATATCATCATTTTCATCCATGATTTTGACCTCAAAATGAGGAAGAATTATTCCGCCTGGATGGTCCCATTGCGGGATCACAACCCAACCCGCATCTGTAGATCCATAGCCACCGCCAGGTATCAGATGAAGACCAAATCGCTGCTCAAATGCGTCTTTTGGAATGGGGGCGGGTGTCGACCAACAGCGTGTGACCTGATGATGGTTTTCGTCCTCACAGTGAGGGGCGTTGAATAATAATTGCTGAACTGACCCAAGGCACATGAACCAGGTTGCGCCAAATTTTGAGACCTCCGGCCAGAAATTAGACAGGCTGAACCCGTCTCTTAGAATGACCGAACCGCCAGTCATCCAGCTGGGCAGAATATCATAAAATGCTGGCCCAATATGAGACAACGGATAGGGGGTATAATTTATGTCTGCTTCAGTCAGGCGGTAGGGAGCGATCATATTTTCTGCGGTTCTGACTGCGTAACGGTGTGACAAAATACAGCCCTTTGATGTGCCAGTTGTGCCAGAGGTGAACATAATCACAGCCGTATCGGTATCTTTTGCCGGACTTGCGATATGAGACTGCTCTTGGACAGAAACCATGTGGAACGGGACAATTGACCAATCAAGGAAAAGTAGCTTTGCCTGCTCGCAATCATCCAACACAATGAGCTGCTGAACAGAGGTGAGCGTCTCATAGATATCCTTGAGGGCGTCAAAATGAGAGGATGAGGTAACCAGAATATCACATTCAGTCAGGTTAATCATGCGGGCCAGAGATGGCCCTCTGAAGGCCCGGTTTACAGCAACTTCTACCTTATTCAGTTTTTTTAAGGCATATGACGCAATCAGATATTCGATGCTGTTTTCCAGCATAATCCCTACATAATTGCGCGCTTCGCTGAATTCTGTGCGAAAGCCATGGGCAAATTGATTTATTTTTGTTTCCAGTTCTGCATAGGTAATGCTGGTGCCTGACGGGGCCATAGTAACCGCAACGCGATCCCCATATCTGGCGGCGCAATCATGAAACAAGTTCCCGAGGGTTATTCTTTCAGACATTCAGTCACATCCATATTCTTCAGTATCTGCAAGAACATAGAGCGCGTTCAGCGAAAAATGTTCAAAATTGCGCTATTTTTTTGCTTAATTGACACAAAACGACAGAAGAAATCTATATCTCTGGATATGGTGCTTGTTATGGCTGAGACGCTGATGGAGGGAAAAATGACAGCAAAGATTTGCGTGGTGATTGGCGGTGGAAAAGGTATGGGGGGTGCAATTGCCAGAGAAATGCACAAGCGTAATTATAAGCTGGCCCTTATGTCTCCGTCTGAGAATTGTGAAAACCTTGCCTCTGAACTAGGCGGTATAGCTGTCAGAGGTAAGGCAGAAAATGCCGCAGATACAGACCGGCTTTTTCACCACACAATGGAAACATACGGAAGGATCGACAGCCTTCTTATCCATGTTGGCGGGCCACCAAAAGGAGACCTGCTCGACATAGCTGACGAAGACTGGGTCAAAGCAAATGAAATGGTATTGATGCCGGTCATCAGAATGGCAAAATTGGTTACACCTGTTATGCAGGCTCAGGGCGGAGGGGCCATTTTAAATGTGACCACATTTTCAGCATTTGAGCCGAGCCTGACCTTCCCAACATCAAGTGTGTATCGGGTAGGGGTATCGTCATTCACAAAATTATATTCTGATCGATATGGTGCAGACAACATCAGGATGAATTGTTTGTTGCCTGGATTTACAGACAGTTTGGATTTGCCGCAGAAATTTGCAGATATGTCCGTGTTCAAACGCCTTGCTCGTGCAGAAGAACAAGCTAAGACGGCGGCCTTTCTTCTGACAGAAGAAAGCAGCTATATCACAGGGCAGAGTATCAGAGCCGATGGCGGTGTAACGCGTCACATGTAAAGCGGCGTTGCCGGGTCCAATATGTTGGCCCTGTAAGGCGAACCACCTGCCCAGATCAGATACAAAACAGAAAGGTTAGTTCATATGATCCCGTCATCACCAATGGTGCGCCCCCTTCAAGAAGATGATTTTCAGAACTGGAAAACCGTCTGGACAGACTATCTGACCTTCTATGAAACGATACTTGAGGACATCATTTATGAAATGACATTCGCGCGACTGATATCGCCTCAGAACAGGTCTCAGAACGCGATGGTGGCGAGCAGGGGTGATGAGCTTCTGGGGCTGGTTCATTTTATCTTTCACCCCCATAATTGGAAAATTGAAGAGGTGTGTTATCTGCAGGATTTATATGTCTGTCAGACCGTCAGGAGGATGGGTATCGGGAAATCTTTAATTGAAGCAGTTTATGCTGAAGCAGACAGACGAAACAGCCCTACTGTCTATTGGCTCACACAAGATTTTAACGAACAAGCGAGGTATCTTTACGACAAAGTCGCTCATCTGACCCCTTTCATTAAATATAACAGGTGAATTTTATCTCTCCTTCAGATACTGAACAGAATGATGGTTAGGCTGGATTAATGGTTTTACATCTGGAAAAAATCCAAGTTGAGACTGAAGCAGAATTATGGCGCTGGCTGGACCAGAATCATCAGTCGTCGCTGTCCTATCTGTTGGTGACCTGGAAAAAGGCAGACCTGGCCCGCTATGTCAGCCGCGAGCAAGTTTTGGATGCTTTGCTTGCCTATGGCTGGATTGATGGCAGGCGCTATGCGCTGGATGAGGCGCGCACAATGCAGCTGATTTGTCAGCGTCAACAACAGAAATGGACCAAAACATATCGCGAGAGAGTGGACAGATTAATCCTGTCAGGTCGCTTAAAGCCCTCAGGTCTTGCTGTAGTGGATGCGGCAAAGGCGAATGGCACATGGTTGTCAGGACAAGATATTGACACTCTTGAACTTCCCGAAGATTTGCATGGCGCGTTATCAGCCAGTAACGGCTTGGACTGGTGGGCGGGCGCCGCGCCGTCCTATCGGCGGAATGTTTTGCGGTGGCTCAGCACGGCCAAGACAGAGAAAACGCGGCAGAAACGCTGCCACGAAATTGCGCATGCCTGCGGGGCAGGGCAGAAAATAAAGAATTTATGATTAGCTCTCAAAATGGGCTGGGACTGTGCAGATAAAACACTCATCAGACCCTGTCGTCTCTGGCTACGGATAACAGGTTTGTTGTGCATTTTGGATGGCAGGGATCAATAAGTTTTAAAACAACAGGACACTGAGCCGTTGTGTCAGATGAGTAAGTAAAAGGTCGGCCCAGCATCCTGCTGTTCCTCCTTTAAGCAAAATATATGCCCTACACAGAAATGTGTGGGGCTTTTTTTGCTCAAAATGGGCACGGGTTGCCCAAGCGGCTGTTTGCCAGCTGACAGTTTTTTTGCGTTTCCTGTGCTGTGGCTGATGCAGCCTTGCAAAATAACAAAATGTTAAACTTTGATTTTGCCGCTTGGCGGTTTTCTGCGCCGTCTGTCTGTGTCATAGTCTGGTTTACTGGTGCAACAGTATAAATTGTGACCCTGGGTAGTGGCTGAAAAAGGCCTGTTTTCCGAACAGACGCAAGAGCGGTTATGCTTACAAACACAGATATCACTGAATTAAGATCTCTTCGGCGTAATCTGCATAAACGCCCTGAACTGTCGGGAGAGGAAGAACAAACAGCAAGATTTGTTGCGACTGAGATGAAGAAATTGGCTCCGGACCGGTTGATTTCACATATTGGCGGGCAGGGCGTGGCTGCTGTTTTTGCCGGAGAGGAAGAGGGACCAACAGTACTGTTTCGCGCCGAACTCGACGCGCTTCCCATTGCAGAAAAATCAGGGGTGGACTGGGCGTCTGAGAGTCCGGGAAAAGGACATCTTTGTGGCCATGATGGTCATATGACGATGCTGTTTGGTCTGGCCCGTATGCTGTCCAGACAAAGGCCAAGAACAGGCCGTGTAATTTTGATGTTCCAGCCTGCTGAGGAGGACGGAAGCGGCGCAAAAGCGGTTATTCATGATCCACGCTTTGCTGAACTGACACCTGACTGGGCGTTTGCTATTCATAATGAACCAGGTTTGCCATTTGGATATGTCGGAATAAAAGAGGGGGTGATAAATTGTGCCTCTCGGGGGCTGAAAATAAAGCTTGAGGGCAGAACCAGCCACGCTGCAGAGCCAGAATTTGCAAACTCGCCTCTGGCTATACTTCCCGCACTTTTGCAGAAACTCGATGGTTTGGGTGATGGCGGCACGCTGACAGATGCCTTTAGGCTGTCAACAATAACGCATGTCAGTGTTGGCGAGCCGACTTTTGGAATTACCCCTGGTGAGGCTGTGATTTTTGTCACCTTGAGAGCAGCCCTCGATCCTGTACTTGAAGATCTGCATAAAGACGCTGTTTTGCTCACCACGGCCTTGGCACATGATCATGGTTTTCATGTGTCATTTGACGTCCATGATGATTTTGCGGCGTCACTGAACCATGCCGACGCTGTAAAGGTTGCCGAAACAGCGATGGAGGCACTGTCTGTTCCTCATGGGAACAAAGGCGTGCCAATGCGAGCGTCTGAAGATTTTGGCGCGTTCGGCTGGACCGCAAAGGCCGCCATGTTATGTCTGGGGCCCGGCGAAAATCATGTTGCCCTCCATCAGCCTGAATATGATTTCCCAGATGATTTGATTCCCATAGGGGCAAAAATCTTCGAAAAAATCGCAAGAAACTTACTTGATTGAAGCTGGATTATAAGCGTGAAATCGCATAACATTGCCTGTTTTGCGATAGTCTCTCAGCAGTATGTGTGCAGCTTTTTGTAACCACTATTTTTATCTACCAAAGCAAGGGATATATATATTTGAAACGATTTAAGGTTGTGCTATCCTGTTTTTTTTGCAGAGATTGCAGTTTTAAGCCTGTCTGATGAGGAGCATGAAAATGAATGTCCAAGCGGCAAAGGCGTCGATAGATACCTATTTTGCTTCAGAGGCGAGTGAGATGTATGTTCTGATCATTGCCGGGGTGGGGCTGGCCATTTTGGCAGGACTTTTTTTTCCCTGCTCCGTGGCCCTTTTTTTCTCAGGTTTTTGCGGCCGGGCTGTTGGCATTGGCCTTACTTCATGTGGGTACAGGCATCGGGCTTTTGGTCAGAGACAAGGGCAATCATGCTCAGCTTAACGCTGTGCTTGATGCCCCGGTTAACCAGGCCACTATTGAGCGTGTTCGCGCAGAACAAGACAGGGTAAAGGTGATTTAAGGCAGTTATCGTAATCTGGAATATATGTTTGCAGGGTTCGCAGTTGCCAGGGCCGGGCGTATTTTATTCTGGCCAGCCCCGGTCGGCATGGCCCTGTCCGCGTTGCTGTTCATTGTCAGTTTTAACGGTGTCCTGATTGATCATTACAATGGCAGCCATATGAATATTGCTGATGCCTATCCCAAATTTGAGCAAAGACAGTTTTACTGGATAGACCCTTTTAATGACAAAGCATCTGAAGAACATCATGCAATCAAACGAAAGATACAGAAAAGAGAATATTCGTCTCTTGAGGATTTTTACCTTGCGCTTCAGCCACTGTTGAAGCCCCAAAAAAAGGTAAGGCTCTTAAAGATGTAAAAAAGCGCACAGCACAAGCCGCCTATCAGCTGGAGAAACTTGGTGAAGACTTCATTCATAATCCTGAGTTATTCAAAGAGGCCCGAAAAGTAGCCAAATACATTGCTGATAAAGGTAAGAGTGAGGAAGTGTTCACTGACCAACTGACACAGCTATTAGTCGGGCACAATGTAGATGATTTCACTGACGGTCAGATAAAGACCATATGGACATTTCTTGATGCTCAGGTGGATAAGCATCTTAAACTAGACAGAGTTGAAGCAGCCATTCTGGATGAAGACAATAAGAACCTTTATTTTATGTGGGGCAAGATTAAGCGTGAGTATCCTAAATGGGATACATTTACGTGGCCTGTCAAAGAAGCATCGGTCAAATGCAAATTTTCTAAGTCCGATGTTGGACCAATAATGAAGAAGCTAAAGAAACTAGGTGCAAAAACACTCATACAAGCTGGCAAAGCAGGTAAAAACTCCAGTCGGGCTTCTCTATACAGACGAGAGATATAAACGCCCACGACAAAGGGGTGAGGATAATACTTGGACAGATGACCATGAGCATAACCTCCGCTTCAATAAAATTGTTACATGACAAATAGCATCACATACGCCATAGTTTTAGTTAGCTGCGAGTCCGTAGCTATCTAAACGGCTTCGTAAGCACTTTAAAAAAGTGAACGGGGCCTTTGTGTTACCTCAGCAATAATTACAATATTCTAAAGCACAAACCTCGTTCACCTCAGCAATGAAGTGAGGAGGTAATTATGAAATTTATTGCTCTTGGGAAATACACACCCGCTGCTCTAGGTGGCTTTGTTCAAAACCCTGATGATGACAGGGTATCTGCAGTGTCAGCGATGGTAGAAAAGGCTGGCGGTAAGGTCGTTGACCTTCATTTTCTTCGTGGAGAATACGATGTTGCTGTGATTACAGAAGCACCTGATTTTGAAGCAGCGGCTGCTATCAAACTTCTAGTAATATCATCTGGCGCAATGGAAAAGCTGGAAATGGTTGAGATTATTGACATGAACAGCATTGCCCACAAGGCAAATGCTATGTCGGGTGCTTATCGTAAGCCGGGCTCTTGATACAGATATTAAGGATACCATGATGAAAAAATTATCAATAATTCGGTTTAGACCCAAACCTGAACATTTCAATGAATTTGTTCAATCACTTAAACACCATATTACAATGCCGGAAAGAACAGCAATTTCAGATGCTTTCGTTATGACAAAAGGTGATGAAGTTTACAGTGTAGTTGTGCGAGTTGCTGAACAACTGGAGAGTGATGCAAAGCAAGGAGTAGAGTATCTAAATACCGTTCGCCATATGCTTCAAGAATACAATGAAACAGACCGTCACACTATTCCAATCACTGGAGATTTGGTGGAGTAACTTACTTTCGGTCAGTTTGCTCGTTGAGATGCATGGCAAACTATTTAGGGCAAAGTTTGGAGGAATATTCATGTCTATTAGTTGGAGAGATTTTGTTGATGCGTTTCGTGTTGGCTCAGAAACAGGAAATATCCAGAAACTTGCTGATTTACTCTCAGATGATTTTGTGTGGAGCACATCAGATATGGATCATGATGCAACGCTTTCATGGACTGCAAACACCTCTTTTAGGATTAATGGTGATGCAGAAACATTGTATGAAAATGCAGATATCGTAGCAGGCACCCATCCAGTACTTGACGATGAAGGAAGGCAAAACATAGTCATGGGTGTTGCCCATATCAAAGAGGGAAAAATATATCGCTATGACCATATGCGAAAATTAGCGGATGATTAAACGGGGGATAGCAATGCCTAAAGGATATTTAGTAGCTAACATTAGAGTAAGAGACACAGAAAAGTTTCAGAAATTTTCTGGTATGGCAGGGCCTGTAATACAAAAATTTGGCGGCAGAATATTAGCCAAAGGTCCAGGTGCGGATAGGCACGAGGGGAATCTTGTTGGTGTGGTTATGATGATAGAATTTGAGAGTAAATCCCAAGCAGAAAAATTCTATTTCAGTGATGAATATCAAGCCGCAAAAGCAATTCGTGATGAGTGTTCGGATACAGACCTTATGATCATTGAAGGCATGGAGTAGTTTTTTATCAACAGATAGGCTCATTTCCCCTCCCCATCTGTGTAACACCCCAACTATACATATCTACACACCCCCCATGGCCCATGCATGGGGTGGGTCACTTGATGTGTAATCATGTTAAATGCACAGATAAGTGAAGTAGCTAAGTGATATTTTAAAGGTAGGTATAAAGACACTTGCCATGTCTCACTTTCCCTATACTCAGTAGTAATTTTTATGACACCCCATCTGTGTAATAGCCTGAGTATAACTACGTGCATACCCCCAGAGGTTCATGTCCAACCCTATGTGTGTCCATGTAAGAGTCATACAGCCTGTGTGTGGCAGTTCAGGTGTAAGGTATAGCTGAACACACACAAGCCTCTCAGTGACTCTTAAACAGCCAGCAATGAGTCATTTAAAGCTGGATAGTCGGGGTGATTTCGCAAACATTAAAGATGCATCACCTACTGTGAAACAAACTAAGAAACATTTGTGCGTGTTGACAGTGCAAGTGCATCACATAAACTGGGAGTATAGTTGTAATTCAATTGGAAATGGTGCTTCAGTGTAGCGCAGACCTACTCTCCACCAGCACCATTCTTCCTTGTATCACTTAATACAACCAATTGAATTGCTTCACTTCATGTGTCTGTATGGCGATTGGTGTGAAACAGGGGCGGGTGAATTATTAGGATGACTTTAAAAATCTTGAAGAACATAGCACTAGTAATCTCCTCTCTGATTTTTTTAAGTGGTTGTAATGCTATGAAATCTGTTTCTAAGTCACTTGGTTATCATGAAGTTTATACTGAGATTATGATTGAGGCAGAACCAGCTGAAGTATGGTCGGTCATAACGGATGCTGAAAATTACAAGAACTGGAATCCAGTCATTATTAATGCTGTTGGAACGTATGAGGTAGGAAGCCGAATAACCAACACTGTGGTTGAAGCAAAAGATAAGCAAGCAACCATAAAGTCAAAAGTTATTAAATTTGACCCACCATATCACCTTAATCAGTTTGGCGGGTACACTGGTATCATTACATTTGACCACCATTATGAACTGCAGAAAGTGGATGGTGGTACGATGGTTATTCAACGTGAGGAATATACAGGATTCTACATGAACTTCTGGGATGCCAGTTGGGTTGAACCAGCATATAAGCGTGTAAACGAAGCATTGCGAAAAGAAGTGCTTAGAAGGAAAAGTCAGAAGCAATCTCTTTAAGAAAACCCAACATTGTAGCTAGTTGAAATCCCACACCATAACCCTGCCCAGCACCAGCGGTACTCCATCCACCTATCTGGTCTATCATATCTGATGGACAAGAAACTACTCTTAGCCTGTCTCGCATTGAATGTCTGAAAGAATGAATGACACACCCCTCTGGCACATAATCGCTGAGCCATTTGTTTAATGCACCACTGGCTGAGTTAGCATTAGCGGTCTTCTCCTTGCAGTATCTAGGGAAGGCAAAGATACTATCATCATTAGCCTCTAGAGGCCTCTTACAGGCCCACAGAGACGCACCTACTAGCGGTATGTCTCGTTGATTACCCTTTGTCTTCAAACATCTCCACGGGTGAGGTATAAGCCTTACATGAGGTGCATCATGCTCAAGGATAATGTCTTCTTTCAGAAGCCCTACAGCTTCTCCAAGCCTCATGCCAGTGTCTGATATGAGGGCTATCAGCCAACGCATATCGTCATCAATCTCCATACATTTTGATTGAATGGTTCTGATGTCTTCAATGGGTTTAGGTTTCCGCTTGGCTACATTCTCCTCTTCTGGAAAGAATGTCTTGGAAAAGGCATTAGAACAGTCATAGCCATGTTCAGTAATAGCAAGGTTTACTATTGCTCTAATTGACGCAAAGACACGCTTCACTGTCCTCACAGTCATTCCCTGTTTCAAACACCAGTCACGGAACTGTGCAGCCTCTAAAGAGGAATAAGAGCCTATTGGTCTGTCACCTAATAGTTTGATGACATAATCAGTATTACGAGTAGCTGTTCTGATAAACACCCTGTCCTTACCAACACCTTTTAGCCGAAGGTACAACTCACGTGCTTCAGATACTAGACAACTGTCATCAGACACATCATCTGACTCAACCAACTGCAGGGCAGGAATGTCTATCTTCTGCAGTCTCAAACCAAGCCAATAGTCCTCAAGTCTTTGTGATACAGACTTAGATGCATGGATAGCTGATTTATAGGACTTTGTTCGTAAGCTGAAACACAGTCTCTTCACACTGTAATGTTCAGCTAAATCTTGAGGCACACGCCTCACATAATAGAAGACACCATCACGTAATAACACATGATTTTAGGCATATTTGTTTCTCATCTTGTTTCACACCAATCGCCATGCAGACACATGAAGTGAAGCAATTCAATTGGTTGTATTAAGTGATACAAGGAAGAATGGTGCTGGTGGAGAGGTTAAATGCTCTACCCAAGCACCAAGCTGCATCTCTGTGTAAGCTTTATCAATAGGTTACGTTTGTAGCTACGACTGTCAATAGGCAAGAAATGTACATCAGTTTGTACATCAGTGAATTCCTTAACGGCCCTAGTATGTAATAACTGCCCCACCCCCCTCTGTCTTTCATTTAACTGCACAGTTACTTATGCATCGCTCAAACCACAGGGTAGGCAGTTCTCTGCACAGATACTTATGTCCAAGGCATAAAATAACCCCCCATGCATGGGCCATAGGGGGTGTGCCTGTACTTATTGTCAGGGTCTTACACAGATAGGAGATTTAGAATTAATCGATACATTTAATTACCAAAAAGGGAATATTTTTGTGATGTTTTGCCTCACTGGCAGTAAGGTCGATTTCTTTTGCGATAAGCTCAAAATTGCGTCCCTCTGAATAAATGTCATCAGGTCGCAATTTCTCTTTTTGTGATGGAGAATAAAACGGCTCAAAAATAGCAGTTAATATGTCAGCTCGCTCAAAAGTAGGAATTTTTGAATGAGAGCGTTCGAAATCCGCCTTGGTCACATCACTTCTTACACCATCATGACCGAAGCATTTAATTCTATAAGAAAATGGGGATAAATTCGTCCCATCAAATAGTAATGTTGAGACAAGGTGTGCATGGGATACATCAGGACCTACGTTCAAGCCAATCTGCAAACTGATATTCCAAGGCAACGAACTAGTAGGCTTTCTAAGGGTTATAGAAATTTTATGAGGCTGGGTATTGGAAATATGACGCAGCAGATTGGTAACAATAAACGAAGTTCGGGTTTTATTAGCCTTCATGAAGAAGGGCTGCAAAGTCTCAGTATCTATGCAGAAATAAAAATACCCCTGTAGCAGTCTTAAGATACTGCCGTCCTCTCTAACAAACTTTGTAAGATCTGACTTAGGAAATATAGGGCCAGTTCCAAACTCCCGTCTTTCGCTCATCCTTTCAAACCAAGAGACTTCAGCGTCTTCATCCCAACCCATTGTGATGAGGTGTTTTTCCGATGCTCTCTCAACCACTATTCCCGTATCAGAGGGTGTTTCTGCTTCTACAGAAGCTGTGTATTGAGCTTCAAAGCTCTCTTGGATAATTACGTTAATCTTTTCGTAATGTTCGTTTAGTTCATCTCGTTCAACATGCAACACGTCTAACTCTTGCTTTAATATGCTGAGCAAGTTGTTGTTAATCACACCGCTTTGTGAAATCACCTTCTCTATGAATTTATTTAACTTGTCCTGATTTGAACCAAGCGCGTCCATTTGAACCGATAACTCAAGATTATGAATGCCGCCGGTGGTAAAATTCTGACTACCCAAGATCACAGCGCTTCCACGCTTCATCAATTTGGCATGCAAGCCTTTGCATGAGAGCAGGGAGCAATTTGTTTCTAATAGACTTTCAAGAACAGCTAAATCTACTGCGCCACTGTAAATAGATTGTGCAGTGAGAGCGGTAACAATAGTAAATTTTGATGCTGTTGAGCTTTGAACTAATTCGCTCAATAGATCGCCAGTAATGAAGGGTGATAAAACTATTATTTCATCGTCTATGTTCCCGCTTACAGCCAATGTCTGCCAAGCCAAGGATGCATCTTCAAGTATATCCATCTAACAAACCCTGCCGAGCATAGACCCTACCCACTCTTCCCCCTGAACGAAGTGAAGGGGAAGAGATGGGTTAGGGATAGTGCATAACCCATCCATATCTCCTCAAACCGTAACCGAGAGAGATGTAACATGCAAAAATTAGAGAAAATCATCCTGCAGTGCTTGGCTGACTTAGAACAAGACGGCCATTTGGACCAGCTAGAAAGTCACGGTGGAACAGCGAAACTCATTTGTAAGACAGTAAGACAAGTAGTCTCTTCTGCTAAGCAAACCGGCGTTATCGATAACTCAAATAACGGAGGTGAATAATGTCTCTGCTACTTGAACTACCTGTCGATGACCGAGTGTATGTGATGAGGCTGAAGAGAGGGTCTGTGGCAGACATAGACGCTACAGGTCATCAGCTAACGAAGCGCAGACGTTGCTGGGTTCTGACCACCTACAAGAACTCTATTAAGCTTCCTGTAGTGCGCTGTGACCACTTTGAAACTTATGAGCAAGCAAAGACCTATGTGATGGCTCATGAGCCTTTTACGCCGCTTGTGAGCTGTTCTGAGAAACCTATGCGGTTCAGACAAAACCCATGGAAAGAATGGACTGCTTGGCTAAAGGCCCAAGGCCTACAGAGCTGTCTTGATTCTAAGCCACCCAGACCGCGTTGGGCGAAGGGAGGCTGCTCATGAAGGACATTAATAATATCAGCAATCTGGTCAGTGTTTGTGTGGCTAAATGCCTCAAGGCCGAATTCAGACAAAGGAAGCGGAGTGCGGATGCGCTGGATAAATTCACGAATGCAATTGAGTTCATCATTTCTGATGCAATATCTCACGCCCATCTATCACCAGAAATACCCTGTATATTAGCTCTGGATAAATCCAGTTACAGCGCAAATAACAGGTATTCCCCTCCAGGTATTTCCTACACTCAACTCTCCAGTGCTTATCGCAGCTTAAAAGCTGCTGGACTGATAAGGGAAGTTAAGCGGGGCTATCTTGACAGAGACAGACAGAAAGGAGAGCGCACCCGCTTTAGTGCGTCGGAAAAACTGCTTGAGATGTGTGATTTGAATGCATTGTGCTCTGGAAAACTGGATAAACATCTTCCCCAAATGGAAACCATAATATTAGGGCGAAAGGACAACCAGAAGCGGGTCAACCTTCAATATACTGATACAGATGACACAAATCACATGAGAGCTAATCTCAGCAAAATTAATTGGTGTTTAAGCCGTTGCAGAATTGCTTTGGAAATTCCTAAGTCTGAATACAGTCAGCTTAATGAACGATTGAAATGTTCTGATGACAAAACGCCAATAAACTTTACGCAGAAATATCTAAGGCGCATTTTCACGGATGGTCGGTTTGATCGTGGCGGGCGTTTTTATGGTGGGTGGTGGCAGAACGTTCCTAAGGAATACCGTCCCTTCATCACATTAGATTGGAAGCTAACTTGTGAGTACGATTATTCTCAAATGAACCCTCATCTGGCTTACATGAAAGTAGGAAAACATCTAGGGGAAGAAGATGCATATTCATGTGTCTTTGGAGAAGAACATAGAGAAATTGTTAAGCGTGCATTTAACGCAATGCTCAACGCCACACATCTCCTCTCACGCGCTCCAAGGGGACTGGATTTGAGTGGCTGTCCATTCAACTGGGCTGAGCTTAGAGATGCGATTGCTGCCGCTCACAAGCCCATAGAGAGCCTTTTCTATTCAGGTGTAGGGACAGAGCTGCAGTTTCTTGATAGTCAAATTGCAGACGGCGTAATGCTACATTTCGCGAACTTAGAATCCGCACCAGTGCTTCCTATCCATGACAGTTTCATTATGCATCATGCATATGGAGACACGTTAGGTGAGTTAGAAGAAACGATGCGTGAGAGCTATTTTAATATCACAGGCGGTGAAATAAGAACGACAGCCCAAATTGGTAAAGTGCATCCTGGCATGCCAAAATTTCCAGACGGCTTGGGACAGGTTGATTATTTAGAATGGTTTCGCCAAAATGAGTGGATGTTCAACTAGGAAGTTTGTTGCAATGAGAGTGATCATAGCTGACCACAATAGGCAAGTTATTGAAGCTTTAAAAGATTACGATCCAACTTTTGAATGGCATGACGGTACACCATTAGCTTTCGATATTGATGCGGTTGTAAGCCCAGCAAATACAGCGGGAATTATGAATGGAGGCTATGATGCTGCGTTACGCCGACACTTCGGGAACACACTTGAGTATAGAGTGCGAAAAAGCATCGAAGCAAAACCCATACCTGTGGGTGAAGCTAGAGCTATCCAGACTGCAGATGAGCGTGTCAAATGGCTCATTGTTGCGCCAACGGTTAGCATTGCAGCAGATGGATTGTCAGGCCATGAATCTGTATCTTATGCTGCAGCATACCGAAGCGTTATTGCCGCACACCGAGCGGGAGCCGTTTGCTTGGGGATGACTGGTTTAGGCACAGGCGCAGGTGGGTTGGAAATTAGAAAGGCCATCTTCCAGCAATGCGATGGAGTGGAAGATGCGTTAACAGACATTCATGAAATTTAGAGCAGAATGAGAGAGCACTCTCATTTTAATAAAGTTCAGCGAAGAGTAGCGTAATTACAAATGTACTGCAAAAGAACATGCTCATTACTGAGATAATATGAAAAACATTTCTGAATACAATA
Source organism: SAR116 cluster alpha proteobacterium HIMB100 (assembly GCA_000238815.2). Taxonomy (NCBI): domain Bacteria; kingdom Pseudomonadati; phylum Pseudomonadota; class Alphaproteobacteria; order Puniceispirillales (SeqCode); species SAR116 cluster alpha proteobacterium HIMB100. The sequence goes on along the minus strand of AFXB01000010.1, from coordinate 3,817 downwards.
GATGACCTAGCCAATATCAAGCCCATCAAGCACCAAATAAAGCACCAGAAAAAACATAGGAGGTAGTTTTCATGATAATAAAATTCTTCTGTTTTTGCTTGCTGATTTTTACAGTTGTTTCGACTTCTTTTGCGGACGAACGTATAAGCAGCGATGATGACAAGGTACTAGCGAGAGAATGTTACAAAACAAGCACAAGGGGTGAAAGTAGTTATTCCTACTGGCCGGCAAAAATTGTGGAAATTGATTCATCTGGTGCTACGATTAAACAGATAATTCGCAGAAAATGGCATAGAGAAAAAGGCGGAAATAACGGATGGGGAGAAGCTAAAAAATATACTCGGTATGAATATCATGAGTGTTTTTGGCACGGCGTAGAAAAAGGAAAGTATAATAACCGCCCTTCTGTTGTATTAGTTCACTGGAAAACTGGAGAGTTGCCAAATGTATATTCGTATGTAGAAAAGTCATGTATTTCTGCTTTGTGTAAATATCGTCAAAAAGCAGGATTTTTTGAATTTCATGGTCAAGCTGAAGAAAACACAAGCTTCAATGAATTCTATTATCACCATCAGTGGGAAGTAACAGCAGCATATGAGAATAGAAAACCATCAGGCTCTAGAAACTATGAAGAGGATGGTCACAATTAAGTTCTAAATCTCCTATCTGTGTAAGACCCTGACAATAAGTACAGGCACACCCCCTATGGCCCATGCATGGGGGGTTATTTTATGCCTTGGACATAAGTATCTGTGCAGAGAACTGCCTACCCTGTGGTTTGAGCGATGCATAAGTAACTGTGCAGTTAAATGAAAGACAGAGGGGGGTGGGGCAGTTATTACATACTAGGGCCGTTAAGGAATTCACTGATGTACAAACTGATGTACATTTCTTGCCTATTGACAGTCGTAGCTACAAACGTAACCTATTGATAAAGCTTACACAGAGATGCAGCTTGGTGCTTGGGTAGAGCATTTAACCTCTCCACCAGCACCATTTTTCCCCATCAAATGAAGTGCATCTCATTGTTTTGTAAGCATACGTTATGTTTGCAGGAGATGACTGATGGAGAGTGGGGATTCAACACTCCTAACCGGTATTATCCTCATTGTAATCCTGCTGCTGGGATATTGGGCATTAAGAGGCATTGGTCAGCTATTTGAGCGGTATAACCCAATACTAGTGATATTCTACCTTTTCTTATTGTTTCCAGTGGCGATGTTACATGCGTTTATATTAGGTATGTTTGGTAGGTCTAAAAAAGAGCGATTGCAAAAAGCTGTAGAAGATGAAGTTGACCATCAGTTGCGCGTAGAGCGTGAGAAGGAACGGCGATTAAAGTGAGATTTTATTGAGCCATTCATAGACCTGCTCAAGATTATAACCCTCTCCATATGTCTCTCCCACTGACTTTCGTCTCCATCCACCTATCTGGTCAATCATGTCTGTAGGGCAGTTAACTGCCCGTAGTCTGTCTCTTAACGCGTGGCGGAAAGAGTGAATTACGTAATTTGGTCCTGCCAAACCCTTCAGCCACTTGTTTAATGCAGCACTTGCAGAATTAGATTTGCAGCCATTCTCATTACAATATTTAGGGAACATAAATGGGCCATTGCTGGCGATATAAGCTTGCCTGACGGCCCATAATGAATGACCTACTAGTGGAAGGCGACGTTGGCTAGAATTTGTCTTTAGTCGCCTCCATTCGTGCGGCTTTATCTCCAAATAAGGCAGCTGTTTATCGAGGTGAATATCTTCTCTTGCAAGCCCAGCAGCTTCACTAAGTCTCATCCCTGTCTCACTTAGAAGTAAAGCTAACCAACGTACCTCATCATCAGTTTCTCGGCACTGATTTTGAACAAGTTTCAGTATTTCCAATGGGAGGGGTTTTCGTTTTGGGGATAGATTATTCAAGTCTGGCATGTATGTGCCGGAGAATGCATTGCCGCCCTGTAATCCATATTCACGGATATTAAGATTTATAACAGACCTGACGGAGGCAAAAACACGTTTCACTGTGTTTAGCCCCATGCCTTTGTCGAAGCACCAGTCACGAAACTGTGCAGCCTCAGCTGTTGAGTAGGATGTAACTGGTCTGTTGCCTAATAGCTTGGCAACATAATCACCATTGCGCCTCGCCGTCCTTATAAAGGTGCGGTCATCATTACTCTTCAGCTTGAGATAGTTCTCAACAGCATCCAGCATCACTGGCGCATCATGTGCCATACCATCCCCTCTTACGAGATGGATAGCTGGAATATCCATGTTCTGTAGCCGCAAACCAAGCCAGTAATCCTCAAGACGCTGTGTCACAGACTGAGCTGCACGAACAGCACCAGCATATGACTTGGTTCTCAGGCTAAAAGATAGGCGAGGGGAGGCATAATACTGCCTCACATCAACGGGAACTCGTCTTGTATAGTAATAAACACCAGCCCTGCATGACACGTGAGGGGAATTGGAATTGTACATCACTCTGTACATCAGTCATCTCCTGCAAACATAACGTATGCTTACAAAACAATGAGATGCACTTCATTTGATGGGGAAAAATGGTGCTGGTGGAGAGACTCGAACTCCCAACCGCCCGATTACAAATCGGGTGCTCTACCAATTGAGCCACACCAGCACGTGTCCGAGTGTTTAGATCACCACTTTATCGGTGTCAAGCAGATTTCACCCCTGAAATCGCGTCGCATAAAGGGCAATTGCTGCGGCAACAGACACATTCAGGCTTTCGGACGTAGCTGCCATGTCAATTGCGGCCATCACATCACAGGCTTCACGCGTCAGGCGGCGCAGGCCGCTGCCCTCTGCGCCCATCACAAGCCCCAGATGCGGTGTGGTTGCCAACGCGCTGATATTTGTGGGCGCATTTGCTTCAAGGCCGGCCAGAGTCACAAAATTGTCTTTTAACGCTGCCAGCGCGCGGGCCAAATTATTTACCCGGACAATCGGAACATCTTCCAATGCCCCTGCTGCTGCCTTGGCAAGCGCACCGGTTTCATCAGGAGCGTGCCGGCTGGTCATAATCAATGCGTCTGTTCCAAATGCGCGAGCAGAACGCAGGATCGCCCCAATATTGCGGGGGTCGGTGACCTGATCCAAAATCAAAAAGCGCTTGGCAACTGGCCCTTGATCCAGCTGGTGGAGAAGATCGCTCAAATCTGGCTGATCCAAAGGTGTGGTATGCAGGACAAGCCCCTGATGCGGGCTTACCACATTGTCTGACTGCTTGGATTTTAACATCTGGTCCAGTTGCGGCCGGGCAAGTAAGGTAACAGGTGGCATTGTCTGCTCAGAAATCGCTGACAGCCTATCTGCGGCTTCTTCTGTGGCAAATAAACGGATGCAGTTCCGGTTGGGATTTGCCAGGGCGGCAACCACCGGATGATATCCATAAAGCAACAGAGCTGAACGTGCTTTCATGGCAGTCTCAGGTAGCTCAGCTTTGTGCTGTTTATCTGACTGTGTGGGTGTGTGTGCTCTATTCGAGGACGAATAAGGCTGATTTTTCATTTTTTTTGGTTTTTTTGACCGCATTTGGTGTTTCACTGTTGACAATTTGGCTGACCTTTCTTAATTCGCAGAACCGCCTTTTTTTCGCAAGCCTGATGGCTGATGAAAATTTGGATGAATTGAGTTTCGGTGGGGTGGCCGAGTGGTTAAAGGCAGCAGACTGTAAATCTGCCCGCGTAGCGTACGTAGGTTCGAATCCTACCCCCACCACCATATCAACCCGGCCTGTGTTTAGGTGAGCATCTGGGTGATGTTTATCCCCGATCACAGGCAGTTTGTGCGACAAAGGACAAAAATC